>CAYTWU010000121.1:0-10016 GCA_964442175.1 uncultured Rubrivivax sp.
CGAGCAAGCTGCACGCCGCATGACCCGCATCGCGCTGATCCACGCGCTGGCGCACTCGCCCGGGCCCATCAACGCGGCCCTGGCACGTGATTGGCCCGAGGCACAGCGCATGAACCTGCTGGACGACAGCCTCTCGGCCGACCTGGCGCGCAGCGGGCACCTCGACGCCCGCATGACACAGCATTTCATCGCGCTGGCCGACTATGCGGTGGACACGGGCGCGCACGGCATCCTCTTCACCTGCTCGGCCTTCGGGCCCTGCATCGAGGCCGTGGCCCGGCACCACGCTGCCCTCCCGGTGCTCAAGCCCAACGAAGCGATGGTGGACGAGGTGGTGGCCGCAGGCGGCGTGATCGGCCTGCTGGCCACGTTCGGGCCCACGCTGCAATCGATGCCGGCGGAGTTCCCGCCCGGCACGGCCTTGCACACGGCCCTGGCCGAGGGCGCGATGGACGCGCTGAACCAGGGCGATGGCGCCACGCACGACCGCCTGGCCGCCGACGCCGCGCAGCGCCTGCGCGATCAGGGCTGCACGGTGATCGCCCTGGCGCAGTTCAGCCTGGCGCGGGCGCGCGAGGCGGTGGTGGCGGCCACCGGACTGCCGGTGTTCACCACGCCAGACAGTGCGGTGCGGCGGCTGAAACAACGGCTGGGTCAGGCCCCGGTCTGAACCACCAGGGCCGCGGCATGGCGCCACGTCGGCCCGCCGTGAACCGCCTCTTCTTCGCGGCAGCTCCAGACCAGCTTGATCACGTGTTCGTCGTCTGATCGCAGCGCCAGTTCCACGATGGCCGGCCAATCCCCGCCCGGGTCCACCCGGGCCTGGGCTGCGGGGTCGGTCTGCGCAGACAACCAGACCGCCGCATACGCCCGCGCAAAGTGCCGCCAGGCGGCATCGTCCAGCCAGCACTGCAAGCTGCGCATCGCGTGGGTGGCGGTGACGAGGTGCAGCACCGAAAAATCCCCGCTGCTCAGGTAACGCTGCACGGCTGCATGCGCCAGCCGTGCCGGCCAGTCGGGTGCGGCAGGCGCCGGCCCGGCCCAGGGTGCAAAGGCCGGCAGGCCGGCCAGCCGGGCCGCGCGGCCGGCGATGGACCGGTCCGGCAGGCTCGGGCCGCGCGGCGCCTGCTGCAGACGCTGCAGCCAGGCGTCGGCCGTGTCTTCTTCGCGGGGCAAGGGTGGTGGCAGCGGCTGCCAGCGCGCCGCCCAGTAGGCCAGCGCCGCCGCCAGTTCCACCTGATGCCCGGCCTGCACCGCGGCGGCGGTGCGGATCAGGCCGTGGAAGGCGGCGCCGGCACAGCCCGGCACCAGGGCCGGCAACAGCCGCCGCAGCACGGCATCACGTCCCGCCAGCGCCAGCTCGGGCGCGAAGCGCTGGCGCAAGACGCCGAAGTGTTCGATGTGGCCGAACAAGGCGGGCTCGTCGCAGCCGTCGTCCATCGACACGGCGGGCGCCGGCGGCAGGCGCTGCCGGTGCTTGTCGAAGAACTGGCACAGCCGCTGCTCGTCGGCGCCGAGCGCGTGCAGCGCCACCAACGCCATCGTCAGGTGCGACGAGAGGTACCCGCCATATTCCGGGCCCAGGTCGGCGGCGGCATCGAGCAGTGTGTGCAGGGTCTGGGTGGTCATGGCGCGTTCTGCGGTGAAAAGACAGGCGCCTATGATTCAAGTTCAAGTGCACTTGAAGTCAAGCCATGGCTAGCAATCTTTTGTCGATCGGCGATTTCGCCCGCCGCGCGGGCGTGACCGCCAGCACCCTGCGCTACTACGAAGACCAGGGCCTGCTCGCCCCAGCCCTGCGCAGCGCCGGCGGTCGCCGCCTGTACCCGCGTGATGCGCTGCGGCGCGTGGCCTTCGTGCGCGCCGCGCAGGCGGTGGGCCTGAGCCTGGCGCAGATCCAGGCCGCGCTGGCCAGCCTGCCCGACGCCCGCACGCCCACCGCAGCCGATTGGGCGAAGCTCTCGCGCAGCTGGCAGCCGATGCTGGACGAACGCATCGCCGCACTGACCCGGCTGCGCGACACGCTGGGTTCCTGCATCGGCTGCGGCTGCCTGTCGCTCAAGCGCTGTGCGCTCTACAACCCGCAAGACAGCGCGGCACGGCTGGGCAGCGGCGCGCGGTATTGGGCGGGGGACAAACCAGGGGATGCCGTGCCCTGAGCGGATGGGCCGCTGTCAAGGTTGTCAGGTGCGCGCTGCATGCGGTTCACTGAACATGTGTCTGCAGAAGCAGCGTTGCCCCGCCCGGCGGCGCTGAGTGTCACGGCCCGGAGAACCAGCGCCAAAACCCTGAGCGCGACACGGGCCACATGCAGGGAGACATGTGATGAACGTCAATGCCCATGGCGCTGGCGCGCCCGCCGCATCTGGCCTCGAGCCAGGCCAACGGTGGCGCCGTTGGCGGGCGGCCATCGTTGCCGCGGTGACCGTGTTCAGCCCACTTGCCCTTTGGGCGCAGTGCAGCGCGGATGCGGCCGCAAGTGAGGAGGACCACGGGCTGGGCCCCAGCCAGTTCGAGCATGTCTTCGGAAGGGACCGTCCAGCCGGCCACTTTGTCTTCCCCGCCTCGACCATGATGCCGGGGCACTTTCGCCCGGAAGGTCAAGGCAACCCGGCAGACAGCCGGGGTGGCTTCTGGACCAGCGACTGGAGCTCACCCTGGTCACACTGGCACCGTGCGGGAGCGGAACGCCGCGCTGCTGAAATTGAATCCGACAGAAAGCGGCCTGCACCGGCATCCGAATTCAACTCCGACCCCCGCCACGATCTCAATCCCACCAGTTGCCAGGGGGTCGTGTTGGCGTCTGGCGAACTGACGCTGCAGGATGGCGACATCCTGGCACAAGGCCTCAATGCACTGGCTTTGTCACGCAGCTACCGCAGCGCTGCTGCCACGGGTCGTCTCTTTGGGCCGAACTGGATCTCGAATCTGGAGCCGATCACCATTGCGCCCTCGGCCGTTCAGGTGGCCACCGAGATCGGCAGCGTTCCGCAGGACGCCGTCGTGACGTTTCCAGGGGGCGCGTCGTACAAGTACGTGCTCGACTTGAACGACCCGGGCAGCTACTTCGTCCAGCAATCGCATGCAATGGGCAGGCTGCAGTTTGCTCCGCTGAACGGCCGCTGGTACCTGGAGAAGGACAAACGCAACTACAGCTTCACGAACGCGTCGCGCCTGTCGACGATGGTGGACGTCGACGGTGCCATGTGGAGCTACACCTGGAGCGGCAGCCGGCTCGCCAGCCTGCACACGCAGTCCGGGCACAGGCTGGCCTTCACCTACAACGGCTGGGGCACCGTGCAGTACGCGAAGCTGACGAGCCCCGCGGACGCCGTCGGTCTGACCTGGACCTACGACTACCATGCGCCTGAAGGTGCAGGAGCCGGTTACGTGCCGCCACGGTTGCGGCAAGTCACCCCGCCACCAGGTGCTATAGCCGGCGGTCGCGAGTACCTGTACCACGCCGCCCAGAAGACCCTGCTCGTCGGAATCAGGGTCGGTGGTGTGCAAGCGAACACGGTGACTTGGGACACCGCCAACCGCCGCGTTCTGCACATCGAGCGCAGCGGGGGTGAGTACAAGGAGTCTTTCTCGTACAGCGGCAACCTCACCACCGTGACACCGCGCCACGGCCAGGCCGTGTCCTACACCTTCCAGACCGTCGGCACTTCCAAACGCCTCATCGGCGTGTCGCACCGTTCGGCGCTGGCCTGTGGCGGCAGCGCCGCCACCACAGCCTACGACACCAAGGGATTCGTCGACTACACGCTGGACTGGCGGGGCACCAAAACCGACTACACCTACGATGGCCGTGGCCGCCTCACCAGGCTGGTGCTCAGCGCCAACGTCGCCGCCAGCAAGCAGACGATCGACTACACCTGGGCCGATGGTGTCAACGTGACGCGCGAGGTCCACAAGGATCGCAACGGCACGGCCTACCTGCAGGTGGAGCATGTCTACGAGCGCGCGGGCTATGGGCGGCTTTCCTCCACCAACAGCACCGATCTGACCACTGGCCAGGTTCGCCGCACTGCGTGGCGCCATGCTTTCCATCCGTCTCCTTCGGCCAGCCTGCAGAGTGTGACCACGGTGCAGTGGATGCCGAGTGGCGCAGAGCGCCAGACCGTCGTGTCCTTCGACACCGCCGGGCGGAGAATCAGTGCCTGCAATGCCTTGTCCCATTGCGAGACATGGAGCCAGCATGACCTGTTGGGGATGGCGGGCCGGCACAGATCGGTCAATGGCGTCGAGACGACGTTTGGCAACGGGCCCGACGGCCTGGTCCATGCCGCCACCCAGACCGTGCCAGGCTTCGGAGACCGACTCAGCACGTTCAGCTACAACGGCGCCGGCCAGGTCACGCGCGTGACCTGGCCGGGCGGCGCACAACAGCGAACGTCTTATGACGACGGCCTGAACGTCTACGCCACCGGCAATGCACTGAACGAGTGGCGCACCCGCAGCTTTACGGCGCTGGCTGGCGGCGGCAAACGTGTGGTGTGGACCTCGTCCCGCGCCGAAGCCGCCCTGTCGCCAAACCTGTCGCGCTTGATCTCAGGCAGCTTCATCCAGACCGAAGAGTTCGATGCATTGGGCCAGCGGGCCAGGCAGGTGGGCAACAACAGCCAATGGCTGGCCTGGGCCTTTGATGCCAACGGCAACGTTACGCGGATCGACGACTCGCGGGGCCGCAGCACCGTCATCACCTACGACGCGCTGAACCGCCGCATCCAGGTGGACCGCCCGGACGGCGGCAGCATCCTGTACACCTACGACCCCGCCGGCCGACTGCAAAACGTGACCGATCCGCGTGGTGTGGTGACCACCTACGCCTACAACGGTTTCGGCGACCTGATCACCCGGACCAGCCCCGACAGCGGACTCACCACCACCACCTGGGACAGCCTGGGCCGCGTGGCCGTCAAGACCCTGGCCAACAACCGAACCATCTCCCACACCTGGGATGCGCTGGACCGCTTGGTGTTGCGCAGTGGCGCGGGCGGCGCACAGGAGCAGTTCGCCTACGACAACGCCGCCAGCGGGCGTGGTCTCGGCCGACTGGTGGGCGTGACCGACATGAGCGGCAGCACCAGCTACGACTACAACGCTGACGGCAGCCTGGCCCTGCAATCAAGCAATGTCGGTGGGATGACGCTGAACACCAGTTGGACCTACACCGCGCAGGGGCAGCTCAGCGACATCAACCACCCCGGCGGACTGGCCGTCAGGCATGGCTGGGATGCTTATGGCAGGCTGGCATGGATGCAAGGCCGCTTCGGCGGCGGCAACTGGTTCACAGTGGCCGACACCTTGCTGTATCAGCCCGCGACTGACGCGCTGTTCGCCTGGCGCCACGGCAACGGCCTGGCGCAGCGGCGCACACACGACAGCGACGGCCGCATCACGGCCATCGTGGCCGGCACGGCGCAAAGTTCCGTGCAGCACCTGAACTTCGGCTACACCAGCGGTCACCACACCATTTCCAGCCTGGGCAACGCCGTGCTGCCCACCCAATCGGCCAGCCTGGCCTACGACGCCAACGACCGGCTGGACCAGGTCAACCGCAGCAGCGACGCACACGACTACGCCTGGGACACCGTGGGCAACCGAACCGCCCTGGTGCGCAACAACCAAACCTTCACCCACCACCTCTACGCCGGCAGCAACCGGCTGTGGCAGATCAATGGCGCGTTGGCACGCACCATGAACTATGACGACGCCGGCAACCTCATCAGCGAAGCTGGCAGCCTGGGCAGCAGGGCCTGGACCTACGACGACTTCAACCGCAACGCCGAGTACTGGCAAGGCGGCACGCGCCGCGGCCAGTACGCCCACAACGCGCAGAACCAGCGTGCATGGAAAAACACGGCCTCTGGGGTCACGCGCTTCGTCTATGCCGGCGACGGACGCCTGCTCTACGAAACCGGGCCCGGATCAGCCAGCACCGCCTACGTGTGGCTGGGCGGCGAACTGCTGGGCATGGCCCGCAATGGCCAGTTCCATGCCAGCCACAACGACCAGCTTGGCCGGCCGGAAGCGCTGAGCAACGGCAGCGGCGGCGTGGTCTGGCAGGCGAAAAACGATGCCTTTGACCGCACCGTACTGGGCACGACCATCGGGGCGATGAACCTGGGCTTCCCGGGGCAGTACTTCGACGATGAGTCGGGGCTGTGGCACAACTGGCATCGGGTTTACGATGGGGGGGTGGGGAGGTATACGCAGGCGGATCCGATTGGGTTGGCTGGCGGGATTAACAAGTACGCCTATGCAGACGCAAATCCGCAGTCGGTAATCGACACTACGGGCCTAAAAGGCGTAGCGGTCACCTGGGGCGGAGGCGGCGCACTCTTGGTAGGCGGGTCGATTCAAAGCGGATTCTACTTTTCACCCGACGCCGCATCAAAAACAGGCGCAGTCCTTTCGTACTCGCGAGACTGGGGGCTTGGCGCAGGGATCAACTTTCTGCAGATGACCTACTTCTTTGGCGAAGGCACGAAGTACTTGGGTGGCTCGTCCACTGGCTTCAGCTTTCACGCGCTCATCTTGTCGGTTCAGGTTGGATTCGGCGAGTCCTGGCGGGACGGTTTCATGGGCCTAACCTCATTGGGGTTTGGATACGGTCCTGGACTAAAAGTTGGCGCAACAATCGGCGAGCAGGAAACAAGCGTTTCACCTTTCAACGGCTGCAAAAGATGAGCAAACGTTTTCGGTCACCCAGAAGTGAAGCCTGGATTGTGCTTGCATTCAGTATCTTCGTCTTTGCTTGTCTCACAGCAATCTTTATAAGTGGTTTCGATTGGCCGCCATTTGTTCTGCTGGCGTACTGGTTGGTTTTGATGTGGTGGATACATAGCTTCCGTTGTCCTCGATGCGGAAGTCGACATCTCGTCGAAATCGGCCGTTTCTCCGCACATCCAAGATGGGTAAAGCCACGCTGTCCGGATTGCGGCGCAGACAACAACTAATATCCTCCAACGGCGGTACACTCGAAGTCGTGCAGAAACTGCGTGGATTGCAGAAGACCGCATCAGGGGTCCCCCGCTTGGTCTATGCCGCCGACGGACGGTTGCTCTACGAGACCGCGGCCCGGGATCAGCAAGCACCGCCTACTTGTGGCTGGTCGACGAACTGCTGGGCATTGCCCGCAACGACCAGTTCCACGCCAGCGACAACGACCAGCTCGGCCGGCCGGAAGCGCTGAGCAACGGCAGCGGCGGCGTGGTCTGGCAGGCGAAAAACGATGCCTTTGACCGCACCGTACTGGGCACGACCATCGGGGCGATGAACCTGGGCTTCCCGGGGAGTACTTCGACGATGAGTCGGGGCTTTGGCACAACTGGCATCGGGTTTACGATGCGGGGGTTGGGAGGTATACGCAGTCAGATCCCATCGGGTTAGAGGGGGGAATCAATACCTACGCATACGTGGGTGGTAATCCGATTCACGATGTAGATCCGGGCGGTTTACGCACCGCGGCCTCCTCACCTCTGCTACTCACTTACAGCCCAGCGGTAAGAGTTCCTGGACCTCAGCCGATGTTCCCTCGAATTGACAGGATGCCCTCGAGCAACACTTCAGGCTACCAAGCTCGGTTCTAAATGCTCGAAGGAGCTGGCGACCTGATGGGCGCTGGCACAGGTGCTTCATCGGCAATTGGTCATCCGAGCGTGGCAAACTCGATTGAGGTGCTGATGAGCAGACGAACAGCCGCTCAGTTCTTCGAATCGCTCATGAAGCCGCCCGAGCCTGGTGAAACGGACCAACCACATGTCTGCCCAAGATGACAGTCAAGCATCAATCGGTACTGATTCTTCTTGGCCTTGTTGCATTCGTCGTTTCTCTTGCGTACTTCGGTAGTCGAAATCCACACGAGACGATGAAGGAGTCGTGCCTACGGCAATGTCAACCCAAAATGGGTATCCTTGAGCGAGAGGGCCCCAAGTTAGGGCGCGAGTGGCGTCCTGATCCGAGAAATTTGGTTTGCGTCTGCAGATGAATAGATCGATCCTGGGCTTGATCCATGTAGGAAGCTTAGGCAAAACCGGGTCACGGCCGCAGTCCGTTAGACCTTAGACTCATTGCAAGTCGAGGCCAGTACGTATGCCTTTGCGTATTTCGGTGGTCGTCCAATGTCGGGCGCAATGCGCGTCGGCTGCTGACAGTCTCGTGCAAATAGACACCGTACGTGGACACGGCTTTGTAGGGTGGTCCTGTGCAGGCGCCGCCAGGGAAACGATGCGTAGGTTCGAGACGAATTCTGTCCACTCAGGGCAAGAAACCCCTCTCCGCTAACAGCGCCCGCAGCTTCTCCGAATCCTCCTGAAACCGTTGCGGCGCGTACTTCATGTCGCTGGTGTAGAACTGTGCGAGTGATGTGATGCCCAGCCGGTCCATCTCCGCCACGAACTCCTCGCCCAGCGCGCGGTAACGCGCCCAGCCGCGCACTTCGCGCTCGCCAAACTGCGCACCTATGGCCGCCTGCGTTGGGCGCTGGTAGACCTCGTCGTGGCACCAAGCCGCCATCGGCAGCCGGTCGCGCTGGGCCGGTGCCTCGTCGGGCCTGCCCACCACCAGGCTGGTGACGGGCAGGCAATTCGGCGGCAGTTCCAGAAAGTCGGCGATCTCGCGCATCGAATGCAGCGTCGTGCCCATGTAGCAGATGCCCAGGCCCTCGGCTTCCAGCGCCAGCGCGGCGGTCTGCGCGAAGATCATCGCGTCGAAGGCCGCCACATGCCAGGCGATCAGGTTGTCGAAGTTCAGCCGCGCGCCGCGCTGGCGGAGCCACTCGCGCGTGCGGAAGGTGTCGGCGCAGAAGCTCAGCACCAGCGGCGCTTGCAGCACCATGGGCTGCTCGAAGTGCAGTTCGTACAGGCGGCGCTTGCGCTCGGCGTCGCGTGTGCGCACCACCGAGACCATGTTCAGGTTGCCGGATGACGAACCGCCAGCGAAGGCCTCCTGCAGCACCCTGTCCAGCAGGTCGGGCGGGATGGCGTCGGGTTTGTAGCGGCGGATGGACCGGTGGGCTTGCAGCAGCGGTGAGATGTTCATCGCCTGATCTTGCCCGAGTGGCTGGCAGCACACCCACGCTGCTACACTGCCGGCCACCAGGAGAGAGCCCCCCACGGGGCCGCCGAAGGCGCAGGGCACGGCCCGAACGCTCAGGCAAAAGGACTGGTTTTTTCACCTCACTGGAGAGAGGTGCCCGCGTCAGCCGGCACCCACCGAAGGGGCAAGGGCCGCCACCGGGCGCACCCGAATCTCTCAGGTAAAGCGGACAGCGAGGGCGCCCTGCGGTGGTCACACGGCAGGCATTGCCGCCCTTGGAGGTTCCGCATGTCCGACCTGCCCCTGCTCCACACCCCGCTCCACGCCCTGCATGTGCGCCTGGGCGCCCGCATGGTGCCCTTTGCCGGCTACGCGATGCCGGTGCAGTACCCGGCCGGCATCCTGGCCGAACACCGGCAGTGCCGCAGCGCCGCGGCGCTGTTCGATGTCTCGCACATGGGCCAGTTGCGCCTGGTGGGCGACGACGCTGCCGCCGCGCTGGAAAGCCTGGTGCCGGTGGACATCGTGGACCTGGGCGTGCACAAACAGCGGTATGCGCTGTTCACCAACACCAGCGGCGGCATCCTGGACGACCTGATGGTCACGCGGCGCGACAACGACCTGTTCGTGATCGTCAACGCCGCCTGCAAGGACGCCGACACCCGGCACCTGATCACCCACATCGGCCACCGCTGCACCGTGGTGCCGCTGCCAGACCGTGCCCTGCTGGCGCTGCAAGGCCCGCAGGCCGTGGCCGCGCTGAGCCGGCTGAACGCCGACGTGGCGAAGCTGGTGTTCATGACCGGCGGGCACTTCACGCTGGCCGGGGCCGAGTGTTACGTCACCCGCTCGGGTTACACCGGCGAAGACGGCTTCGAGATCTCGGTGCCGGCCGACGCCGCCATCGCGTTGGCCGAACAGCTGCTGGCCCAGCCCGAGGTGGCGCCGGCCGGCCTGGGCGCGCGGGACTC
>CAYTWU010000122.1:0-9911 GCA_964442175.1 uncultured Rubrivivax sp.
GCTCACGCTGGCCCTGGTGCTGGCCGTGTTTGGCGCCGTGCTGCTGGCCCTGCTGCTGGGCATCCAGCTCGTCAAACCGCTGCTGCTGCTGGCCGACGGCGTGCGCCAGGTGGCCGCCGGCGACCTGACGGCCAAGCCGGTGTTCGCGTCGCGCGACGAACTCGGCGGCCTCACCCGCAGCTTTGCCGACATGACCCAGCAGCTGGCCGATGCCCGCGCGCAGGTGCAGCGCGGCGTGGCGCAGCTGGAGGGCGCGCGCACGCGGCTGCAGACCATCCTGGACAACCTGACCGCCGGTGTGATGCTGTTCGACCGCGACGGCCGCATCGACAGCGTGAACCCCGGCGCCACCCGCATCCTGCGCCTGCCGCTGTCGGCCTGGCGAGGCCAGCGCCTGGCGGACCGCCCCGAGCTGCAGGACTTCGCCAAGCTGGTGGACCAGCGCTTCGAGCTGCTGGTGACCAGCCCCGAGGCCGGCGAGCGCGAACATTGGCAGGACTCGCTGGACCTGCGCCACGGCTCGTCCAACGGCCAGGTGCCGCAGGCCCTGCTGCTGCGCGGCGCGATGCTGCCCGGCGAGGCGCGGCTGCTGGTGTTCGACGACATCACCGAGGTGGTGTCGGCGCAGCGCTCACAGGCCTGGGCCGAGGTGGCGCGGCGCCTGGCGCACGAGATCAAGAACCCGCTGACGCCGATCCAGCTCTCGGCGGAGCGCCTGCAGTTCAAGCTGGAGAACAAGCTCAGCGGCACCGACCAGTCGCTGCTGGTGCGCTCGGTGGCCACCATCGTCAGCCAGGTGCAGGCGATGCAGCAGCTCGTCAACGAGTTCCGCGACTACGCGCGGCTGCCGGCCGCACAGATGCTGCCGCTGGACCTGAACGCGCTGGTGCAGGAGGTGCTGGGCCTGTACGGCATGGCGCACGACCGCGGCCAGCTCGCCACCGCGCTGGCACCCGACCTGCCCCGCATCCTGGGCGACGCGACACAGCTGCGCCAGGTGATCCACAACCTGGTGCAGAACGGCCTGGACGCCGTGGAGCCGCGCCCCGAAGGCCGGGTGACGGTGCGCACCTCGGCTGCGCTGGGCGAAGACGGCCGGCTGCGCGCCGTGCGCCTGACGGTGCTGGACAACGGCCCCGGATTTGCCGAGAACGTGCTCAAGCGCGCCTTTGAACCCTATGTCACCACCAAGAGCAAAGGCACCGGCCTGGGCCTGGCGGTGGTGAAGAAGATCGCCGACGAACACCGCGCCCGGCTGCGCGTGGCCAATGTGCACGAAGGCGACGATCCGGACCGCCCGGTGGCAGGCGCGCGGGTTTCGCTATCATTTTCCGATTTCGCGCCTGCGCCGCCCCTGGCGGAAGCAGGCACCGCACCGGCTGCCGGTGATGCCACGCCCGCGCCCTGAGCGCCCACAACAGACCCCTGGATGGCCATCATTCTTGTAGTCGACGACGAGCTGGGCATCCGCGCACTGCTGTCGGAGATCCTGACCGACGAAGGTCACACCATCGAGCTGGCGGAAAACGCCGCCCAGGCCCGCGCCGTGCGCGAGCGGCTCAAGCCCGACCTGGTGCTGCTCGACATCTGGATGCCCGACGTGGACGGCATCACGCTGCTCAAGGAGTGGGGCGCCACCGGGATGCTCAGCATGCCGGTGATCATGATGAGCGGGCACGGCACCATCGACACCGCCGTGGAAGCCACCAAGTTCGGCGCCCAGGCCTTCCTGGAAAAGCCGATCACGCTGCAGAAGCTGCTGCGCGCGGTGGAACAAGGCCTGGTGCGTGTGCCGCCGCCGCGCCAGAGCCCCGGCGCGGCGGGTGCGCCCGGCACTGGCCCCGGCCTGCCCGCCCTGGCGAGCGGCCCCAGCCTGGGCGCACCGCTGCCCCCGCCCCCGCCAGCCGGCCCGCAGGCGCAGCAGAGCTTCGACCTCGACCGCCCGCTGCGCGAGGCGCGCGACGCCTTCGAGAAGAGCTACTTCGAGTTCCACCTGGCCAAGGAAGGCGGCTCCATGACCCGCGTGGCCGAAAAAACCGGCCTGGAACGCACCCACCTGTACCGCAAGCTCAAACAATTGGGCGTAGACCTTTCGCGCAACAAGCGCGGTGGGCTATAATCTTTGGCTCACTTGGCCTGGTAGCTCAGTTGGTAGAGCAGCGGATTGAAAATCCGCGTGTCGGTGGTTCGATTCCGCCCCAGGCCACCAAGATAAATGCTTGATTTCCAAGCGAAATCAGCGAAGAGACCCGCTCAAAGCGGGTCTTCTTCTTTGCGCGACAGTTCGGTCAATCCGCGTGTCGATCTGCACAACTAGGTGCTGATCCCAACACCTTTTCCGTTGACTGGTTTTTCTGTACGACGCAAAATTCGCTTCAACACGGCCCCCTTCAGTGATGCGCTTCGGCGCTAGCTGCTTGGGGGTTTTTTTTGCCCGCGATCAGTGCGCGGCGGGCGTCCTACCAACCAGCCGTCTCCCAGCCGTCAGGCGCGCCCATGCCGGCCAGGTTGAGCCCGAGGTGCCCCACCGGCGGGAACTCCTCCAGCAGCAACTTACGTAGCCGCTGCCCCCATGATGACGTCGGGTTGATGTGCTGCATCAGGTGCTGCGTCATTCGCAGCAGCAGGAACGGGCGGGCGAGCCGATGCCGGTTGTCCTGGCCTTCATAGTCCGCCACCCAGGCCAGTTCAGCTTGAGGTGGCAGCCGCGGCTGGTCCACGATGTTGCGATTCCAGAGCCGGCCGTGGTGGGCGCAGACGTTGCGCAGGTAGTTCAGGCTACGCAGCCAGGTGGCGAAGATGCGCCCGTTGCGTACGCCGTAGGCCAGCGCGATCACATCTTGGTCGGTCTTGGTCAGGCCGTCGTAGAGCCGGGACATGCAGCCGAAGTCCCAGACCTCGCACGCCACCCAGATGGCGAGCGGCAGGCCGTATTTGTCGCGGTTGTGCCGGATGAACTCCTCACGCGAGCGTCCGATCAGCTGGGCCTGCTTGGCCAGCCAGTCTTGGTGCTTGGTCAAGCCGGTCTTCTGGTCGATCTCTTGGGCGAACGTAGGGTGGAACTGCTCCGGCCTGAGGTAAGCGAACGGGTCGCGCTCGCCCAGCCGGTGCGCCAGGTCAACCCGCAAGCTGATCTCGACACGCTCCAGCGCGTCCATCACCAGCAGGCGCAGCCGCTTGTCGAAGACGTAGAGCTTCACCGCATCTTCAAAGCGGGCGCCAGGCTTGAACTCATCCAGCACGATCCGAACGGCCTTGGCGTCCTTCGCCTTGGGGTGGATTCCGGGCGACCAGACATTGCACAAGCCTGTGCGTTCACGGAAGGCGAACCAGTAGCCACTGAGGCGGTAGTAGCCGACACGGTCCAGGTAGTAGTGCGCCTTGACCTCATCTTCGACGGCCATGCCCCGCGCCTTCAGCTGGGCCAGCTGGTCTTCAAGGCTGAGCCAGGGCTTGGGGTATCCGTGTGGCATGGCGGAATCCAGGGGCTCAGGCGACGGCTTCCGCCACCAGCGCCTCGGCCAGCTGCGCGTGCTTGGCGCGGGCGGCGGCGATGCGGGCTTTGAGCTGGTCGAAGGGCACGTCCAGCGCCTCGGCGTAGTCCAGGGCCTGCTGCATGCCTTCGCCCGGGCCGTGGGTGTTGTCCTTGGCCTCGATGACGGCGATCGGCCGGTGGGGTGCGTGGTACGGCACGAAGTCGGCGCGCCGGGCCTTGCCGCGTGTGTGCAGCTTGCCGCGGACGATCACCCGACCCTTGGTGAAGGTGACCTCCTCACGCACCTGGCGCTGGATGTTCCAGCCGGCCTGCACGATCACCGGGGTGATGAACTGGGTGCAGATGTCGCGTTCGCTGAGTGCCTTCTTGTCCACGAGATGCCTTCCCTGGCAATGACCTCCAAATCAATTCGGGGTCTTTGGGAACATTCTCACCCAGTGATTCGAAGAACTACCCATTCACGAGTGGCAGGCGCCTCGGCCGGATGTGTCAGAGGCACTTGATCTCCGTGGCCGCCGCCCAGCGGCGCCAACCACGCCTCTGCTATGATTCGCCGCTCTGTAGCTGGGGCATGAAACCCTTTGCAGGGCCCGCTAGCCATCGGTAGCGGGATCGCCAACGCCACCGCGCCCCCAGGGTTCCGGTGGCCCCTCGCGGGAATAGCTCAGTTGGTAGAGCGCAACCTTGCCAAGGTTGAGGTCGGGAGTTCGAGCCTCCTTTCCCGCTCCAGTTTCTTTGGTGCATTCGCCGCCCCCGGCGGTCAGGCGACAATGCACGCCCCCTCACCGCCACAGGTTCCCATGCAGGTCGACAAGGAAGTGGACGCCAGCGGGCTGGCGTGCCCGATGCCCATCGTGAAAGCCAAGAAGGCGCTGGAGTCGCTGGCCAGCGGCCAGGTGCTGCGTGTGCTCGGCACCGACCCCGGCTCGCTGGACGACATGCCGGCCTTTGCGCAGAGCGGCGGCCACACGTTGATCTCGGCCACCGAAGAAGGTGAGCACTACGTCTTCCTGATCCGTAAAAAGTAGACGCATGAGCGCCGACCCCAGCAACCTCGTCATCGGCGGCGGCTTCGCGCTGGCCTTCGTGTTCGGCGCCGTCGCGCAGAAGACCAACTTCTGCACCATGGGCGCGATCTCCGATGTGGTCAACATGGGCCACTGGTCCCGCATGCGGATGTGGATGCTGGCCGTGGCCGTGGCCGTGCTGGGTGCGGGTGCCCTGGCCCTGGCCGGGCTGGTGGACCTGTCCAAGACCGTGACGCAGCAGCCCACGCTGCGCTGGTTGTCGCTGCTGATCGGCGGGCTGGTGTTCGGTGTCGGCATGACACTCTCCGGCGGCTGCGCCAACCGCAACCTGGTGCGCGCCGGGGCCGGCAGCCTGCGCTCTGTGGTGGTGCTGGTGTTCATGGCCATCGCCGGTTACATGACGATGAAGGGGCTGTTCGCCCAGGGCCGCGCGAGCTGGCTGGACCCGGTGGCCCTGCCGCTGGGCGAGGCCGGTTGGACCGACCAGGGCCTGTCCACCGCACTGGCACGCGGCCTGGGGCTGGACGCCACCACGGCGCGTGGCCTGGCCATGGCCGCGGTGGCGCTGCCGCTGGCCGCATTTGCGCTGGCCGGGCGCGACTTCCGCCGCAACGGCTGGCAGCTGGGGGGCAGCCTGCTGCTGGGCGCGGTGGTGGTGGCGGGCTTCTACCTCAGCGGCCACATCGGCTTTGGCGAGAACCCCGAGACGCTGGAAGACAGCTTCTTCGCCACCAACTCACGCGCGCTGGAATCCCTCAGCTTCGTCGGCCCGCTGGCCTACGGGCTGGAGCTGTTGATGTTGTGGACCGACAGCTCGCTGCACCTGAGCCTGGGCATCGCCTCGGTGCTGGGTGTGGTGGCCGGCGCGGCGGTGGTGGCGCTGGCCACGGGCCGCTTCCGCTGGGAAGGGTTTGGCAACGTGGCCGACCTGCGCCGCCAGTTGCTGGGCGCGGTGCTGATGGGTTTTGGCGGCGTCACCGCGCTGGGCTGCACCGTCGGCCAGGGCATGACGGGCATCGCCACCCTGGCGCTGGGCTCCTTCATCGCCGTGGCCGCCATCGTGGCGGGCTGCGTGGCGACGCTGAAGGTCCTGGCTGCGCGCGAAGGCTGATCAGGCCGCCGGCACGGCCGGGTGATCGGTGCGCACCAGCACACCGTCCTCCATGTGGCAGACGGTGTCAAAACCTTCCAGCATGCGGTGGTCGTGCGTGACGGTGATCACCGCCGCACCCTGCTCGCGTGCGATGCGCCGCAGCATCGCCATGACCTTGGCGCCCCGCGCGGTGTCCAGCGCGGCCGTGGGCTCGTCGGCCAGGATCAGTGGCGGCCGGTTGGCCAGGGCACGTGCAATCGCCACCCGCTGCTGCTCGCCGCCCGACAGCCGTGACGGCAAGGCCAACGCGCGGTGCGCGATCTCCAGGTCGGCCAGCAGCGCCTGCGTGCGGTGGCGCGCCTCGCGGGCCGGTACGCCGTTGAGGTCCAGCACCAGGGCCACGTTTTCCTGCACGCTCAGGAACGGGATCAGGTTGTGCTGCTGGAAGATGAAACCCACCGATTGCAGGCGGAACTGGCGCGCGTCCACGCCGGTGGGGCCATCGTCCCAGAGCAGACGGCCACCGACGCGGATGCGGCCGGCGGTGGGCGGCTGGATCAGGCTCATGGCCAGCAGCAGCGTGCTCTTGCCCGAGCCGCTGGGCCCGATCAGGGCCAGCAACTCGCCGGCCTGCACCTGCAGGTCGGTGGGTTTCAGGGCCTGCACGGCCTGCTCGCCCTGGCCGAAGGTCTGGCGCACGCCCTGCAGCTCGACGATGGTGTCCAGCTCAGCCTCCCAGGGCCAGTTGCGGCGGCGTGCGCAGCGCGTGCCAGATCGCCAGCAGGCTGGCCAGCACGCCACCGGCCAGCATCACGGCAAAGGTGATGGCGGTCTCGCTGGCCGCAAAGGCCAACGTGCGCGGAAAGCCCGGTGCGATGAGCTCGCGCAGCACCCAGGCCAGGCCAAAGCTGGCCAGCGTGAGCGCCAGCGATTGCTCCAGGATCAGGCGCACGATCACGCGGTTGGGCGCACCG
The DNA here is from genome assembly GCA_964442175.1 of uncultured Rubrivivax sp. Taxonomy (GTDB): domain Bacteria; phylum Pseudomonadota; class Gammaproteobacteria; order Burkholderiales; family Burkholderiaceae_C; genus Rubrivivax. The sequence continues at coordinate 6,592 of CAYTWU010000122.1, forward strand.
ATGAGCTTGAGCGTGGCGATGGAGCGGATCTTCTCGATCGTCAGCACGTAGACGATGAGCGCAATGATGACGATGGACACCGCCACCAGCAGCGCGCGGAACAGCCCCAGCACGCCGGAGATGCGGGCCAGCCGGCCTTCCAGCATCAGCTGGCGCTCCTGTTCGGTGGTGTAGACGTTGAGGTGGTGCCAGGTGCGCAGCCGGGCCGACACCTCGGCGCCATCGGCACCCGGCAGCAGGCGCACCAGCACGGCGTTGACCGGGTCGGGCGCGCTTTCCAGCAGCGGCAGCAGGCGCTCGGCCTGGGCACCGGTCTGGCCGGCGGCTTCCAGCCGCTGCAGCGTGGCCGCGCGCGCGGCGACGCTTGCACGGGCGTCCTGCTCGAACTGCACCGCCTGCGCGTCGGCCAGGGCCATGAAGACCAGCGGGTTGCCCGAGCCGTCCACCGCACCGGCGGTGAGGCCGACCACGGTGTAGGCATCGCCCGACAGCAGCACCTGCTCGCCAACTTGCAGCCCCAGCTTGCGGTCGGCCACCAGCTCGTGGTGGGCGGCACCGATGGCCCGGCCGGCCACCACGCTGCGCGGGCCGCCCAGGCCGCCGAAGACGTCGTAGCCGATCACGGTGAATTGCTGCTCGCGCCCGGCCAGCAGCCGCTGCGCGGTGTAGATCACCAGCGGGTTGGCCTGCTGCACCCCCGGCGTGGCGGCCACGCTGCGCCAGCTGCTCAGCGGCAGGCGCGAGGGCTCGTTGAACGGGCCACCACGGTGGTGCTCGACCACCCAGAGATCGGTGTCGGTGTTTTCGATCAGCCACACGCCGTCGGCGATGTTGCCACGGTAGATGCCGTTCATCACCAGCACGATGGCCAGCAACATCGCCACACCGGCGATGGTGGCCACGAACTTGCCGGTGTGGCGCCGGATGTCCTTGAGCGCGAGGTCCATGCAGGTCAGCTGCTGCGCAGGCGCATGCCGTCGCGCACACCGGCCGGCGCGGTGATGGCGGTGTCACCCACCTGCAGCGTGGCGCCGGGCGCCGCCTCCAGCAGCAGCCGGCCCTCATGTTCGGCACGCACCAGCGCCGGCACAAAACGGGCGCGGCCGTCGCGCAGCAGCAGCAGGCCGGGCCGGGCCTCGCGGTCGCGCACCAAGGCCGTGGCCGGCACCACCAGCCCGCGCAGGCGTCCGGTTTCGATGTCGACACGGGCCTCCTGGTCAATCGCCAACCGGCCCGGCGGCTGCGTGAAGGCCACGAACACGTCGACCTCGCGGGTGGCGGCATCGGCCTGGCGCGCGATGCGCACCACCTGGCCGGCCAGGGCCTGGCCACTGCGCAACTGGATGCGGGCCGTCTGAGCCGGCTGCACCTGGGCCAGCACCGCTTCATCCACCTGCACACGCACCCACAGGCTGGCCGCGTCCACCAGCTGCAGCAGCGGCGTGCCGGGCACCACCACCGCACCGGGCTCGACCAGGCGGCGCACCACCACGGCGGCAAACGGCGCGGCCAGGCGGGTGTGCGAGAGCGCAGCGTCGGCCACCTGCTGCTCGCGGCCCAGGCTGCCCAACTCAGCGCGCCGGGCGGCCAGTGTGGCCGCAGCGGCGCGTTCGGCCGCATCGGCCGCTTGGCGGGTGGTCTGGGCGGTCTCCAGGCCGGCCGCCGACAGGAAACCCTGGCGCTGCAGATCCACGTCGCGCTGCAGGCGGCTGCCCGCCAGCGCCTGTTCGGCGCGTGTCTTCTGCCAGCCGGCCTCGGCGGCCTCGATGGTGGCCTGCAGCGCCTGGCGCTGGCTGTCGATCGCCGCACGGCGCGCGGCCGGTTCACGTGCATCCAGCTGCACCAGCGGTTGGCCGGCGGCCACCTCGTCACCCACATCGACCAGCACCTCGGTGACGGCGGCGGTGATGCGGGTGGACAGCGTCAGCGGCACCCGGGCCTGCACACTGCCCGGCCCGCGCACCCAGCGTGGCAGCTCGGCTTCGGCCAGGGCCACGGTCGGCACGTCCACCACCTGGCCAAAACGCCACCAGGCCCCTGATGCCAGCAGCACCGCGGCCAGCGCCAGCGGCCAGAGGATTTTCCGAACTTGTGCCATGCCTGCCTTGATACGGCCCACCGTATACGGCGAGCGTAGCCTGCAGCCCCTGGCTGGCGCTTGATGTGCGTCAAACGCTGCTGGCGCGGGCCCCCAGCTGGCGCGACAGCTCGGCTGCGCAGGCCTTGAGCGCCTGCGCCGGCGCGCCATCCAGCCGCACGTCGAAGGCCGCCCCGGCGCCGATGGCCGTCAGGCTCAGCGCCAGCTGACCGGCGGCGTCGAACACCGGCGCGGCCAGCGCGCTGATGCCGGGCAGCACGCCGTCCACCGCGTGTGCGATGCCGGCCACGCGCACGGCCTCCAGTTCGCGCTCGAAGGCGGCGTCGAACACCGTGTCGGGGTCGCCGGCGCGGATGCGTGCACGTGGCAGCCAGGCCGCGAACAGCCGGCCCGAGGCCGTGCCGCGCAAGCTCATCACCGTGCCGTGGCGCATGGCCACGTGCACCGGCAGCGGGCCTTCTTCGGTGCGCACGATGGTCGCGCCCCGGCTGCCCCAGACGGCGATGGCCACTGTCTGCCCCACCGCCTGTGCCAGCCCGGCCAGCTGCGCCGTGGCCAGGCGCACCGGGTCGCTCTGCTGCAGGCTGATCAGGCCGAGTTGCATGGCCAGCGGCCCTAAACCATAGTGACCGCTCGCTTCGTCTTGCACGATCAGGCCCAGCTTGCCGAAACTCACCAGGTAGGGGTGGGCCTTGGGCGGCGCCATGTCGGCCGCCTGCGCCAAATCTTTCAGCGCCATCGGCCGGCCTTCGTGCACCAGCGCCAGCAGCAGCCGGCCACCGACCTCGACGCTCTGGATGCCGCGCTGTTCTTTCATGGGGTCCGGGTTTCTACTTGTTGAATGGATTAGACATTATCGAACTTCCGGACTAGGATCAAGCCAGGTTCAGCATAGACAAACACGTTAGACAAGGAACACCGCCATGAGCAAAGCCTTCGCCAGCCAGGCCGATCTGGAAGAGAAGAAGGTCAGCTTCACCAAGCTGTCCGACCACGCCTACGCCTACACCGCCGAGGGCGACCCCAACACCGGCATCGTGATCGGCGACGACTGCGTGATGGTCATCGACACCCAGGCCACGCCGGTGATGGCGCAGGACGTGATCCGCCGCATCCGCGAGGTCACCGACAAGCCGATCAAGTACGTGCTGCTCACGCACTACCACGCGGTGCGTGTGCTCGGCGCCAGCGCCTACCAGCCCGAGCAGATCATCGCCAGCCA
>CAYTWU010000123.1:0-9765 GCA_964442175.1 uncultured Rubrivivax sp.
GGCCACGATCTCCGGCACCTACACGCTGAACGCACGCCTGGTCCCGGCCCTGTGACGGCGGGCCAGGCCACGCGCGTGCTGCTGGTGCGGCACGGCGAAACCGACTGGAACGTGTTGACCCGGCTGCAGGGCCACACCGACATCCCGCTCAACGCCGCCGGCCGCTGGCAGGCCGAATGCCTGCGCCAGGCGCTGCAGGGCGAAGCGCTGGACGCCGTCTACAGCAGCGACCTGCAGCGCGCCTGGCACACGGCGCAGGCCGTGGCGGATGCAACCGGCGCGCCGCTGCGGGCCGAACCAGCCTTGCGCGAGCGTGGATTCGGCTGTTTCGAAGGCCTGACCCACGCCGAGCTGGAGGCCCGCTGGCCCGACGATGCGCGCCGCTGGCGGCAGCGCGAGCCGGGCTTTGCGCCCGTGGGCGGCGAGAACCTGGTCGATTTCCATGCCCGCTGCCTGGGCGCCACGCTGCGCCTGGCGGCACTGCACCCGGGCGGCAGCATCGCGCTGGTGGCGCATGGCGGTGTGCTGGACAGCCTGTACCGCGCCGCCACGCACGTGCCGCTGGACGCCCCGCGCAGCTGGCGCATGGCCAACGCCACGCTGAACCGGCTGCTCTACAACGGCCAGGGCCTGACGCTGGTAGGCTGGGACGACGACGCGCACCTCACGCCGCCGCCCGCCGTGTGATCAGCGTCGGATCTCGCGCCAGGAGTTCTTGGCCGGGTCGATCTTGGAGTTCTTCGCGATGTCGCGCTCCCAGGCCTTGCCGTCGGCATCCTGGCCCGAGCCGACGATCTTGCCGTTGGAGGTGAGCAGCGCCGTGACACCGGAGGAGTTGGCGGTGCTGGAGATCTCGCTGGACACGAAGTCGGTGCCCGCGTACTTGCCGCCCGTCAGCACGTCCAGCACGTACAGGCGTGAGCTGGCGGAACAGTCCGTGCCCCCGGCCGTGTTGGTGGTGACCGCGACCGCGCCGTAGGCCAGCTCCGGCGTGGTGTTGGCCTGCTGGCCGGCCGGCAAGTCCACGTACCAGCCACGGTCCGAGGACCAATCGACCGGGTTGTCCGTGATGGTGTCGTTGCTGAGGCTGTAGGTCTGTTGCACCAGGCTGCTGCGCGGGCTGCTGAGCGTGGTGCCATCGGCGATGGCGTACAGGGTCTGGACGCGGGTGCTGCCGAAGTCGCCGATGTCCAGCAGGCGGCCCGTGCCCACCAGCACCACGCGCAACTCGCCCTCCATCATCAACTGGGGCGCGGCCGTCACCGGCTGCGCCACGCCGGTGCTGTCCTTGAGGGTCGCCATCAGGTGGGGGCTGCCCTTGTCGTCCAGGTCAAAGCGCCAGACATTGCCCAGCAGGTCGCCGCCGTAGACATAACGCACGCTGCCGTCGCGCTCCTGGAAGGCCGTGACCTGCGCCAGGCCGGCCTCGGCCGTCGTCAGGTCGCCGACACCGGTGTCGAACTCGTGGATCACCTCGCCCGTGCTGGCGTTCAGCATCCACAGCCGGCCGTGACCATCGGCCGTGTTGTTGTAGCCCGAGGTCACCAGCACCACGTAGCCGTCGTCCGCCGTTTTCACGATCACCGGGCGGCCCAGGGCCTGGCCCATCTTGGCGGCGGTGGTGCTGTCGCTGGCCCCCGGGAACTCCCACTTGTAGCTGCTGGCCAGGGTGGTTTCCGTCAGGCTGCGCGGGCTGCTCACGTCGATGGCGTAGAAGCTGTTGCCTGCTGCGCCCAGCCCGGCCACCAGCAGCGTGCCGCCGGCGTAGGTGCCCACGGTGGGCGAGCCGTCGAGCTGGGTCGAAAACACGTAGCCGCGCTCCACCGTCTGGCCGATGTTGCCCAGCACCTGGCGCGGCACGAAGGCCCAAAGCTCGGTGCCGGCCGTGGCGGTGGCGGTGTCGAAGGCATGCAGCATGCCTTCGCCCGACTGCACGTAGACCACGTTGGCAGCGCGTTGCACCGCAGGCTGGGAGTTGATCACCGCGCCCATCAGCGACAGGCGCTTGCGGAAGTCCCCGGTGGCCTCCTTGCTGCGGTCGCCGCGCAGGTAGTTGATGACGTCGGCGTCGGCCCCGTACTTGGCCGAGGGGTTCACGGTTGCAGCGACGTTGGCCACCGTGAAAGCCTGCCCCGCGCTGGCACTGGCCGTGCCGATGACGCGGGTGGTCCAGTCGCGCTTGATCAGCTCGGCAGACGCCGACCAGATGGCATCGCCATCGGCATCACTCACCGCGCCGGTCACCGGGTCCATCGGGTAGGCCGCGAGGTCACCGCGCCAGCCGGCGGGGTCGTACTTGCCGTAGTAGGCGCGCGTGTCGCCGCGCACCAGGTTCTTCGTGCTCACGGCCACGCCGCCCTGGGCGCCGGTCTGGCTGATGATGTCGTCCAGCACCTTCTGGATGCCCGCGGCGGTCTCGGCCGGGTTGGAGGCCAGGAACATCAGGCCGCGGCCGTTGACCGTGGCGTGCCATTGGTCGTCGATCATCGACGGGTCATCGGCCACCGGCGTGGGCCAGGTGGGTGCCGTCACGAACGGGTCCACCGTGTTCGGCCACAAGGACCCGCGCACCCCCAGCGAGATCGCGTAGGTGTTGATGTGCAGGTCGGGGTTCTTGTCGGCGTTCGGGCTGTCCGATGAGCTGGGGGGCACCTTGCCCGCCGGCAGGCCGACATCCGAGGCACGCAAGCGGTTGGTGTAGTAGGCCAGGGCCAGGTCGGCCAGCGAGCCGGTGGGCGTGGTGGTGTAGGGCGCCGTGCCGCCGTAGAGCGAGGCGTCGTAGCTGGGCACCTCGATGCTGGTGGTGTTGGAGAAACCGTCGGTCACGATGAACATGCTGTTGCGCTGGCATGCGTACTTGACGACGTTGGTGTTGCCCTCGAACTGGCTGGCGATGTGTTTGACCGTCGCGTGCGTGGGCGTGCCGTTGGCCGTCAGGCCGTTGCGGTAGAACAGCCCCGCCACCGCCAGGCCGTTGGTCTTGTCGGTGGTGTTGTCGGTGTCGTACATCTTCACCGTGGTGTAGTTGTTGAACGGCACCACGCCCAGGCGCAGGCCGGTCAGGCCCTCCAGCACCTCGCCCATGGAACCGGCCAGCATCAGCTTGCGCTTGCGGTAGTAGCTGAACCAGTTGGCGAAGTTCTGCAGCTCGTTGGCGACGCTGCGGCCGGACGGGAAGGTGCTTCCGGTCTTGATCTCGTAGCGCTTCAGCGTGGTGCTGCCGTCCGGGCCGGTGAGGCAGTTGGCACCCACGGTGCAGCTCTCGGCGTGCCAGAAGGTCGCCGGGAAGTACGGGACGGCGGCCCAGCAGGCATAGCCCTCGCCCACCGTGGTCTCGGCCGTCAGCGTGCGCCAGGTCCAGGTGGCGGACTTGCCCGTGCCGGTGGCCCGGCAGAGCCCGCTGGTGGTGGTCTGCGCCAGCACGTAGCTGCCGGCGGGCAGCTTCATGCCGCCCTGCACGTAGAACATGTAGCCGTAGTCGTCGAACAGGCTGTTGCTCGACGTCCAGCCGCTGCCCACGGCCAGCGTCGGCCCGCTGGGGTACAGCGGGTGCGAGCCGGTGGCCGTGGTGCTGGCGTTGGCGTAGGAGACCTTGCTGCCGTCGTCGTCGCTGTCGCCGTCGTTGTCCACATAGGCCGGCGACCAGGGCGCGTAGGTCACCATGCTGTCGTAGTACAGCGGGTTGAAGCGGCTGGCACGCAGCCATGCAAACTGGTCGATCGGCGGCGCGGCCTGGCCGTAGAAGTCGTTGTAGGCGTAGAGCTGGCCGCCGGTGTTGCTGCCCAGCGGGAACAGGTAGCTGTAGGGCACCTTGTTGCTGCTGCGCAGCGGCTTGCCGGTGCTGCTGTCCCAGGCCGTGCTGCCGTTCCACCAGACCACGCCGGAGTTGGTGTCCAGCAGCACCTCCCAATCCATGGAGCCGGAGTCGTCCATGCCGAAGATCACGGTCGGCTTGGCCAGCACCGAGGCCTTCAGCGGCAGCTCGGCCACGTTGGTGCCGGTGGCCTGTGCCGCCGGGCCTGTCAGCAGGCCGGCCAGGGCGGTGAAGGCGATGCCGGATTGAAGCTTGGCTTTCATGGTGTCAGCCCTTGGTGATCAGCGATTGCACCCAGGTGCGGGTGTCCTTCGGGCCGGTGACGCGGATGGTCACGCGGAACTGGCGCGAGTTGGGTGGGTCCAGCGCCTCGGCGCCGGCCGCACGGCTGGCGTTGGGGTCGGGCTCCTGTTTCACCAGGCACTGGCGCAAGGTGTTCGTCACCGGCGTGCTGTCGCACATGCGCTCGGCCACGTAGGCCACGGTGTAGGCCCCCACGCTGACCGTCGGCGCCTCGTCGAAATCGACCTCGGGCATGCCCTTGTCGTCGGTGTCCTGGGCCGTGGCCCAGTACCAGCCGGCCTGGTCGGCCTCTTCGTTGGCGATGTCTTCGCGGATGCGCTGGAACACGGTGTTCAGCCCCACCTCCGAGGCCTGGATGGAGGCCTCGCGGTACGCGGTGTTGCCACTGGCCAGCGTGCCCACCTCGGTGAGCTTGGCCAGTGCCATGCCGCCCAGCAACATCACCGACAGCAGCACCAGCACGACCAGCATGGTCACGCCCGCCTGCTGGCGGGCACCCGGGTGGCGGTGGAGATTTTTCATGCCTACTCCTTCTGCCCCAGGACGAGGTTGCGCAAGGGCACGACGACGGTGGCCACCCGGTAGCGGTAACACTGCCAGTCGTCCACATCGGGCTCGACATCGGCGCCAAAGAGTTGCGGCTTGGCCAGGCTGGCTTCACAGTCGCCGTCGGCATTGGGTTTTTCGCGCTGCGTGCTGCGGGTGACGATGCCCAGGCGCAGTGCACGCACCCGTGGCAGCTGGGCGGCGCTCAACACGGCAAAGGCGCCAGACGCGTCCTGCCAGCTCTCCAGCGTGGTGCTGTTGGCGGCATCGGCCGACAAGCCGTACTGCGCGCGCAGTGCGATCACGTCACGGGCCAGCACCGCGGTGTCGCCGCTGAACGGGCGCTCCAGCACCAGGGTGTTGCCGTTGCGGCGGTAGCGGTTCCAGTTCAGCGCGCCCAGCAGCGTGACACGGTCGCTCTCGGCAAACGCGGGGTCGGCGGCGAAGTCGCCCTGGTTGTGCAGGCCGGCGTTGCCGAACGTCAGGATCTGCGGCGTGGTGTCGGTGCTGGCCGTGACGGCGGTGACGCTGCGCACCAGGCAGGGGTCGCCGGGCGCCGCCGGGGCCAGCAGCACGGCCTGGCCGACGCTGACCGGGAGCAGGGACATCAGGTTGGCGCTCGTGCCGTCAGAGGCCGCGTCCAGCAGCACGTTGGCGCCGGACTCCACACGTTCGCCATAGACCACGTCCACGGTGTCGCCGTCGTCGGTGCTGGTGATGCGCACGGGCGTGAAGGCTGCGCTGTCGCTGTGCACGGTGGCGTTGACGCTGAGCGCCAGCTCTTCGCACAGGTAGTTGGTGTCGCCAAAAAAGCCCAGGCCGGCCATCGCGGCGTCGTTTTTCAACGCGGCCAGCGCGCTGGTGGCGGCAATGCCGACGCCGCCCGTGCCCATGGACTGGCGTTGCGAGGCCGTGAACATCATCGCGCTGCTGCTGGCGGCCAGGCCGACCAGCAGCGCCACGACGATGCCCACCATCAGCTCGACGATGGAGACGCCGCGCTGGCCGCGCACTGCGCCGCGGGACGGGCGAGGTTCAGGGGCGCACATCGGTGGTGACCTCCAGGGTGCGGGACTCGCCGGATTCCTTGCCCGTCCAGCTGATGCTGACGGTGAGCTGGTCGTCTTCCAGCGTGGACGTGGCCAGCACCTCGCCCGGCAGCGCGGCGGCCACGCGGGTCTCCCAGTCCTCGGTGCGCGCGGCGGCGGCTTCGCTGTTGCAGGTGCCGCTGGCGGGCAGCGTGTAGCAGGGTGCGTTGTCCACGTCCACCAGGGCGGTGCTCAGCAGCTCGTCACCCAGTTGCGCCGCCGTCAGGCGCGCCGCGCTTTCGCTGCCGGCACGCACCAGGTTGGTCTGCAGCCGGGTCATGCCCAGCAGGCCGAAGCCCAGCAGCGCGAGCGCGATCAGCGCATCGAGCAGGCCGATGCCGCGGGATGCGCGACTTGGCGCCGCGCGCGCCGTCAGTCGCAGTTGGTGGTGTGGTCGCTGCATAGTCTGATCGCTCCGCCGCCATCGACACGCAGACCCGGGCAGCGGATCTCGGTCGAGCAGCTCAGGCCCGTGGGGGGCGACAGGTCGATGGACGCGGTGGCAAAGTCCACCGGGCGCCCTTCGCCCGAAAAGTCCAGCGTGAGGTCTTCGGCGCTCACGCCGTGGGTCAGGTTGGCGGTCTTCAGCACCACCGGGTTGTCGGGGTCGTTGCGGTCGGTGACGGCGACCTCGCCGTCGTCCACCGCCACACGCACCGTGGTGTTGCGCTTGATGGCCTCGCTCTGCGCAAACAGCATCTGCATGTAGATGACGTTGCCGTTTTCGCGCAGGCGCGAGTTCGCCAGGTAGTCCTTGAACGACGGCGCAGCGGCCACCGCCAGGATGGCGGCGATGGCCAGGCTGACCATCAGCTCGATCAGCGTCAGGCCCCTCTCGGCGCGCAATCTCAGGTGTCGCACACGGCCCCCTTCATGCTCCAGCAGTTGGTGGCGGGTGTGCCGTTCGGGTGCGCGGTGGTGGCCCGAACGCCCTGGTGGTTGATGGTGTAGGTGTAGCCCTCGACCGGGCCGCTGCCGGTGGCGGTGGCAGTGAAGCCCTGGCCCTCGTCGCTCAGTGCGCAGCTGATCGTGAACTTGTCGGCGCTGGGCAGCGTGGCGCCGCAGGCATCGCCGTTGGCATAGTTGCCGGTGTCCTGGAAGCGCTGTTCCAGCCGCGTGGCGAGCGAGCTCAGCGCGTCCAGCGCCGGCGGCACCCGCGAGCGCTGCACGTAGGACGTGTAGGCCGGCACCGCGATGGCCGACAGGATGGCGACGATGGCCACCGTGATCATCACCTCGATGAGGGTGAATCCGCGTGCACGGCTCAGGGGGTGGTTCATGTGCGTGGCGTCCGGTTTGAACAGGGGTCAACAGGGTGGGCGGCGGCTGCCCTGGGGCAGACCTTTTCCGGCTCATTGATCAGCTGTATCGGCGGCTTGAGCAGCGACTTGAGGCCGGCAAACGTCACCAGATGCAACAGCGTCGGGGGCGCAGCCCGGGGCAACCCGCTGGGCGCGGCAGGCCGGGTGCGGCAGCATCACGCGCATGACCGCTGCCCAGATCATCGTCATCGCCACGCCGATCTTTCTGCTGCTGATCGCGCTGGAGTTCACGCTCGGCCGCTGGCGCGGGCACAACACCTACCGGCTGGCGGACACGCTGTCCAGCGTTGGCCTGGGCATCATCAGCCAGCTGGGCGGGCTGTTCAGCAAGCTGCTGACGCTGGGCATCTACGTGGCCGTGTTCGACGCGCTGGCACCCTGGCGGCTGCCCGCCGGTGCTGCCTGGGTCTGGGTCACCGGCTTGCTGTTCTACGACTTCTGTTACTACTGGCACCACCGCGCCGGCCACCGCGTGGCCCTGTTGTGGGCCGCGCACGCGGTGCACCACCAGAGCGAGGACTACAACCTGGGCACCGCGCTGCGCCAGACCGGCAGCGGCTGGCTGGGCGGCTGGGTGTTCTACCTGCCGATGGCGCTGCTGGGCTTCCCGCCGCTGGTGTTTGGCGTGGTGGCCCTGGTGGACCTGCTGTACCAGTTCTGGGTGCACACGCAGCAGATCGGCCGGCTGGGCTGGTTCGACCGCTGGTTCTGCAGCCCCAGCAACCACCGCGTGCACCATGCCGTGAACGACCGCTACCTGGACAAGAACTACGGCGGCATCCTGGTGCTCTGGGACCGTTTGTTCGGCACCTTCCAGGACGAAGACGACGCCGAACCCTGTGTCTACGGCACGCGCAGCCCGCTGCGCAGCTGGAACCCGCTGTGGGCCAACCTGCAGGTCTATGCCGACCTGTGGCGCGACAGCTGGCACACCCGCCGCTGGGCCGACAAGCTGCGGGTGTGGTTCCAGCCCCCGGGCTGGCGGCCGGCCGATGTGGCGGCGCGCTTCCCCAAGCCGCCCTTTGAGCTGCAGGCGTTTGCGCTCTACGACCCGCCCATGTCAGGCCCCGCCGCCGCAGCGGCGGGCGCGCTGTTCCTGGCCCTGCTGGGCGCCACCGCGGCGCTGCTGTGGCAGGCGCACACGCTGAGCCTGGGCACTCAGGCGGCGTGCGCGGCGGCCATCGTGGCCGGGCTGTGGGGCGTGGGGGTGATCAGCAGCCCGCGGGCCACCACGCGGCGGTCAGCACAGCCCGCATGACGCTCTGCAGCTGTCGAACCAATTGACAGGGCGCGACCCGTTGGGCCCTGCGGTGGCGCCCCCGCGACACTGCGAGCGTTCGCGTTTCGTCATGTGAATCAATGGTTTGCAAGCGACGAGGGGGATCAGCAAACAAATGCGGCATGGTGTTTGCATAAATGCGCGTGCAGCCAAGGAATGGCGGCGCACACAAAGACACGCGACAACGAGAGGAAGAGAGCACCCATGACCCGCAAAACCTACATCTCATCGGTCCGCTGGATCGCCGCCGCCCTGTTCGGGCTGGCCGCCGCCAGCCAGGCGGTCAGCGCGCCGGTCACGGTGACACAGCTCTACACCTATACGGAGGCCTACAGTGGCTGGGACACCAACATTTATGATTACGGCTCGAACCAGAACACGGCCTACGGCACGCGGAGCTTGAATGCCATCGCGGGCGCCAACGAGTCGACGAACGTGGTCGACTGGCAAGACACCGGCAGCGGGGCGCTGCTCAACTTCAGCATGGACCACAGGCACTCGGCCGAATACGGGGGGTATGCCTACTCGTACGTTTCCATGGAACTGAAGGTGGGCACGACTGACACGGCGTATTCGTTGGCCGGCCTGTACGCAGCGACCAAACAGGCCGGCACAACCTACCTCGACGTCTACATCTGGGACTCGACCGCAGGCGACTACCTGTTCGCGGACCTCAATTACTCGGCGAGCACAAAAGACGAGAGCTTCGTTCTGGGAGTGGCCAACGACGCTGACTCTTCCATGTACAACCAAGGCAGCCTGACCGGCACGCTGCAGGCCGGGCACTCCTATTCAATCTGGATGAATGGTTACATCCAGGCCTATCCGTATGAACTCGGCGGCACCGCCACAGGCTGCGTGAGCCTGGCCCTCGGCGACGCCGTGGCAGATGCCACCTGCGGCGCCGGCACCCAGGCCGACGTGCCCGAGCCGGGTTCGCTGGCCCTTGCTGGCCTGGCGCTGGCCGGTCTGGCGGTGTCGCGCCGCCGGCGCTGAGCGCAGCCCCGCAACCGCGTTAGAACAGGCCGCCGGCGGCGGCCTGTGCGGGCGGTGCCACCCCCAGGTGCCGAAAAGCCGCCAGCGTGGCGATGCGCCCGCGCGGCGTGCGTTGCAGGAAACCCTGCTGGATCAGGTAGGGCTCGATCACGTCCTCGATGGTGCCGGCTTCTTCGCCGATGGCCGCGGCCACGTTTTCCAGCCCCACCGGGCCGCCGTCGAAGCGGTGGACCACGGCCTCCAGCAGCTTGCGGTCCATCACGTCAAAACCCAGCGGGTCCACGTCCAGCATGGCCAGGGCCTTGTCGGCGATGCCGCTGTCGATGTGGCCCCGGCCCTTGACCTGGGCGTAGTCACGCACACGCCGCAGCAGCCGGTTGGCGATGCGCGGCGTGCCGCGGCTGCGGCGCGCGATCT
>CAYTWU010000124.1:0-9699 GCA_964442175.1 uncultured Rubrivivax sp.
CGAGGCCAGCGTCAGCGAGCTGGTGCGCTGGGTGGAACAACTCAGCGGCACCGAGCTGACACCCGGCCGCGCCGAGCGTCAGGGCTGAGACCATGAAGCTCGAATCTGAACTCGCCCGTTTTGTCGTCACCCAGCGCGCCGCCGACGTGCCGGCCGATGCGCTGCGCACCACGCAGCTGGTGCTGATGGCCGCCAGCAGCACCGGCGTGGCCGGCGCCGGCGAAGACGGCATCCACGCGCTGCGCAGCCTGCTGCTGGAGCGTGGTGGCACGCCCCAGGCCACGACCCTGGTTTTTGGCGACCGCCTGCCGGCGGTGGCCGCCGCACAGCTGAACGGCACCATGTGCCGCGCGCTGGATTTCTGCGACGCGATGGCCCCCGGGCCGCACATCGGCTCGGCCCTGGTGCCGGCCTGTTTTGCCGCGGCCGAGCTGCGAGGGGGTTGTCCCGGCGATCAGTTCCTGGCTGCGCTGGTGGTGGGCTGCGAGGTGGGTGCACGCTTCAACCTCAGCGAATCGCAGTACGACGGTTTTGACCCCACTGGCGTGGCCGTGGTGTTTGCCGCCACCGCCGGCGCGGCGCGTGTGCTCGGGCTGGATGAACAACAGACCTTGAACGCGCTGGGCCTGGCCTTCAACCGCTGCGGTGGCAGTTTCCAGAGCAACATCGACGGCACGCTGGCGGTGCGGCTGATCGAAGGCTGGGTGGCGCAGGCCGGCGTGGAATGTGCGCAGATGGCACAGCGGGGTTTGACCGGGCCGGTGAACTTCCTCGAAGGGGTTTACGGTTTCCCGCACCTGTTCGGGCGTGGCCGGCTGGAACCTGCGTCCGTGGTGGCGGGCCTGGGCGACGAATGGCGGCTGCAGCGCATGATGTTCAAGAAGTTCCCCAGCTGCGGTGCCACGCAGGGCCTGACGGAGCTGACGCTGCAGCTGGTGCAGGAGCTGGCGCTGACACCCGACCAGGTGCAGCAGGTCGAGGTGCGCCAGCCGCCGTATTCGCACAAGCTGGTCGGCCACCCGTTCAAGCTCGGCCCCAACCCGCGTGTGGACGCGCAGTTCAGCGTGCCCTACTGCGTGGCCAACGCCATCGTGCGTGGCAGTTCGCGGCTGGCGCACTTCCGCCCCGAGCAGATCCGCGACCCGGCCGTGCTGGCCCTGGCCGAACGTGTGCACGGCGTGGGCGATGCGGCGATGGACGTGCGCGGCCACACCGCGGTCGACGTGATCCTGACCACCACCGACGGCCAGCGCCACCACCGGCAGTTGGACATCGCACCCGGTTACCCGGGCAATCCGCTGAGCGAAACGCAGCAGCTGGGGCGTTTCCACGATTGTCTGGCGTACGCGGCGGTGCCGTTGCCGGCGGGCCAGGTGCAGGCTTTCCTGGACGGTGTGCACGGCCTGTCCGGCCTGGCCGATGCGCGGGTCTTGGTGCAGGCCCTGGTGGCACGCTGAACCGGCGCTGACCAACTGCGCTGCAGGGAATTGCCACACGGCGCATCATGCGCCGCTGCAACAACCCCCCGGAGCGTGTGATGGCCCAGCTGAACGTCAACGGAGTCGTGCGCCAGCACGATGCAGAGCCCGACACCCCGCTGCTGTGGGTGCTGCGCGAACAACTGGGCCTGACGGGCACCAAGTACGGCTGCGGGGTGGCGCAGTGCGGCGCCTGCACCGTGCACGTGGACGGTGCGCCGGTGCGCAGCTGCGTCTACCCGGTCTCGGCCGTGCAGGCCAGCCAGAAGATCACCACCATCGAAGGCCTCTCGCCCGACGGCCAGCACCCGCTACAAAAGGCCTGGGCCGCGCTGGACGTGCCGCAATGTGGTTACTGCCAGAGCGGCATGCTGATGGCCGCGGCGGCGCTGCTGAAAGAAAAGCCGCAGCCCACCGACGCCGACATCGACTCGGCCATCACCAACATCTGCCGCTGCGGCACCTACAACCGCGTGCGGGCCGGCATCAAACAAGCGGTGGGTGTCACGCGCACGGCCGAGGTCCAGGTCATCCACCTGACGCGGAGCCAGGCATGAGCGCCCAATTGAACCGCCGCGAGTTCATCGGCAGCGCCGCCGCAGCCGGCGCTTTTGTGTTCGGGTTCCCGACCACGGCCACGGCCCAGGGCACGCCGCCCGAGGTCAACGCCTGGGTGGTGGTGAAACCCGACGAGACGGTGCTGATCCGCATCGCGCGCTCCGAAATGGGCCAGGGCACGTTGACCGGGCTGGCGCAGCTGGTCGCCGAGGAGCTGGGCTGCGACTGGACACGCGTGACCACCGAGTACCCGACCCCGGGCCAGAACCTGGCGCGCCAGCGGGTCTGGGGCAACTTCTCCACCGGCGGCAGCCGCGGCATTCGCGAATCGCACGAGTACGTGCGCAAGGGCGGCGCTGCAGCCAGGATGATGCTGGTGCAGGCGGCAGCCGACGGTTGGGGGGTGCCGGCCGCCGATTGCCGGGCCGACAAGGGCGTGATCACGCACCCGGGCAGCAACCGCCGCACCACCTACGGCCAGGTTGCCGTGGCGGCGGCCAAGCTGACGCCGCCGGCCGCCGCCAACGTGCCGCTGAAAGACCCGAAGGACTGGACCCTCAGCGGCCAGCGCCTGGCGCGCCTGGACACGGTGGACAAGACCAACGGCAAGCAGGTCTACGGCGCCGACCTGCAGATGCCGGGGCTGCTGAACGCGGCCATCAACGCCTGCCCGGTGTTTGGCGGCAAGCTGCAGAGTTTTGATGCCACCAAGGTGGCCGGCATGCCGGGTGTGAAGAAGGTGCTGGCCGTCGGCGACAACGCGGTGGCCGTGGTGGCCGACACCTGGTGGCGCGCGAAGAAGGCGCTCGATGCGCTGCCGGTGCAATGGGACCTGGGCCCGAATGCCAACGTGCAGCAGGCCGGCATCGACACGATGATCAAGGAAGGCCTGGGCGCCGAGCAGGCCGCGGTGGGCAACAGCAACGGCGACGTCAAGGCCGCGCTGGCCGGCGCCAGGCGCCGCATCGAGGCGGTCTACGCCTACCCGCACCAGAACCACGCCACCATGGAGCCGATGAACGCCACGGCCAGGTGGACGGCCGAGCGTTGCGAGGTCTGGACCCCGACGCAGAACGGCGAAGCCGCACTCGCGGCCACCGCTGCGGCGGCTGGCCTGCCGCCGGCGCAGTGCGAGGTCTACAAGATCCACCTGGGCGGCGGCTTCGGCCGCCGCGGCGCGGTGCACGACTGGGTGCGCCAGGCGGTGCTGATCGCCAAGGAACTGCCGGGCACGCCGGTGAAGCTGCTGTGGTCGCGCGAAGAGGACATGACACACGGCCTCTACCACCCGATCACGCAGTGCAAGCTGACGGCCGGGCTGGACGACCAGGGCCGCCTCACGGCGCTGCACATGCGGCTGTCGGGCCAGAGCATCCTGGCCGGCCTCTTCCCGCAGAACGTGCGCGACGGCAAGGACCCGGTGGCCTTCCAGGGCCTGAACAACGGCGGCGGCGAGGCGATGATCGGCTACGGTGTGCCCAACCTGCTGATCGACCACGCGATGCGCAACCCGCATGTGCCACCGGGTTTCTGGCGCGGTGTGAACCTGAACCAGAACACGATCTACCTGGAGTGTTTCCTCGACGAGATCGCACACGCCACCGGGCAGGACCCGCTGGCCCTGCGCCGCACGCTGATGAAGGACCACCCCAAACACCTGGCGGTGCTGGAAGCCGCGGCCCAGCGCGCGGGCTGGGGCAAACCTGCGCCCGACGTGAAAGGCCAGAAGGTCTTCCGCGGTCTGGCGCAGACGCACGGTTTCGGCAGCTATGTGGCGGCCTGCGCCGAGGTGTCGGTGAGTGCCGAGGGTGAGCTGACGGTGCACCGCATCGTCGCCGCCACCGACCCCGGCCACGCGGTGAACCCGCAGCAGATCGAGGCCCAGGTGGAGGGCAGTTTTGTCTACGGCCTGTCGGCCGCGCTGTACGGCGCCTGCACCGTGAAGGACGGGGCCATCGTGCAGAAGAACTTCGACACCTACCCGGCGATGCGGCTGGCGCAGATGCCCAAGGTCGAAACCATCACGATGCCCTCGGGTGGGTTCTGGGGCGGTGTCGGCGAGCCCACCATTGCGGTGGCAGCACCGGCGGTGCTGAACGCGATCTTCGCCGCCACGGGCCAGCGCATCCGCACGCTGCCCTTGTCCCAACACAGTTTGAAGCGTGCCTGACCTGGCAGCCGTGGCGCTGGTGGCGGCTTTGGTGGGGGACCCGGTGCAAGGCCAGGCCATCGCCAGCAGCCGCAGCACCGGGCTGTGTGTGCTGTGCCACGCCATGCCCGGCGTGCCGGCGGTGCACAGTGGCAACATCGGGCCCGACCTGGCCGGCGTCGGGGCCCGCTACCCCCGCGTGCTGTTGCGCGAACGTCTTGTGATGCCCGAACGTTTCAACCCGCAGACCGTGATGCCGGCACCGCTGCGCAGCGGTGGCCTGCACCGGGTGGCCACGGCACGGGCCGGGCAGGGGGTGCTGACGCCGCAGCAGACGGCCGATGTGCTGGCCTGGCTGGAGACCCTGCAGTGATGCAACGCCGCCAGCTGCTGGGCACGCTGCTGCTCACGGTGGTGCCGGCAGCACGCGCGGCAGAACCGACGCTGGAAGCCGCCGTGCGCGCCTGGGCCGGCCCCGCCACACCACGCACGGGCAGGGTGCTGCTGCAGATCCCGGAGCTGGTGGAAAACGGCAACGCCGTGCCGCTGCTGGTGCGCGTGGAGAGTGCGATGACCGCGGCCGACCATGTGCAGGAGATCGTGCTTTTCAACGAGCGCAACCCGCAGCGCGACATCGCCCGTTTCCAACTCGGTCCGCACAGCGGACGCGCCGAAGTGGCCACGCGCATCCGGCTGTCCACCAGCCAGCAGATCGTCGCGCTGGCGCGCTTCAACGACGGCAGCGTCTGGCAGCAGCGGGTCGATGTGCTGGTCACGCTCGCGGCCTGCGTCGAGGGGGGCTGAGATGGCAACCCGTGCACTGGTCCACCTGCCGCCCACCATCGCCCGTGACAGCGTGATCGAAGTCCGCACCACCCTGGGCCATGCGATGGAAACCGGCCACCGGCGCGACGGCGACGGCCGGCTGCTGCCGCGCGACATCGCCACCCGCTTTGAATGCCGGCTGAACGGGGCGCTGGTCTTCGGGGCCGATCTCTTCCCGGCCATCGCCGCCAACCCCTACATCGCCTTTTCGCTGCGCACCACGCAGGCCGGCGAGCTGGTGTTCCTCTGGACCGGCGACCATGGCTTCCGCCACCAGGAGACCCGGCGGCTCGACCTGGCATGAAACGCTGGGTGCTGCTGCTGGGCTGGGCCCTGACCGCGGCTTCGGCGCAAGACACCCGCCAACCCGGCAGCGCCTTCATGAGCGCGCCGCTGCAGGCGCTTCAGCGTGACGCCACCCAGCACCCGGGCCAGCTCTTCGTGGCCGAGGGCGAGGCACTGTGGGCACGGCCCGGCGACAACGGCCGCCGCTGCGCCGATTGCCATGCCACGCCGATGCCGGTGGCCGCGCGTTACCCCGTGCACGACGGCACCACCGGCCGCCCGCTGAGCCTGCCTGCGCGTGTGGACCGGTGCCGCCAGCAGCACCTGGCCCAGCCGCCGCAAGGCCCCGACGGCCCGGCGGTGCTGGCACTCACCGCGCTGCTGACCGAACGCAGCCGCGGCCAGCCGGTCATGCCCGACCCGCGCCTGCAGGCCTGGGCGGCCCGCGGCGAGCAGCTCTGGCAGCAACGGTTTGGCCAGCTGAACCTGTCGTGTGCACAGTGCCACGACCAGCGCGCCGGCCAGCGCCTGGGCGGCGCCACGATCCCGCAGGCCCATGCCACCGGCTACCCCATCTACCGGCTCGAATGGCAGGGCGCCGGTTCGCTGCAGCGCCGGCTGCGGGGGTGCCTGACCGGCGTGCGCGCCGAGCCGTTTGCACCTGCAGCCGACGAGTGGGCGGCGCTGGAGGCCTGGCTGACGCAGCGCGCAGCGGGCATGGTGTGGGAGGGCATGGGCCTGCGGCCCTGAAGGCCCCGGGACCGGCTCAGGTCCCGGCCGACAGCAGCGGGGCCTGCGTCAGGTCTGCGTCCACGTTCATCAACACGCTCGCCAGCGCAAAACTTCGCCACAGCGGTTCCGGCATCGCCAGGATGGACTCGACGCTGCCAGCCTGGCGGATCCAGGCCTGGATGTCGGCGTGTTGCGCCGGGGTCAGCAGTTGGCGGCTCAGCATCTCGTCCAAAGTCTGCATGGGGGCCTCGGGCGGTGTCGGTCCCTCGACGCTAGCATGCGCCATGCCGCCCTCGCCTGCAGCGCCCCCCGGCCTGGTGCCGAGCAGTGCACACACCCGCCGCCTGCGGGCCGTGTGGCGCTCGGCCGGCTGGCCCTGCCACGACACCATCGAGGCCGAGTTGCTGGTGGCCGGCCTGCTGCAGCGCGAACACGACACCGCCGGCCGCGAGCAGCTGCGGGTGACCGATGCCGGCCTGGCCGCCATCGCCCAGGCCGTGGCGCGCCACCGCCGTGCGCGCGATGCGCATGAAGCGCTGGTCGAACAGGTGGCGCGTGCGATGCAGCGCGCCGGGCGCGTGGTGTGGCGCGGCCTGTCGCTGCGCGCGCCGCTGCCGGGCGAGGAGCCTGGCAGCACGCGCTGGGCGATGGCGATGCCGGATGTGTTTTCGATCCGCCACACCACGGTGGAGGACTACGTCGAGCCCGTGGTGCACGAGATCAAGGTGCGCCGGGCCGACCTGCTCAGCGACCTGCGCCACGAGGCCAAGCGCGAGGCCTACCGCGCGCTCAGCAGCCAGTGCTGGTACGTGCTGCGCGCGGGCATCGGCGAGCCCGACGAGATCCCGCCCGCCTACGGCGTGATGCTGGCCCAGGGGGCAGCGCTGGAAGTCGCCCGGCCGGCGCCGCAGCGGGCGATGCGCCTGCCCTTCGCCGCCTGGATGGCCCTGGCGCGCGCCACCGCCGAGCCGCCGCTGGACGAGGATGCGCAGCCGGATCTGGGTGACCTGGGCGGCTGAGCCGGAACGGTCAGAACGGCGCGTCGCCGGTCTTGCGGATGCGCACGGTCTTGCGCGCCGGGGCCGGTGCGGGTGCGGTGGTGGTCTCGACGAAGGCCTGCGTGGCATCGGCCACCGATGGCGCCGCCGGCGCCGCCGCGGCGGCCGCCGTGTCGAGCTCGGCCAGCACGCGGGTGTAGGGCGCGAGGATCTTGACCAGCTGGCCGTAGACCTTCGGGTTACCGGCCACCAGCTCACGCTGGTAGAGGAAATCGGATTCGCCGGTGAAGTTGCCCACCAGGCCACCGGCCTCGGTGATGATCAGGCTGCCGGCGGCGGCGTCCCAGGGGCTCAGGCCCATCTCGAAGAAGCCGTCGTAGTAGCCGGCGGCCACGTAACACAGGTCCAGCGCGGCAGCGCCCGGGCGGCGCAGGCCGGCGCAGTTCTGCATCACCTCCTCGAACATCTTCACGTAGCGCTTGAAGTTGTCGCCCTTGCGGAACGGGAAACCCGTGCCCACCAGCGAATCCGACAGCCGCGTGCGTTTGGAGACACGCAGCCGGCGGTCGTTCAGGAAGGCGCCGCGCCCGCGCGAGGCGTAGAACAGGTCGTTGCGCGTCGGGTCGTAGACCACGGCCTGCTGCACCACGCCGCGGAAGGCCAGCGCGATGGAGACGGCATAGATCGGGAAGCCGTGCAGGAAGTTGGTGGTGCCGTCCAGCGGGTCGATGATCCACAGGAACTCGCTGTCCTGCGAGCCGCGCTCGCGGCCCGATTCTTCGGCCAGGATGGCGTGGCCGGGGTAGGCCTCGAGCAGGATGTCGATGATGGCCTGCTCGGCCGCGCGGTCGACATCGGAGACAAAGTCGTTCGGCCCCTTGCGGCCCACCTTCAGGATGTCGATGTCCAGCGCCGCCCGGTTGATGATGGACCCCGCTGCACGGGCCGCCTTGATGGCGATGTTGAGCATGGGGTGCAAGGCTTGCGACATGGGTGTCCTGGGGTGAAGTGGGGCGCGGCGGAGGAGAAAGAGCGTTGCCGTGACAATGGCGTCAGGCAAAACCCTTGATTCTAACGACCGTGACCGCCCCTGTGACACCCGCTGTCGGGCCCCGATTCGTGCTGATGCACACGAGCCACGCCGGCAACGTGGGCGCCGCCGCGCGTGCGATCAAGGTCATGGGCTTTGCCGACCTGGTGCTGGTGCAACCCCGTTTCCCCGATGTGCTGGTGCAGGAGGAGACCGTGGCCCTGGCCAGCGGCGCCGCCGATGTGCTGACCCGCGCCCGTGTGGTGGCCACGCTGGGCGAGGCGCTGGACGGCATCACGCACGCCGTCGCCACGGCGATGACCCCGCGCGACTTTGGCCCGCCGCTGCACGCGCCGCGCCCGCTGTTCGCCGAGCTGGCGCCGCGCCTGCAGGCCGCGGGCGAGCGCGTGGCCTTTGTCTTTGGCAGCGAGCGCTACGGCCTGGCCAACGAAGACGTCTGGCGCTGCCACGCCTGTGTCTCCATCCCCACCGCGCCGGGTTATGGCTCGCTGAACCTGGCGCAGGCGGTGCAGCTGCTGGCCTACGAGTGGCGCCAGGCGCTGGGGGGCTACGACGTCGTGGCCCGCACGGCCGAGCCGAAGATCGCCGACATGCCGGCGGTGGACGGTGTGCTGGCGCACTGGCGCGAGGTGCTGGTGCAGATCGGCTACCTGGACCCGACTGCGCCCAAGAAGCTCACGCCGCGGCTGCAGCAACTGCTGAACCGCGCGCAGCTGAGCACCGAAGAAGTGCACATCCTGCGCGGCATCGCGCGCGCCGTGCAGCGCGCCAGCAAAGAAGCCTGACGCTGGCTACACTGGCCCGACCATGTTTGCACGCCTGAACGAAGACATCGCCTGCATCCTCGAGCGCGACCCCGCTGCGCGGTCGCGTCTGGAGGTGCTGCTGTGTTACCCGGGCCTGCACGCGCTGGTGATGCACCGCTGGGCCAAGGCGGCCTGGATTCGCGGCTGGCGGCTGCCCGCGCGTGTCATCTCGCACCTGGCGCGGTTTTTCACCGGCATCGAGATCCACCCGGGTGCCACCATCGGCCGCCGGGTGTTCATCGACCACGGCATGGGCGTGGTGGTGGGCGAAACCGCCGAGATCGGCGACGAGTGCACCATCTACCAGGGCGTGACGCTGGGCGGCACCTCGCTCACCAAGGGCGCCAAACGCCACCCGACGCTGGGCCGGGGCGTGATCGTCGGCGCCAACTCGCAGGTGCTGGGCGGCTTCACGGTGGGCGATGGTGCACGTGTGGGCTCGGGCGCCGTGGTGGTCAAACCCGTGCCGCCCGGGGCCACGGCCGTGGGCAACCCGGCGCGCATCCTGCAGGCCGAAACCGAGGCGCAACGCGAGGCTGCGGCCGCCAGGATGGGTTTTTCGGCCTACGGCGTGACGCAGGGCGACGACCCGGTCGCCCAGGCCATGAAGGGCCTGATCGACAACGCCTCGGGCCACGAACACCAGATCGCCCTGCTCTGGGCTGCGATCGAAAAACTCTCGGCGCGTGCACGCGAACTGCCCAGCGACGACTGTGTGCCCCAGGACGCACACACCACCGAGACCTTCGATGCGGAGCGGCTGAACCGGCTGGTCAAGTAGGGCGGCCGAACACCACCAGCTCCGCCGCCGCCCGGT
>CAYTWU010000125.1:0-5055 GCA_964442175.1 uncultured Rubrivivax sp.
TCGGCCTTGACCATCTCGTAGAGCTCGGAGTTGTCGGCGAGCTGGCTCGTCAGATGATCGACCGTCTGCACCACGCCGTCGAGGAGCTTCTTCTCGCGCCCGAGTTCCTGCGCCCGCTCGGGCTCGTTCCAGACGTTCGGGTTCTCGAGCGCGGCGTTGACCTCGTTCAGCCGCAGTGCTTTGCGGTCGTAGTCAAAGATACCCCCTTAGCGCGTCGGTGCGCGCTGTGAGGTCGGCCAGCAAGGTGCCGATGAGGTTGATGCGTTCGATGTCCATGGCGGATCCGATGTGCGGGCAACCCGCGATTTTGGCATGGCCCACAAACAAAACGGCGCCCGAAGGCGCCGTTGAAGGGGCGAAGACGCGATCAGCCGCGGCGGCGGCGTGCCAGGAAGCCGATGGCCGCCAGGCCGGCCAGCATCATCGCGTAGGTTTCCGGCTCGGGCACCGGGGCGGTGATCTCGCCCGGGCCCCGGATGACGTTCAGGTAGCGGCCAAAATCGTCGGCGCCGAAGCCCGCGGTGACCAAGGTGTACGCCACACCGGTGGCCAGCGTTGCGTTGAAGCCCGAGCGCCCGATGGTGGCGTTGAAATCGTCGTTGCCGGCGATGCCGTTCACGAGGGCGTTGTTCGGGTCGAACGAATCCTCGTACAGGAACAGGAAGTTGTCCCAGGCATCGTTGAGCGGCAGCGCAAAGCTGCGGAAGGTGTAGGTGCCGGCGGTGTCGACGCTGAACGAGAAGGTGTCGTAGGCCACGCCCAGGCCGTTAGGCGACAGGGCCGAGAAATCTTCAAACGGGCGGTCGAAGGTGGGGCTGCCGGTGGTGTTGTCGACATAGAACGCGGCAGATGCGTTCGATGCAGCGAACAGGGCAGCGGCGGCGAGCGCTGCAAGGGCAAAACGTGGGTGCATGAACTTCTCCTGGAACTGGGCAGACACGGCGTATCGAGCCCCTGCTGCGGATGCTTACGTCGGATGATGACAGTTCATTGCGCCCGATCGTTCCCTGTCACCCCCTGAAGCACGGGGGCCGGGGCCAGGAAATTTGCAACCAACTGCGCCAACGCGGCCGGTTGTTCATGGTGCAGCATGTGCCCGGCCTGCGGGATCAAGGCCTCTTCGACCTGGGCCACGGCCTGCAAGCGCTGCCCAAATTCCGGACGGCTGTATCGGCCGGCCCACCAGTCGGCCATGCGGGTCTCGCCGCCTTCCACCCAGAGCAGCGGTGCGGCGATGGCCCGCCAGGTCGCCAGGACCTCGTCCACGCGGTAAGGGACCGGATTGGTGCGTTTGTGTGCCGGGTCGCCCAGGATGTGCCAGCGGCCATCGGCCGCCTGGCGCGCCCAGTGCGGGGCCAGCCAGGCGGCCCTGTCGCGCGGCAGCCGAGGGTTGTTGGCCAGCAGGCGGTCCACCACCTCGGACAGGCTGGCGTAGTCGCGCAGGGCGGTGGGTTGCTTCAGCTCGTCCAGCCAGCGGGCCATGCGTTTTGGTGCGTCGTCGGGCGGGGCGGCCGGCAGGCCAAAACCCTCCAGGTTGATCAGACGGCGGATGCGGCCGGGCCGCACGCCGGCGTAACTCATCACGACGTTGCCGCCCATGCTGTGGCCCAGCAGGTCCACCGGCTGCCCGGGGGACACGGCGTCGAGCACGGCATCGAGGTCGCCCAGGTAGTCCGGGAACCAGTAGCTGTCGGCGCCGCTGTTGTCGCTGAGGCCGAACCCGCGCCAGTCCGGGGCCACGATGTGCCGCACCGGGCCTTCCAGCGCCGACAAGGCGTCGACCAGGAACTGGAACGAGGCGCCGACGTCCATCCAGCCGTGCACCAGCACCAGGGTCGGGCGCCTGGCGCTGGCTTGTGCAGACGACCCCCAGGTCTGCAGGTGGATCTGCAGACCGCGCACGGGCAGGCGGCTGGGCGTGGCGGCTCGGGTCGGGACGTACGGGGCGGACATGCAGCCACTGTAGACGCGCGGCCCCGGCCCGTGTGTCGGCGAGGCGACAGCGGCCCGCTCAGGCCATCAGCGGCACCAGCTTCTCCGGCGGCATGCGCGCGCGCATCTGGCGGGGCTGCAGCACCCGCACGATGGCGTGCAGCGGCAGCAGCGTGTCGCGGCGCACGGGCTCGCTGAGCGGTGCGCCGTAGGCATTCGTCATGGCGGCGACGATCGGGCTCATCACCGTGGATCCGCGCTTGACCACGACACCGGTTTCACCCGACGCCAGCGCCACGAAGCAGCCGGGTGGGTAGACGCCGAACTCCTTGACCAGGGCCGCACACACCGGGTGGCCGGGGTCCTGCATGAAGATTTCGCGGCCGGCACGGTCTGCCGCCTCGGCCTCGCGCGTGGCACGGCTGCTGAGCTTGGCGGTGTAGACATCGGCCCGGTGCAACAAGGTGGCCAGCTCGCCGGGTTCACGCAGGCCGGCGGGGTAGCCGCTGCCATCGCGCTCTTCGTGGTGCTGCTCGACGGCGGTCAGCCAGACCGGGTCGGTGACGCCGGCCATTTCCAGCAACTGGCGGCTGAGCAGCGGGTGGTCATGGATCTTCCGGCGTTGTTCGGCCGTCGGCGGGCTGGTCTGCTGCGCCAGCTGGCCCTGCAGTTCCAGCATGCCCAGGTTCATCGTCAGCGCAGCCTTGAAGGCGCGCTGCAGTTCCGGCTCGGCCCAACCCAGGCGGGCCGCGACCAGGCGCGCCACGATCGCGGCGTGCACCGCGTGCGCCAGCCCGTATTGCACCAGGGCGTGTCCCTCCTGGCGCAGCACCTGGAAGATGGCCAGGTCCGGGTCACGCTGGATCAGGGCCTGCAGCGGCTGCGCGGCATCGTCCAAGGCGCTGCGGAAGCCGCTGTGCTGCGGCTGGAGCAGCACCTCGCCGACACGCGCCACGCTCTCGCGCCACAGCCGCGGCAACTCCGTGCGCGCGACGCCGGCGATGTCGGGGGCTGGCGCACGCAGCTCCGCCAGGTCCACCAGGCTGCCACGTTCGAACAGGCTTTCCAGCTGCTGCGGCGACTGCACCACCTGGCCGCGTGCGAGCAGCAGGGTGGTGTCCTGCCGGTACACGTTGAAAGGCAAGGGCTGCCCGGCCAGCACCCGGTGCCGGACGAGGGCCAGGGGCATGTGACGGCGTTCGGCTGCAGGGGAGACGGCGGTGTGCATTGCCCCGGCTTTCGGCCGCGCAGCTGCTGGACTTGAGCCAGCGCCGCCCCACAACCGCCGCACAATGGGCGCATGAGCAACACACTTCACACGCTGGCCGCTGCCGAGCCCGGTGCGCAGTTGCGCGCCGCCGGCCCGCAGGATGCCCGGGCCATCGTCGGCCTGATCCGCGAACTGGCCGTTTTTGAGCAGTTGGAGCACCTGGTCGTGGTGACGCCGGAGAGCTTGTCGCAGCACCTCTTCGGCGCCCGGCCCGCGGCCGAGGCGGTGGTGGCGGAGCGCGACGGTCAGGTCGTCGCCTTCGCGCTCTTCTTCATGAACTTCTCCACCTTCCTCGGCCGGCCCGGCCTGTACCTGGAAGACCTGTACGTGCAGCCCGCCCACCGCAGCGCGGGCCTGGGGCGTGCGCTGTTGCAGCACCTGGCCGGGCTGGCGGTGGCGCGGGGCTGTGGCCGCTTCGAGTGGAGCGTGCTGGACTGGAACAGCCGCGCGATCGGCTTCTACCAGAAGATGGGCGCCACGGTGATGCCCGAGTGGCGCATCTGCCGCGTCACCGGCGACGCGCTGCTGGCCCTGGCCCGGCCGTGAACACGGTGGACCGCTACGCCGAGCTGCACGCCGGCTTTCGCTGGCGGGTGCCGGCGGACTTCAACATCGCCCAGGCCTGCTGTGCCCGCTGGGCGCGTGACACCCCGCAGGCCGTGGCCATCCGCTGGGCCCACGAAGACGGCCGCCGCGGTCAGTGCACCTATGCCGAACTGCAGCAGCAGGCCGAACGCCTCTCGGCCGTGCTGGTGGCGCAGGGGGTGCGGCGCGGCGACCGCGTCGCCATCGTGATGCCGCAGCGCGTGGAGACGGCCGTGGCGCACATGGCCGTGTACCGGCTGGGCGCCGTGGCCATGCCCTTGTCGATGCTGTTCGGCCCGGACGCCCTGGCGTATCGCCTGGCGCACAGCGAGGCGCGCGTCGCCATCGTCGACGAAAGTGCCATCACGTCCTTGTTGGCAGCCCGCGCCACCTGTGCCAGCCTGCAGACCGTGTTGGCCGTGGGGGGGGCACAGGGGCAGGGCGATCTGGACTGGGACGCGGCCCTGGCGCAGGTGCGCCCGCGCCACCGGGCCGTCCGCACCCGTGCCGACGACGCCGCGGTGCTGATCTACACCAGCGGCACCACTGGGCCGCCCAAGGGCGCGTTGATCCCGCACCGCGCGCTGATCGGCAACCTGACGGGCTTTGTCTGCAGCCAGAACTGGTACCCCCACGGGCCGACCTCGGGACGGCCCTCAGTCCCGTCGGATGCGGTCTTCTGGAGCCCGGCCGACTGGGCCTGGACCGGCGGCCTGATGGACGCGCTGCTGCCCACGCTGTATTTCGGCCGCGAGATCGTGGCCTGGCAGGGCCGCTTTGCGGCGGAGACGGCGCTGGCGCTGATGGCCGAGTTCGGCGTGACCCACAGCTTCCTGTTCCCCACCGCGCTGAAGGCGATGATGAAGGCCGTGCCGCACCCGCGCCAGCGGCATGCCTTGCGCCTGCGCGCCATCATGAGCGCCGGCGAGGCGGTGGGCGACGCCGTGTTCAACTGGACGCGCGACGAGCTCGGCGTCACGCTCAACGAGATGTTCGGCCAGACGGAGATCAACTACATCGTCGGCAACTGCGCCGTGATGTGGCCGGCGCGTGCCGGCAGCATGGGCCGCCCCTACCCGGGCCACCGGGTCGCCGTGATCGGCGACGATGGCCAGGAGTGCCCGCGTGGCACCGCGGGCGACGTGGCCGTGCACCGCTGCGACATCCACGGGCATCCTGACCCGGTGTTTTTCCTGGGGTACTGGCGCAACGACGACGCCACCCGTGCCAAGTACGTCCCGCTCGTGGCAGAGATGCAGCGATACGAG
>CAYTWU010000125.1:5065-9640 GCA_964442175.1 uncultured Rubrivivax sp.
GGCCAAGTACACGGGCGACTGGTGCCGCACGGGCGACATGGCGGTGGCGGACGAGGACGGCTACCTCTGGTACCAGGGCCGCAGCGACGACATGTTCAAGGCGGCGGGCTACCGCATCGGGCCGAGCGAGATCGAGAACTGCCTCGTCAAGCACCCGGCGGTGGCCAATGCCGTGGTGGTGCCCAAGCCCGACGCCGACCGCGGCGCGGTGGTCAAGGCCTACGTCGTGCTGGCGGCCGGCTTCAGCGGCGACGACGCGCTCGTACAGTCGCTGCAGCAGCATGTGCGCGGGCAGCTGGCGCCCTATGAATACCCGAAGGAGATCGAATTCATCGACGCCCTGCCGATGACAACCACAGGCAAGGTGCAGCGCCGTGTATTGCGGCTGCAGGAAGAGGCGCGGGCAGCGGCCCGGCTCAGCGCGAACAATCCTCCGCCTGCTTCGGCACCGGGCTGACACTCTGGTTGAAGGGGTCGACCTGCGCCATGCGCGAGTCGCGCACTTCGACGCAGCGGCGGCCCTGGCGAAAGCGCCGCCGGCCGTTGCCCAGGTCTTCTTCAACCAGCGGGCCATCGGCCAGGTCGCGCGACAGGGTGGACTCCACCGAGCGCGGGCGCTGTTCCGCAGGCGGGCGCAGTGGCGCCGTGCCGCGCCAGGCAGGCGGTGGCAGGCGCAGGTCCAGCGCCTGGGGCGCGGCGGCACTCGCGGCGGCCGCCGCAGCGGGTGTGGCTGGCGCGGTGGCCGGTTCGGTGCGGGTGAGGCTGGCTTCCGCCGTCGCCGGCAGCGTGATCGCCTGGGGTGCAGCGGGTGGCGCAGCTCGGGCTGGCGGCCTCGGCAGCACCCGGTCCGGTGGTTCGGACACCGTCGCGGGCGGCGCCGGCAGCAGGCGCAGCCAGAGGGCCGGCGGCGCGGGCAGCGCGGCAGGTGCCGCGGGGTCCAGTCGCCAGCTCACCAGCACCAGCAGGTGCAGCGCCAGCACCGCGGCCACGACCAGGCCGCGCCTGGAGGGTCGCATGGGAGGGGCCGGCACGGCGGCATGCTAAGCCATGGGGCAACGGGCGCGGCACAATGCCGCGGGTCATGAGCCGCAAGCCCGCCCACGTCAGCGAGACCCCCGCCACGCAGTGGCTGCGCCAGCACGGCGTGCCTTTCAGCGAGCACCCCTACGACTACGTGGACCATGGCGGCACGGCCGAGTCGGCGCGCCAGCTGGGCGTGTCCGAGCACAGCGTCGTCAAGACCCTGGTGATGCAGGACGACAAGGCCCAGCCGCTGCTGGTGTTGATGCACGGGGACCGCCAGGTCAGCACCAAGAACCTGGCGCGGCAGATCGGCGCCAAGTCGGTGGAGCCCTGCAAACCCGAGGTGGCGCAGCGCCACAGCGGCTACCTGGTCGGCGGCACCTCGCCCTTCGGCCTGCGCAAGGCCCTGCCGGTTTATGTGGAGGCCACGGTGCTGGACCTGCCGCGCATCCTGATCAACGGCGGTCGCCGCGGCTATCTGGTCGGCCTGGTGCCCGCGGTGCTGGTCGACACGCTGGGCGCGCGGCCGGTGCAGTGTGCCCTGGTGGCCTGAACAGCCGTGCGCCTGACCCTGCCGCGTACACTCGCGCCCCGATGAACGCCCTGTATCCCGTGCTGGCCGTGCTGGCCGCCTACCTCGTCGGCTCGCTGTCGTTTGCCGTCATCGTGAGCCGCTCCATGGGCCTGGCCGATCCGCGCAGCTATGGCTCGCGCAACCCGGGTGCCACCAACGTGCTGCGCTCCGGCAACCGTGCGGCTGCGGTGCTGACGCTGGCCTTCGACGCGTTGAAAGGTTATGTGCCGGTGCTGCTGGCTTTGATCTGGGCGCCCCGTTTTGGCCTGGGCGAGATGACGGTGGCCCTGGTCGGCCTGGCGGCGTTTCTGGGCCACCTGTGGCCGGTGTTCTTCCGCTTCCAGGGTGGCAAGGGCGTGGCCACCGCAGCCGGCGTGTTGCTGGCGCTGAACCCGGGCCTGGGCGTGGCGACGCTGCTCAGCTGGGTGCTGATCGCGGCCTTCTTCCGCTACTCGTCGCTGGCCTCGCTGGTGGCGGCGGCCTTCGCGCCGTTCTACCAGTTGCTCATCTGGGGCGTGGAGCCGGCGTTGGCCTGCATCGTGCCGATGAGCCTGCTGCTGATCTGGCGCCACGAAGGCAACATCCGCAAGCTCATCGCGGGCCAGGAATCCAAACTGGGGCAGAAGGTGGGCCTGCCGCCCGCCGCCAAGCCCCGCAAGAAAGGACGTTCTTCATGATCCAGCGTTTCGACGTCGGTGCCCGCATGTCGGAGATGGCGGTGCACAACGGGGTGGTCTACCTGGCCGGCCAGGTGGCCGCCGATGGCACGGCCGATGCTGCCGGCCAGACGCGGCAGGTGCTGGATGCCATTGACGCCTTGTTGAAGCGCGCCGGCAGCGACAAATCCCGCATCCTGCGGGCACAGATCTTCCTGGCCGACATCGCCGACTTCCCGGCCATGAACGCCGTCTGGGACGGCTGGGTCGTCGCCGGCCCCACGCCGCCGCGTGCCACCGTGCAGGCGGCCCTGGCGCGGCCGGAGTGGAAGGTCGAGATCGTCGTCACCGCCGCAGTTTGACCGCCGGCTGAGCACGGCCGGCGGTGCGTCCGGCGCTCAAGGCCGGCATGAACCGGCCGATATGCGGGGATGCTTGCGCGTCCCGTCATCCTGTCGTCGTCGATCCTGGTCCTGCTGGCGCTAGCCGCCTGCGGTGGAGGGGGTGGCGACACCCCCGAGGCCGCACCGGCGGGTGTTTCAGCACCACAGAACGCCCCCGCGGCTGCGCCTGCGGCACCTGCAGCACCGGCCGCACCGGCCGCACCGGCCGCGCTGGCGGTCGACGACAACACCCGCCGCGCCGCCGCCGCCGCCACGGCCAACAGCCTGGTCAACGACTGCCACCCCATCCGCCCGTTCTATTGGGAGCTGGGCAATGGCAGCGGGGCCCAGGCCGGCGGTTCGGTGGACCGTGCGGGCCGCACCGACGAGGTGACCGCCGGCACGGTACTGGCCCTGGCCTCGTCCAGCAAGTGGCTGTATGCCGCCTACGTGGCCCAGCGCCGCGGGGGGCAGTTGACGGCGCTCGACGAACGCATGCTCACCGCCCGCTCGGGTTATGTCAGCTTCAACGGCTGCCGCAGCGACCAGTCCGTGGACGGTTGCCTGGCGTGGCAGGACAACGACCGTTTCACCGCAACCGCCGATGGCCGCTTCTACTACGGCGGTGGGCATTACCAGAAACACGCCAGCCTGATCGGCCTGGGCGCGATGAACCGCGAGGCGCTGGCTGCCGAGTGGCAATCGCAGCTCGGTGGCGACCTGGCCATCACGATGCTGCAGGCGCAGCCGGCCGGCGGCGCGCTGGGCACCGCCGCCACCTATGCCGCGTTCCTGCGCAAGCTGCTGCGGGGTGAGCTGGCCCTGGCCGGCCTGCTGGGCAAGGCCGGGGTCTGTGCCTCGCCCGAGGGCTGCCCGGCCGGCGAAGCCCTGTATGCGCCAGCCAATCCGGGCCAGACCTGGCACTACTCGCTGGGGCACTGGGTGGAAGACGACCCGGTGCTGGGCGACGGCAGCTTCAGCAGTGCGGGCGGCCGCGGCTTCTACCCCTGGGTGGACAGCAGCCGGACGCTGTACGGCATCGTTGCGCGGGAATCGAACGCCGCAGTGGACGATTTCGGCCCCGGCGCGGCATCGGCCCGCTGCGGCCGGCTGATCCGGCAGGCCTGGAAGACCGGCGTCCCGGCCTGATCCACAGCCGGACTACAGGCCCAGACGCGCCGGGTCGCCCCGGCCCTGGCGCACCAGCACCGGCACATCGCTGCTGAGGTCGATCACGGTCGTGGGCTGCATCGGGCAGGCGCCGGCGTCCAGCACGGCCTGCAGCCGCTTCTGGAAGCGGTCCCGGATCTGCCCGGGTTCATTCAATGGTTCGGATTCACCGGGCGGGATCAGCGTGGTCGCCAGCAGCGGCGCTCCGAAGATGGCCAGCAGGTCCTGCGTGACGCGGTGGTCCGGCACACGCAGCCCGATGGTGCGGCGCGAGGGGTGGGACAGCCGCCGCGGCACTTCCTTGGTCGCCTCCAGGATGAAGGTGAAGGGCCCCGGCGTGCCGAGCTTCAGCAGCCGGTACTGGCGGTTGTCCACGCGCGCATAGCTGGCCAGTTCCGACAGGTCGCGGCACAGCAGCGTGAGGTGGTGTTTGTCGTCCACCTCGCGCAGGCGGCGCAGGTTCTCGGCCGCGGCCTTGTCGTCCAGATGGCAGACCAGCGCGTAGCTGGAATCGGTGGGCACCGCAGCGATGCCCCCGCCGTGCAGGATCTGCGCCGTCTGTTTCAGCAGCCGGGCCTGTGGGTTCTGCGGGTGGACCTCGAAGTACTGGGACATGCCGCCATTGTGAGCGCACTCAGCCGGACCTCACTGCGAGGCTGCCGGTGCCGGTGCCGGCGCAGGCGCCGTCACCGCCGCTGGCGTGGCGCCGTGCGCCGGGGCCTTGGCCGTGCCGCTCATCGGCAGCAGCGGCACGATCAGCAACGCCACG
>CAYTWU010000126.1:0-9542 GCA_964442175.1 uncultured Rubrivivax sp.
CGAGCTGGTCGCAGTAGCGCTCGCCGCACACCTCGAACCATTCCATCGCGTTCCAGGCCGCGTTCTGCAGGCGCAGCACGTCCACCCGGCGCAGGGCCTGGTAACGCGCCAGCACGGCCGGGATGTGCTCGGGTGAATCACCCTGTTCCTTGAACTGGCGCGTGAGTTCGATCGCGTCCTCGATGGCCAGCTTGGTGCCCGAGCCGATGGCGAAGTGCGCCGTGTGCACCGCATCGCCCATCAGCACCACATGGCTGTGGCCGTTGTGCAGCGACCATTGTTCGCAGGTGATGCGCTGGAAATTCAGCCAGGCCGAGCCGCGCAAATGGCGCGCGTTGCTCATCAGCTTCGCGCCCTGCAGGTTCTTGGCAAACACCTGCTCGCAGAAGGCGATGGACTGGTCCGGGTCGGCCTTGTCCAGGCCGTGCGCCAGCCAGACATGTTCGGGGCATTCGACGATGAAGGTCGTGGTCTTGTCGTCGAACTTGTAGACATGGGCCTGGAACCAGCCGTGTTCGGTCTTTTCGAACAGGAAGGTGAAGGCGTCGTACAGCTTGTGCGTGCCCAGCCAGATGAAGCGGTTGGGCCGGGTGACGATGTCGGGCTGGAAGGTGGCCGCGTACTTGGTGCGGATGCGGGAGTTGATGCCGTCGCTGGCGATCACGAGGTCGGCATCGGGGTAGTCGGCGTCCGAATCCGCTTCGGTCTCGAAGACCAGCTTCACGCCCAGCTGCTCGCAGCGCGCCTGCAGGATGTTCAGCAGCTTCTTGCGCCCGATGCCCACGAAGCCATGGCCGCCCGAGCGGATGGTGCGGCCCTTGATCTGCAGCTCGATGTCGTCCCAGTGGTTGAAGGCCTGCTGGATCTGTGCGGCGGTGGCCGGGTCCCACTCGCGCATGTTGTCCATGGTCGCGTCGGAGAACACCACGCCCCAGCCGAAGGTGTCGTACGGGCGGTTGCGCTCGACCACGGTGATGTCGTGTGCCGGGTCCAGCTGTTTCATCAGCAGCGCAAAGTACAGGCCGGCGGGGCCACCGCCGATGCAGACGATCTTCATGCCAGGACTCCGTAAGACAGCACGGTCAACGACAGGAGATACTTTAGACTTAAAGCATCTCCTGTCAAGCCCTGGGGAGATTCCCGGCTCAGATCCAGGCCTGGATCACGTAGTCGTACGCGGCCTGGCCGTTCATCAGGTCCACCCGCTGCAGGCGGATGCGCCATTGCCCACCTTGCCGCACCAGCGAGTGCCGGTAGCTGCCGCCGAAGTGGCGCACGTTGTCGCGCCGCACCTCCATCATCTGGAAGCGTGCGTAGAGTTCGGCCGTGTCCTCGCCCAGGGCCTCCACCACCACGTTGCCCACCAGGTGGTTGGTGTGCCAGGCCGCCGCCTGCGACCAGGCGTTTGGGTGCTGCAGCCGGCCCATGCGCACCTCCATCAGCAGCCGGTCTTCGGCAAAGATCGAGGGCTGGCCCATCCAGTCGGTCTGCTCGGGCGCGGCCGGCATCCAGTAGACACCGTCGGTGGCAAAACAGTCCCGCCAGTCGGCCCAGCGTTTGGCGTCCAGCATCGCCGCCTGGCGGTACAGGAACTGCTCGAATTCCTGCTGCTGCGCCGGCGTGACGGCCACGCCCTGCGGCACATAACCCGTGGCTGGGCGCGCGCCGCGGCCCATGTGGTCCGGTGCGATGGAGTCGGCACCGGTCATCGATTCGATGGCCTCGAAGACCACCCCGGTGGCCAGCGCGTTCTTGACGTTCAATTCGCTCATGGTCGCGCTCCTCAGGCGTTGGTGACGGTGTGGGGCCGGGCCGCGAGTGCCGGGGCCATGTAGTCCTTCCAGGCCAGGAACTGGCTGCGCATCACGACCTCGGACGTGCCCTTGTTCGAATACCGCACGCCGTCGCGCAGCTCATCACCGCCGTGGTTGCGGTGGAAGCTCACCCATTCACCGGCCTTGGCCGCCTGCAGGCCCCACTGGCCCTTGGTCCAGTTCTCCAGGTCGTCGGCGTTGATCAGCGTGGCCGGCGAGTTGACGAGGTTGAAGTACCAGAGCGCGCGGCGGTAGATGGCCTCGGGTGCACCCTTGAGGCGGAAGTGCCAGATCTCCGACAAGGTCTTGTCGGCCGCCAGCGGGCGCAGGCAGCGCAGCTGCTGCAGCGGCGACTGCACCGACAGGTAGGGGTACACCAGCACGTGGTGGATGCTGCGCGACAGGTACTCCTCGGCCTTCTCGTCGCCGTAGGCCTGTTTCATGATGCCTTCGTATTCCACCGTGTCGGGGTCGGTGGGGCGCAGGCCCATGTAGGCCTTCAGGATGCCGTGGCCGTGCGGGAAGTTGACGGTCTGCACCTGGTCCCACTGGTCGAAGCTGGTGGAAAAGGCCGACAGGTAGTGAAAGAACAGCGGCGCCGTGCCTTCTTCCTTCTTCACGCGCTGCTCCACGCGCCGCGCCGGCACGCCGGTGGACTGGTGCGTCACCGAGGGGTGCAAGGCATCGAGCTGGTTCTCCATGAAGAACTTCCAGTTCGAGTGCTGCACCACGCGGTGGCACACGGGCACCACCTCCACCTCGCCCACCGGCGAGCGGTCGCACATGTCGTCGAAGGCGATCCTGGCTTCGCCCAGGAAGTCCAGCAGGGAGGGGCCCTCGGCGCTGAGGCTGGCGAAGACAAAGCCGCGGTAGCTGTCCACGCGCGCCGCGGCCTTCATGCTGCAGTCCGGGTCCTGCAGGTTCAGGTTCGTGCCTTCGTAACCTTGCATCAACGGGATCGCGCGCACCTTGCCGTCGAGGTGGAAGCTCCAGGCGTGGTACGAGCAGACAAAACCCTTGCCGGTGTTGCCGCTGTGGTTGCCGCAGAGCTGCACGCCCCGGTGCGGGCAGCGGTTGTAGAGCACACGCACGGCGCCGTCCTGGTGGCGCACCATCACCATCGGCTGGCGGCCGATCTGCAGCGTGTGGTAATCCCCGGTCTTGGGCACCTGCGATTCGTGGCCGCAATACACCCAGGTCTTCTCCCAGATGTGTTCCATCTCGAGCTCGAAGAGTGCGGGGTCGGTGTAGACGCTGCGGTGCACGCGGTCAGGCTGCACGAGCTGGTCGATGTCGAGTGGGGGCATCTGAAGACTCCTGGCAAGGTGGCTGGGATGGGGACTTGATCCACGATAACAAGCGCCATCGGCAGCGCCAACAACCTGCCATACAAGTTTCATTACCATCGGTCATGGACTACCGGAAGATGCAGATGTTCCTGGCCGCGGCGCGGCTGGGCAACCTCACGGCGGCGGCGGACGAGCTGGGGCTGACGCAGCCGGCGCTGTCCAAGGGCCTGAAGGCGCTGGAGAGCTCATTGGGCGTGCGCCTGCTGGAACGCGGCCGCTTCGGCGTGGCGCCCACGCCCTTCGGCGAGGCGCTGATCGACCATGGCCTGGTGGTCGAGGCCGAGTTGCGCAACGCGGTGGCGCAGATCGAGGCGCTCAAGGGCGCCAGCAGCGGCCATGTGCTGCTGGGCTGCGGCCCGACCGAGGCCACCCGGCTGCTGCCGCAGGCGCTGCTGGCGCTGGCAGACAGCCACCCCGGTCTGCGCGTGACCGTGCTCTACGGCCTGAACGAAGCGCTGATGCCGATGGTGCGCCAGGGCGAGGTGGACTTTGCGCTGTCCTCCGTGCCGCCGCCGGCCGGTTCGGCCGCCGACCCGGCGCTGCAGCACGAGCGCCTGTACGCCGAAGCCGGCGCCGTGGTGGCGCGCGCCGGCCACCCGCTGGCGCGCCGCCGCCAGGTGCCCGCGGTCGAGTTGCTGAAGGCACGCTGGGTGCTGCCGCGCCGGCGCGAGCTGGAGCGCCTGGCCTTCGACGAGCTGTTCCGTGCGCAGCAGCTGGAGCCGCCCACCGCAGCGGTGGAAACCACGTCCACGGTGCTGATGAAATCGCTGGTGATGCACAGCGACACGCTGACCTTCATCCCCGAGGAGCTGATCCACTGGGAGCGCAGCGCCGGGCAACTGGTCACGCTGAACGTGGCCGGCCCGGACTGGACCCGCTGGGTGGGCATCACCCGCCGGCGGCGCGGTTCGCTGAGCCCAGCGGCGCGTCAGCTGCTGGAGCAGCTCAAGGCGGTGGCGGCGGCGCTGGTGTCGGGGTGAGGGGCTTCGCGTCCGCGAGCATCGGCAGCCGCCCCGCCGTCTGCAGCAGCGCCACAAAACGCGCCGTGCTCTCGCGCCGGTAGGCCGGCACGTCGCGCTGCGTCCAGTCGTAGAAGCCCTGGCCGCTGCGCAAGCCGTTTCGGTTGCAGGCCATGTACTCGCCGATGATGGGCGGGCTGGCGTAGCGCCGGTCGTTCAGCGCCTCGGCCAGGTAGCGGCTGGCGTGGAACAGGATGTCGTTGCCGCCGACGTCGATGAACTCGACCACGCCCATCGCGGCATAGCGCAGGCCGAAGCCGGTGCGGATCGCGAGGTCGATGTCCTCGGCGGTGGCGGCGCCACTTTCGATCATGCGGGCGGCTTCGTTCATGATCAGCACCTGCAGCCGCGGCACGATGTAACCCGGCGTGGCGCTGCACAACACCGGCACCTTGCCGATGGCCGTGAGCAGCGCGCGCAGCCGCCCGGTGACCTCGGGGGCGGTGCCGGGGTGCGGTGACACCTCCACCAGCGGGATCAGGTGCGCCGGGTTCAGCCAGTGTGCGTTCAGAAACCGCTCCGGCCCGGCCACCATGCCAGCCAGCGTGGTGGACAGGAAAGTTGACGAGGTGGAGGCGATGATGGCGTCCGCCGCCATGTGCGCCGCTGCAAAAGCCAGCGCTTCGGCCTTGGCGTCCATCACCTCGGGCACGCCTTCGAACAACAGGCCCACCTGCGGCAGCCGCTCGGCCGCTTCGTCGCGGCCGGCCACCTGCACACGGGCGACGATGGCGTCCACCGCAGCGGCTGGCACCAGGCCCAGGTCCACCAGTGCCGTGGCCTGGCCGCGGATGTCGTCCAGCGCCTGCTGGCGCAATGTGTGGAAAGCCTCTGCAGAACGGGGTTTGCTGTCCAGCAGCAGCACGGGCTGGCCGGCCGCGGCGTAACACAGGGCGATGCCACGGCCCATGCGGCCGGCACCGAGTGCAGCCACCCGCGTGTTCATGCCGCTTCGCCTTCGTTCAGCAACGCCTTCATCGCCGCCGGGCTCAGCCCCGCCAGCCCCAGGCCGCCCAGCGTGCGCGGGCCCTGGCGCAGGTCCTGCCCGCAGATCGCGCCGGCGATGGCCAGCAGGCCTGCTGCCACCGGCGTGTCCACCCCGGCCCAGGCGCCCACAGAGACCAAAAAGGCCAGGCCCATGTGCACGTCCTCCAGCATGTAGCGGTGCTGCAGCAGCGGGATGTGCTCGCGCCAGTCGCCGCTCTTGACCAGCTGGCGGTGCGCGTCGCCGTACATCCAGCGGTCGTTTTCGTAGTGGTCGCGCAGCGGGAAATGTTCGGCGCTGTAGCCCAGCGCGCGCCGCACCGCAACGCGCTCTTCGTCCAGTGCGTTGGTCACGCGCCGGATCGAGGGCTGCGTGCCTTCGTTGTGGATGTCCCAGCGCTCGAAGTGTTCCAGCGGCCCGGCGTTCATCAGGATCAGCGGCGGGTGGATCACCGGGCCGGCGTTCAGCAGCGCGCCGGCCAGTGCGTCTTCCGCCGGCTCCACCGATGGAAAGGCCGTGCGCAGCACCTCGAAGGCATGCGCCGACAAGCGCGCCGGGTAGACGCCGGTGGGCAGCCGCGTGGCGCGCACCGTGATGTTGATGCTGGTCGGCCCGTGTTTGCGCGCCAGCCAGGGCAGGGTGCCGGTTTCGGCGAACGCCACGTCGGCGCTGCAGCCGGCGGCGCGCAGCGTGCGTTTCATCGTCACGCTGCCGAAGCTGCCGGGGGGCAGGAAGATCACCTGCCCGTCCTGCAGGTGCGGCGCCATCGCTCGCGCGATGTCGTCCTGCGCAAAGGCCGGCACCGGCACCACGATCAGCGCCGCGCCGCCCAGGGCCTGCGCGATGTCGGTGGTCACCTCGGCCAGTGGCACCCGATGTTCACCGCCGCTGTTCTTCAGCGTCAGCGCGCGGCTGGCCAGCAGCGGCGCCAGGCCCGCGGCGTCCCGCCGCCACAGCGCCACCTGGTGGCCCAGGTGGCTGAGGTCGGCCGCGGCGGCGTAGGCGCCGTTGCCGCCGCCCAGAACACAGATCTGCATGGGATGTCTCCTCAGAGCAGCGCGCCCGGCAGCCACAGCACCAGGCCCGGGAAGACCCACATGCCCAGGATGCACAGCACGTAGGCGGCCGCAAAATAACCCGCGCCCCAGAAGATGCGGTGCACCGGTATCTCCGGCGCAATGCCGTTGACGATGAACACGTTCACGCCCACCGGCGGCGTGATGGCGCCGAGCGTGGTCACGATGGTCAGCAGCACGGTGAACCACACCGGGTCGTAACCCAGGGTCAGCGCCAGCGGAAAGAAGATCGGCGTCGTGACGACCAGGAAACCCAGCGCGTCCATCAAGGCACCGCCCACCAGGTAGATGGCCACCACCACCAGCAGGATCAGCGTGGGTGCCACCGGCAGCGCCGCGGCCCACTCGGCCAGCTCGAAGGGCAGGCGCGACACGGTGAGGAAACGCCCGAACAGCACCGCGCCGGCGATCATCAGCACCACCATCGCCGAGATGCGCAGGGTCTCGCCGACCGACAGCACGATGTTGGCCCAGTTCAGCTGCCGCCGCACCAGGCCGATGGTCAAGGCCCCCGTGGCACCGGCCGCACCGGCTTCGGTGGGGGTGAAGAAGC
The DNA here is from genome assembly GCA_964442175.1 of uncultured Rubrivivax sp. Lineage (GTDB taxonomy): Bacteria > Pseudomonadota > Gammaproteobacteria > Burkholderiales > Burkholderiaceae_C > Rubrivivax. Next base: position 6,797 of record CAYTWU010000126.1, read on the forward strand.
CGGCGTACAACCCGCCGATCACCAGCAGGAAGAGCAGCAGGGTTTCGATCACACCACCCAGCGACGCAAACTTCTCGCGCCAGCTGGTGGCCGGGCCGGCCGGGCCCAGGGCGGGCTTGCGTTTGCACATGAACAGGATGGTGGCGATGAACAGCGCCGTCATCAGCAGCCCGGGCACCAGGCTGGCCAGGAACAGGCGCAGCAGCGACTGTTCGGTCTGCACCGCGATCACGATCAGCACCACGCTGGGCGGGATCACCACGCCCAGCGTGCCACCCACGGCCACGGCGCCGGCGCTCAGCGCGGGGTCGTAGTTGCGGCGCCGCATCTCGGGCATCGCAATCGTGCCCATCGTGGCGGTGGTGGCCGAGTTGGAGCCGCAGATGGCGGAAAAACCCGCCGAGGCCATCACCGTGGTGCAGGCCAGGCCACCCGGCAGCCGGCCCATCCAGGTGTAAGCCGCGGCGTACAGCCGGCCGGTCACGCCGGCGCGGTAGGCGAACTGCCCCATCAGCACAAACAGCGGCACCACGCTCAGGCCGTAGGCCGAAAACTGGTCCCAGAGGTTGGTGGCCAGCAGGTGCGTGGCAGCGCCGCTGGAAAGGATGAGCGCGTTGCCGACCAGGCCGGCCAGCAGCATGGCAAAACCGATGGGCATGCCGACGACCATCAGCAAAAACATGCCGACGAGGCCCAGCAGGGCGATGGTGATGGAATCCATGGTGCCCGCTCAGTCCGTGCCGCGCAGCAGCCGTTGCAGGCCTTGCAGCAGATCGATCAACAAGGCCAGCGCCAGGCCGGCAAAACCCAGGCCCAGCACGTAGACCCAGGGGTAGACGATGACCTTCAGCGTCTCCGACAAGGAGCCGCTGGCCTGCAGCGTGCTGCCGTAGCGCACGATGTAGAAGGCCGCGGCGCCGAACAGCGCCAGCGCCAGCACGCTGTTGACCACCTCCAGCAGCGCGGCGGCGCGCCCCTTCAGCCGGTCCGACACCAGGGTCATCGCGACATGGCCGCGGTGCAGCTGCACGTACCCCAGCGACAAGGCCATCGCCGCGGCCGAGAGCCAGCCGATGACCTCGAACGAGCCGGCCACCGGCCGGCCCAGGCTGCGCAGCAGCACGTCACCGGCGGTGAAGACCATCATCGCCACCAGCGCCCCCCCGGCGATGGCCGCCAGGCCGCGGTTGATCAGCGCACTGACGCTGTTGAGTGCGGTCATGCCTGCATCACTTCTGGGCGGCGAACTGGTCGCGCAAGGCCTTGGCGCGCTCGATGTAGCGTGCCGCCGGCAGGCCCTTGGCGTTCATCTCGGTGATCCAGTCGGTCACCATCGGCGCCAGCTTCGCGTCCCAGGCGGTTTTTTCAGCCGGCGTCAGCGACACCACCTGCAGCTTGTGCGTCTGTTGGGCCCAGGTCATCGCGCCGCCGACGTTCTGCTGGTCGTGGTACTTGCCCGTCCACACCGGCATCTCCTCGGCCAGCTCGTCGATCACCTTCTTCACGTCGGCGGGCAGGCCGTCCCAGCGCTTCTGGTCCATCACCGCGGCGAAGGCGACGATCACGCTCGGGTAGTCGGTGACGAACTTCAGCGATTCCGCGAGGCGGAAATCCTGCAGCACCTCGCGCGAGGTCATGGTGCCGTCGATCACGCGCGTCTGCACGGCCTGCGGCACCTCGGGCATGGGCATGCCGACCGGTGCCGCACCCAGGGCCTTCAGCACCGGCACGCCGGTGCCGGCGGCGCGCAGCTTCATGCCGGCGATGTCGGCCGCGCTGCGCACCGGCGCGCGCGACTGGATATAACCCGGCTCGCCGGTGAACATCGCGATGACCTTGTAGCCCTCGTACTCCTTGGGCTTGAACTCCTTGGTGATCGCCCACAGCGTCTGGCTGGCCACCACGGCGTTCGGGAAACCCAGCGGCATCGCCATGCCGGAGGTCAGCGGGAAACGGCCCGGGTCGTAGGAGGGCGAGCCCAGGCCGATGTCGGCCACACCCTTGCTGACCCCGTCGTAGATGTCGCGTGCGTTCAGCAGCGTGCCACCGGGGAACAGCTTGACCTCGACCTTGCCGTTGGTGCGCTTCTTCAGCTCCTCGGCCCAGTGCGACATCTGCCGGCCCGGGAAGGTGCCGGCCGGTGCGAAGAAGGCGTAGGTCAGCGTGACGTCGGCGGCATGGGCCGGCATGGTGCCGAGCACCAGCGGCACGGCAGCCGCCAGCGACAGCAGCAGGTGGGACAGGGATGCAGCTCGTTTCATGCGCGGTCTCCAGGTGGGCTCAGGGTTGACACGTCAGCTACGCAAGTGACGTGCCCGTTGCGGCGGCTGCCGCGGCGGTCGGTGAGGCGGGCAACGAGGGGCCAGGGGCACCGACCCGGTGCTGATCCTTGCTCCCTCGATACTTGAAGCCTCAAGTGTGTGCATGCAGTGTCATCCCAGCCGCCAGGGTCGGCATCGGGGCAGACCCGAGCGCGGCGAGTTGCCGGTCCAGTGCCACGCCGTCGGCGTCCTGCAGTGCCGCCGCGCGCAAGCTGGCCAGCGTGGCGGCGGCATCGGGCCGGCCGCACAGCGACAGGCCGGCGGCGATCAGGCGGTCGAAGCGGCTGCTGCCGCGGGCGTGCGTGTCGCTGTAGCCCTTGACCAGGCGGCGGCAGCGCAGCATCTCGGCGGCCAGGGCCGGGTCCACCGCCAGTGTGTGCTGCACCGCGGCCAGCCAGGCCTGCAGGTGGGCCATCTCCTCGGCA
>CAYTWU010000127.1:0-9428 GCA_964442175.1 uncultured Rubrivivax sp.
TCGTTGTTGTGCTTGGAGGAGCCGACCACGTAGATGGAATCCGGGCCGCTCTGCACGCGCAAGGCGAGCATCTTCTTGCTTATCTCGTCCAAGGCCTGGTCCCAGCTGATGCGCTGGTACTTGCCATCGATCAGCTTCATCGGCGTGCGCAGGCGGTATTCACCGTGGCCGTTTTCGCGCACCGCCGCACCCTTGGCGCAATGTGCGCCCAGGTTGATCGGGCTGTCGAACACCGGCTCCTGGCGCACCCAGACGCCGTTTTCCACGACGGCATCAATCGCGCAGCCCACCGAGCAGTGGCCGCAGACGGTGCGCTTGACCTCGATCTTCTTGCCGCCGTCCTTGGGCGCGTCGGCGGCCTGCGCCTTCTTCACCAAGGTCAGCTGCGAGGCGGCGATGCCGGCCCCGACACCCAGGCCAGAGCGGCGCAGGAAGGCGCGGCGGTCCATGGTCGGCACGGCGCGGGACAGGCCTTGTGCCAGGTGGGCCACCAGGCCCGAAGTGGGGGCACCCGAAGGGCCGGATTTGCGGGTCAACATCATGGGCTTGTCTCCTGCGGCCTCAGACGCGCGCGGTCTGGTAGTAGTGCATCACGTGTTGCGTGGCCTGGTAGCGGCCATCGGCCTCGCCGGCCTGCGTGCCGGCGTCGGCGGTGGTGGTGGCCTCGGGCGCGTCGGCCAGCGGCAGCACCGCGGCCGCAGCGGCGAGCGCACCCGCGGTACCGGCGCCCGCGAACACGCGACGACGAGACAGCAGCTTGGAAGAATCTTGGTCCATGGTCACTTCTCCGGCAGCGCACACCCATGCAGGGGCATGCATATCTGCAGGATGTTACCCCCCATGAACCCGGGTCTTCCCATAGGGTGAGCCCCAGATGTTTGCGACAACTTGTCGCGTCGCGCGACAAACCGTCAGGTCCAACCCCAGGCCCCGGCCCTGCGGGCGGCACGGGCGGCGCACACGCCTAGAATCGCGCCCCTCATGGACCAACGACCCCGCCTCACCGTGGCCGTGCGCATGGAGCGCCGCCGCCAGCCCAACCGCTGGGAAGACTGGGGTTTCCGTGTCGCCGAGGTGGTGCTGGACGAGGGTGGCTTCGGCACCGAGCCGCGCCTGCTGCGCGACGATGGCGAAACCGCGCAATGGCTGTACCCGGGCCTGCCCGTGGCGCTCTACCGCGACGAGGCCGAGGGCTATTACCTCAACCTCAGCTCGGGCCAGGCCGTGTGGTTCGTCACCTGGAGGTTGGACGACACCGACCCGCCAGTGCCGCGGCCGGAGATCGTGACCGTCTCGTACCACGAAGCCGGCCGCTGGCTGGACGCGCAGGAGCGGGTGGACAACCTGCCGATGCCCGATGACGTGCGGGTGGGCCTCCAGGCCTACGTGGACGAACATTACCGGCCCGAGCCCAAGCGCCGTGCGCGCCCGGCCTCGTTCCGCAATCCCGAGCAGCGCTGAGCACCGTGGCTGAGCGCGAAGACGACGGCTTCCTGGCGCGCTGGTCGCGGCGCAAGGTGCAGGTGCGCCAGGGCACGCCGGTGCCGGAAGTGCCGGCACCAGCCCTTGCACCACCCGTGGCGGTGGTCCCGGCGCCGGTGGCGGCCGAGGCGGTGCCACCCGCCGCCGAGCCGGTGCCTCCCGCGCCCACGCTGGAAGAAGCCCGCGCGCTGACGCCGGCCTCCGACTTTCGCCGTTTCGTCACGCCCAACGTCACGCCCGAGGTGCGCAACGCCGCGCTGAAGCGGCTGTTCTCCGACCCGCACTTCAACGTGATGGACGGGCTGGACACCTACATCGACGACTACGGCCAACCCGACCCGATCCCGGACGCCATGCTGCGCCTGATGACGCAGTCCAAGGCCCTGGACCTGTTCCCCGAGCCGCCGCCGCCCGCGGCGCCGGTTCCCCCTGAAGCCCCCGCCCTCACCGAAGCCGCCGCCACCGATGAAGACCCTGATCTGCGACTGCAACCGCACGATGCCGCTGGACCGGACGGCGCTGAGCCAGGCGCTGTCCAAGACCCCGGGCGCGCAGCCTGACGGCCTTGAGACCCCGCTGAGCGTGTTGTGCCGGCGCGAGGCGCCGGCCTTCCAGCGCGCCGCCAAGGCCACGGCCGCCAGCGCCGAGACCCTGTTGGTGGCCTGCACGCAGGAACAGCGGCTGTTCGTCGAACTGAACGACCAGACCGAGGGCGCGGCCAGCGTCACGGAACGGCCGATCCACTTCGTCAACATCCGTGAGACCGGCGGCTGGTCGAAAGACGCACGCGGTGCCACGCCCAAGCTCGCGGCGCTGATCGCCGCCGCACAGCTGCCGGCGCCGGAGCCGGTGACGACGGTGGGCTACCGCTCTGAAGGCCGCTGCCTGGTGATCGGCCCTGCGGCAGCCGTGCAACAGGCCGCCACGTTGCTGGCCGACAAGTTGGACCTGACGCTGCTGGTCACCGACGGCCCGCTGCCGCAGCAGCGCGAACAGGTGGTGCACCGCGGCACGTTGGACAAGCTCAGCGGCTGGCTCGGCGCCTTCGATGCCGAGTGGAGCAGCCAGAACCCGATCGCGCTGGACCTGTGCACCCGCTGCAACGCCTGCATCGACGCCTGCCCCGAAGGCGCCATCGATTTTTCCTACGCCGTGGACCTGGCCAAGTGCAGCAGCCACCGCGACTGCGTGCGCGTGTGCGAGGCGCCCGGCGCCATCGACTTCAGCCGCGGCACGCAGACCAGCCGCGAACGTTTTGACCTCGTGCTGGACCTGCAGCCGGCGCCCGCCTTCACGCTGCACCAACCACCGCAGGGTTACTGGCATGCCACCGAGCCCGTGGCGCTGACACGCGCCGTGGTCGAGCTGCGCGAAGCTGTCGGCGAATTCGAGAAGCCCAAGTTCTTCCGCTACCAGCAGAACATCTGCGCACACAGCCGCAACGAGCAGATCGGCTGCCGGGCCTGCATCGACGTCTGTTCGGCCCAGGCCATCCGCAGCGATGCGTCCATGAAGGGCAAGCAGGTCGGCAAGGCGCCACGCGTGGCCGGTGCACCGGCGCTGCCTCGGCCCGTGGGCGGCGGCATCGTCGTCGAGCCGCACCTGTGCGTGGGCTGCGGGGCCTGCAGCACCGTCTGCCCGAGCGGGGCCCTGACTTACGGTTACCCCGGCCCGGCCGACCAGGGCAAGCGCATCCGCACGATGTTGACGGCCTACGCCGCCGCCGGCGGCCGCGACGCCGCCCTGCTGCTGCACAGCGAAAAGGCCGGCGCACGTGCCATCGAGGTGCTGGGCCGCGCCGCACGGGTGAGCAAGACCTTGAACGGCGTGCCGGCACGTGTGCTGCCGGTGGCGCTGTGGCACACCGCCAGCGTGGGGCTGGACCTGTGGCTGGCCGCCGTTGCACAAGGCGCGTCGCAGGTCTGGGTGCTGCTGACCGGCGAAGAAGCACCCGACTACCGGCGTGCGCTGGCCGAGCAGATGGCGGTGGCGCAGGCCATCGTCAGCGGGCTCGGTTACAGCGGCACGCACTTCCGCCTGATCGAGGGTACCGACCCGGCGGCGCTGGACGCTGCCCTGGCGGCGCCCGCAGCCCAGGCCCCGGCCAAACCCGCCGCGTTTGCGGTGCAGGCCGACAAACGCGCCACGCTGGACCTGGCCCTGGACCACCTGCTGGCCCAGGCCCCGGCCGCGGCGGTGCCCGAGGCCATCGCCCTGCCCGCCGCCGGCGCGCCCTTCGGCTCGCTGGTGGTGGACACCGACCGTTGCACGCTGTGCCTGTCCTGCGTGGGCGCCTGCCCGGAGAAGGCGCTGGCCGACAACCCCGAGCAGCCGCAGCTGCGTTTCATCGAGAAGAACTGCGTGCAATGCGGCCTGTGCGCCAGCACCTGCCCCGAAGACGCCATCACGCTGCAGCCGCGCCTGTGGCTGGCCGATGAAGGCAAGGCGCGCAAGAACCTGCGCGTGCTGGCGCAGATGCAGCCCTATGCCTGCATCCGCTGCGGCAAGGGCTTCGGCACCCAGCGCGCGATCGAGAACATGCTGCAGAAGCTCGCCGGCCACAGCGCCTTCCAGGGCGCGGGCGCCGAGCGCCTGAAGATGTGCGGCGACTGCCGCGTGATCGACCTGCACAGCAACCCGAACGAAGTCCGGATCACCGACCTATGAGTGCCTTGACCGCCCTCTCCTTCGCCAGCGCCGACCACAGCGAAGAGCTGGCGCGCGCCGAGCTCTACGGCCTGCTGGCGCAGCTGTGGATCGCGCCGCCGGACGACGCGCTGCTGGCGCAGTTCCGCGTGGCCGTCACCCAGGCACCGGAAGGCGGTGGCCTGCTGGAAGCCACCTGGCAGGACCTGGTCGCTGCGCTGCGCGCCATCACACCGGCCGCGGCCGCCACGGAGTACGACGCGCTGTTCGGCGGTGTCGGCAAACCCGAGGTGTTCCTCTACGGCAGCTACTACCTCAGCGGCTTCCTGAACGACAAACCCCTGGCCGTGCTGCGTGCCGACCTGGCCACGCTGGGCCTGGGCCGCGACGAGCAACGTTTCGAGACCGAGGACCATGTGGCCTTCGTGTTCGAGGTCATGCGCTGGCTGATCGCCGGTGACGACGTGGCCGTGTGCAACCTGGAGCAGCAGCGCCGCTTTTTCCGCGCCCACGTGCAACCCTGGGCCGAGGCGCTGTGCGACGCGGTGCAGGCCCAGCCAGCGGCCCGCGTTTACGCCGCGCTGGCGGCCGTGACGCGTGTGTTCATCCAGATCGAGGTGCAGGGTTTCGACCTGCTGGAGACATGATCCCCATCGATCAGATCACCGGCCTGATCCTGGCCGGCGGCCGAGGCAGCCGCATGGGCGGCGTCGACAAGGGCCTGCAGAACCACCACGGCATCCCGCTGGCACTGCACGCATTGCTGCGCCTGCAGCCGCAGGTGGGCGAGCTGATGATCAACGCCAACCGCAACCTGGGCGCCTACGAGGCGCTGGGTGCGCCGGTCTGGCCCGACGTGCTGCCCGACTACCCCGGCCCGCTCGCAGGCCTGCTGGCGGGGCTGGAGCGCTGCGAGACACCGTACCTCGTCACCGTGCCCTGCGACACGCCGAACTTCCCCGCCGACCTGGTGGCGCGGCTGGCGCAGGCGCTGCAGGCCGAAGGTGCAGACATCGCGATGGCCGCCACGCTGGAGGATGGCCAAGCCCGCACCCAACCGGTGTTCTGCCTGCTGCGCACCGAGCTGATGGAAGACCTGGTGGCATATCTGCAGGCCGGCGAACGCAAGATCGACCGCTGGACCGCACGCCACCGCGTGGCCGTGGTGCCTTTCGACGACGCCGCTGCATTTTTCAACGCCAACACGGTGGCGGAACTGCAGCAGCTGCAAACCCGGCATGCCGGCTGACGACAGCGACCACTGGCCACGTGCCGTGGTGCTCGTCGTCGACGACGAGCCCGGCATGCGGCACTTCCTGGAAAAGGCCCTGGCCCCACGCGTGGCGCGGGTGCTCACCGCCGGCTCGGCGGAAGAAGCAGAAGGCCTGCTGCGCCAGCACCACGTGGACCTGGTGGTGCTGGACATCGCGCTGCCGGGCCAGAACGGCATCGCGCTGCTGAAGGACCTGCGGGCGCGCGGCGAAACCGCCGAGGTGGTGCTGATCACGGCCTTTGCCGACCTGGAAACCGCCATCGAAGCCTTGCGCGCCGGCGCCGGCGACATGCTGCTCAAGCCCTTCCGCGTGACGCAGGTGCTGGGCGCGGTGCGCCACGGCCTGGAGCGCGCGCGGCTGCGGCGCGAGAACTGGGTGCTGCGGCGCGAACTGCTGCAGCGCACGCCGCCAGCCGATGGCCTGGTGGGCGGGAGCATCGTCATCAAGGGCCTGCAGGCCGCGCTGCACCGCGTGGCGGCCGTGGATTCCACGGTGCTGCTGACCGGCGAATCCGGCACCGGCAAGGAGCTGGCCGCGATGGCGCTGCACCGGCTCAGCCCGCACGCCGCGGCGCCCTTTGTGCCGGTGAATTGCGCCACCACCGCGCCGGCACAGCTGGAAGCCGAGCTCTTTGGCCACCACGGCGGCGAGGGCCTGTTCGTCGTCGCCCAGGGCGGCACCTTGTTCCTGGACGAGGTGGGCGAACTGCCCGCGCCGCTGCAGGCCACGCTGCTGCGGGTGCTGGAAGACCGTCGTGTGCGGCCACTGGGCAGCGAACGCGAGATCCCGGTGGACGTGCGCATCGTCGCTGCCACCAACCGGCCCTTGTCGGACGACGTGGCCAGCGGCCGCTTCCGCGCCGACCTGTACTACCGGCTGCAGGTGGTGGAGCTGAAGCTGCCGCCGCTGCGCGCGCACAAGGAAGACATCCCGGCCCTGGTGGCGCACTTCATCGACACCTTGTCGCCCCGGCTCGGCGTGCCACCGATCGCGGTCACCGAGGCCGAAATGGGCTACCTGCAACAGTACGACTGGCCGGGCAACGTGCGCGAGCTGCGCAACCTGATCGAACGTTCGCTGATCGTCGGTGCCCTCAACGTCTCGGCGCTGTACCAGAGCCTGCCGCGCCCGCGGGCGGCGACCGTCGCGCCGCCCGCGTCCGGCGGGCCGACCGACCTGCACGAGATGGAAAAGCAGCACATCCTGGCAGTGCTGGAGTCGGTACAGGGCGACAAGACCCGGGCCGCCGAGCTGCTGGGCATCTCGCGTCGCACGCTGGAGCGGCGCGTGGCCGATTGGTCGCAGTCCACCTGAGCTGACAACCGCCATGGGCCGCTTCCAGGCGCTGTCGATCCGCAACAAGCTGCTGGCGATGGTGCTGCTGCCGCTGCTGGGGGTGCTGCCGCTGCTGGGGGCGCTGCTGCTGTGGTGGAGCGGCGAGGCCTTTGACCGCCTGCTGATCACCAAGATCCGCGCCGACCTGGCCGTGGCCCAGGGTTATTTCGAGCGGGTGCTGGCCGAGGTGGGCGCGAGCACCGGCGCCATCGCCGAATCGCACGCCCTGCACCGTGCGCTGGCCGGTGACGGCGACCCGGCCCTGCTGCTGCAGTTGGCCGGGCAACGGGCAGGCCTGGACTTCATCCACCTGCTGCCGGCGCAGCCGACCGGTGCGGCCACCAGCGTCGAGGTGCTGGACCCCGGCCCCCAGCAGCAGGCGCTGCTGCCCGCCACCCTGCTGGCGCGCGTGCCCGTGCCGCTGGTGAGCACCCGCAATGCCGCGCCCACGGCCCGCACGCGCGAAGAACGTGCGATGGTGCTGCTCTCCACCCGCCCGGTGCGGGCGCCCGACGGCCGGCTGCTGGGCCATGTGCAAGGTGGCATGCTGCTGAACCGCAACCTGGGTTTCATCGACCACATCAATCAGATCGTCTACCCGCCGGGTTCGCTGCCCTTTGCCGAGTGGGGCAGCCGCGGCACGGCCACGCTGTTCCTGGACGACGTGCGCATCAGCACCAACGTACGCCTCTTCGGCCCGGCGCAGGACGAACGTGCCATCGGCACACGCGTGTCGCAGGCCGTGCGCGAGGCGGTGCTGGGCCAGGGCCAGACCTGGCTGGACCGCGCCTTCGTGGTGGACGACTGGTACGTCTCGGCCTACCAGCCGCTGAAAAACGGCGCCGGTGAACGTGTCGGCATGTTGTACGTGGGTTACCTGGAGCGGCCCTTCACGCTGCTGAAGTACGGCGCCCTGGCCGGCATCGGCCTGGTGTTCTTCGCGGTGATGATCGTCGCCTCGGTGGTGTCGCTGCGCTGGGCGCGCAGCATCTTCGGCCCGGTGGAACGCATGGAAGCCACGATGCAATGTGTCGAAGGCGGCGACCTGGACGCCCGGGTCGGTGCGGTCGAGAGCGCCGACGAGATCGGCCGCCTGGCCCAGCACCTGGACCGGCTGCTGGACGTCATCGACGACAAGACCCGGGCGCTGCAGCGCTGGAACGCCGAGCTGGACGCCAAGGTGGCGGAGCGCACGCGCGAGCTGGCCTCCGCGCAGGGCCAGTTGCTGCGCAGCGAAAAACTCGCCGCCGTCGGCCAGTTGACGGCCAGCATCGCGCACGAGGTGAACAACCCCATCGCCGTGATCCAGGGCAACCTGGATCTGCTGCGCTCGCAGCTGTCCCCGGCCGCTGCGGCCGAGGTGCACGCCGAGCTGCGCCTGATCGATGAGCAGGTGGAGCGCATGCGCCTCATCGTCACGCAGCTGCTGCAGTTTGCGCGGCCGGCGGAGTACGCGGGTTACATCGCGCCCGTGAACACGGCGCGGGTGGCCGAGGACTGCCTGGTGCTGGTGGGCCACCTGCTGGCGCGCACGCAGATCACGCTGCAACGCGACTTCCAGGCCCGCTGCCAGCCGGCGCTCAATCGCAATGAACTGCAGCAGGTGCTGGTGAACCTGTTGGTCAATGCGATCCATGCGATGCCCGAAGGGGGCACGCTGTGGCTGCAGACCCGCGACGTGGCGCCGGACGGCATGCAGATCAGTGTGGCCGACACCGGCCCCGGCCTGGACGCCGAACTGATGGACCAGCTGTTCCAGCCCTTCGTCACCCGCAAGAAGGACGGCACGGGCCTGGGCCTGTGGATCAGCCGCACGCTGGTGCAGCGCTACGGCGGCGACTTGACCGCGGCCCAGCGCCCTGGCGGCGGTGCGGTGTTCACGGTGCACCTGCACCGCGACGCCCGCACCTGATCAGGTGCTCTTGCTGATCGAGATCGACGGGAACTTGGCCGAGTAGTCCTTGGCCTTGGCCGCGATCTTGACGGCCACCTGGCGCGCGACCGACTTGTACAGGCCGGCGATCTCGCCATCCGGATCGGCCACCACGCTGGGCCGGCCGGCGTCGGCCTGCTCGCGGATGGACAGGTTCAGCGGCAGCGCACCGAGGTAATCGACGCCGTACTCGCCGGCCATCTTCTTGCCACCGTCGGCACCGAAGATGTGTTCGACATGGCCGCAGTTCGAGCACAGGTGCACGGCCATGTTCTCGACGATGCCGAGGATGGGCACACCCACCTTCTCGAACATCTTCAGGCCCTTCTTCGCGTCCAGCAGCGCGATGTCCTGCGGTGTGGTCACGATCACCGCGCCTGTGAGCGGCACCTTCTGGCTCAGCGTGAGCTGGATGTCGCCGGTGCCGGGTGGCATGTCGACCAGCAGGTAATCGAGCTCGCGCCAGTTGGTCTGGCGCAGCAACTGCTCCAGCGCCTGGGTGGCCATCGGGCCGCGCCAGATCATCGGGTTGTCGGCGTCGATCAGGAAACCGATGGACATGACCTGCACGCCGTAGTTTTCCATCGGCTCCATGCTCTGGCCATCGGCACTTTCGGGCCGGCCGGAGATGCCCATCATCATGGGCTGGCTGGGGCCGTAGATGTCGGCGTCCAGGATGCCCACGCTGGCGCCTTCGGCGGCCAGCGCCAGCGCCAGGTTCACGGTGGTGGTGCTCTTGCCCACGCCGCCTTTTCCGG
>CAYTWU010000128.1:0-7275 GCA_964442175.1 uncultured Rubrivivax sp.
GCTCGGCGCCGTAGTGCGCGCCCAGGCCGCCGGTGAACAGGCCGTAGCCGTAGGCCACGTGCACGATGTCGCCACGCCGGCCGCCGGCCGCGCGGATGCTGCGCGCCACCAGGTCGGCCCAGGTGCTGATGTCGTTGGCGGTGTAGCCCACCACGGTGGGCTTGCCGGTGGTGCCGCTGCTGGCGTGCACCCGCACCACCTGCTCACGCGGCACGGCGAACATGCCGAAGGGGTAGTTGTCGCGCAGGTCCTTCTTGGTCGTGAACGGGAACTTGGCCAGGTCGGCCAGCGAGCGGCAATCCGACGGGTGCACACCCGCCGCATCGAACGCGGCCTTGTAGTGCGGCACGTGGTCGTAGGCGGCCTGCAACGTCTTCTGCAGGCGCTGCAGCTGCAGCGCGGCGAGCTCGTCGCGGCTGGCGGTCTCGATCGGTTCCAGGTCGCCGGGGGCGGGTTGTGTCACGGGCATGGGGTCTTCCTTCAGAGCGCCACGACGGGCTTGCCCTTCATCGTGTAGCTGCGGCCGCGGAACAGCGCGATGCGTTCGCCGCGCTGGTTTTGAACCTCGATGTCGTAGACGCCGGTGCGGCCGGCCTTGTTCTGCTCCACGCAGGTCGCGGTGAGCACGTCGCCCAGCCGGCCCGGGGCCACGAGGTCGACGTTGAAGCCGGACGCGACCGTGACCTCGTTGTAGGCGTTGCAGCCGTAGGCAAAGGCCGTGTCGGCCAGCGTGGTGATCAGGCCGCCGTGGCAGATATCGTGGCCGTTGAGCATGTCCTCGCGCACCGCCATGCTGATCACCGCGCTGCCCGGGCCCACGGCCTGGATCTGCATGCCCAGGGCCTTGGCAGCGCGGTCGTTGACGAACATCGCCTCGCGCACGCGGTCGGCGATCTGCTGGGGCGTCAACGGGGCTGGGTTCATCGCTTCTTTCATATACCGACCGGTCGGTAAACTATACGAGCGAAGTTGATCCGGCTCAAGCTGCCAGAACCCGGAAAAACCCTGGGGTGCCGGATTCAGGCGGGGCGCCGCACCACGCCCGCCCGCGGCGCACCCGCCTCGTCCCACGCCGGCCCGTCGAACCACGGGTCGCCCTTCAGGTAGGCCGCGAGCATCGGCAGCGCATCCAGGCCCCAGAAATGCCGGCCATCAACGACGACCGTGGGCACACCGAACAGGCCCTCGGCCACAGCAGCGTCGGTCAGCGCGCGCAGTTCGGCCTTGACCTCGGCGCCGGCCGGGTCGCGCTGCGGGGCCAGCGCCGCCGTCAGCGCGGCCAGCCGGGCAGGGTCGTCGGCGGGCGTGCCGTCGCCGCGCCAGACATGGTGCATCACGGCCTGCACCACGCGCCGATTGGGCAAACCCCCGGCCGGCGCACAGGCCAGCATCAGGCGCAACAGAGCCAGCGGGTTGAAGGGGTGCTGGGCCGGGGTCTGCAACGGCACGCCCAGCTCATGCGCGCGCCAGGCCACCTGGCGGAAGGTCCAGGCGCGTTTGGGCTCGATCTCGGCCGGGCCCTTCTGGCCATGGTGCTGGAGCAGGCCGGCAAACAGCACGGGGCGGTAGTCCACCACGTAGGAACAGCCTTCCAGCGCCTGCGGCAAGGCCTCGACGGCCAGGTAGGCGTAGGGCGAGACCGGGTCCAGGTGGAAGGCCAGGCGCTTCATGGCGCCCGGCCCTCGGCGCGCCGCTGGCGCCAGTGCACCCGCCGCTCGCGCAACTGCAGCAGCACGTGGCGCTTGGCGGCATCGTCCAGCTGGCCCCAGGCGGCGATCTCGTCCAGCGTGCGCAAACAGCCCTCGCACCAGCCGCTGGCCGCGTCCATGCGGCAGACGTTGATGCAGGGGGACGGCACCGGCGTGTTCATGCGGGCGCTTGTGTCACGTCGGCCGCAGCCGCACCGGTCAGGCGCTCCAGGTCGCCCGGCGCGAGGCGGAAGACGCCGTTGGGGTGGCCGGCGGCGGCCCAGATCTCGTCGAACCGGAAGAGCTCGCGGTCGACCACGGTGACCGTGGGCGTGGCATGCGCCAGCGGGGCCACGCCGCCGATGGCAAAGCCGGTCTTGGCCTTCACGAAGGCGGCATCGGCACGTGCCAGCGGGCCGGTGATGGCGGCCACCTTGGCTTCGTCCACGCGCCGGTCGCCCGAGGCCACGACCAGCACCGCAGCGTCGTCGGCCACGCGGCGGAAGATCACGCTCTTGGCGATCTGGCCGACACCCACGCCCAGCGCGTCGGCGGCCTCCTGCGAGGTGCGGGCCGCCACGTCCAGCCAAAGCGGCGTGTGCGGGTGCCCCCGCTCGGCCAGGGCCGCGCTGACACGGCGGAAGGTTTCAGGGCGCTCGTTGCTCATGGGTGGCGTTCAGGTGAGGCATCGGTGGGTCGGCCGCGGGCCGCCGGCCCGGACAATCGCCGCATGCCCGACGAACTGGCCGGACGCGCGAACTTGCTGCTGCTGGGCGGCATTGTCGCCGCGGCCGCGCTGGGCCCGGGCGTGGCATGGCTTTGGCGGCAACTGCACCCGCGCAGCAGCGGCCTGCGGCCCGGGCTGGTGGCCGGGCTGGGCGTGTTCGTGTTGGCGATGGGGCTGGTCACGGCCGACCTGGCGGCGCTGGCACACCGCCAGCAGCGCTGGCTGCAACTGCCCGGGCTGCTGCTGGGCCACGAAACCGTGAAGCTGCGCGAGAGCCGCGGCGGGCGCAAGCTGTTCGGCCGCGGCCCGGTGGTGGAGTTCGACCTGCCGGACGGCAGCCGCCACGCCTTCCGCGGCCTGGCCGGCAGCCTGGCGCAGCGGGCCGCAGGCGACACGGTGCCGGTGCGCGTGGACCCGGCCGATCCGGCGCGGGCCATCGTCGACGACTTCCAGCACCGCTTTGCAGCGCTGTGGCTGTTCGCCAGCTTCGGCGGTGTGGCGCTGCTGGGCCTGCTGCAGACGCTGAGCGCGGCCTGGGCCGAGGGCCGGCCTGCCCCCACCGCCGCCTGGGCCCGCTGGCGCGATGGCGAACAAGGCCAGGGCTGGCGCGCGGTGTTCGTGCGCGCCGCCTGGGCAGGTGGGGCGCTGTCGGTGTTCGGGGTGTTCGTGGCGGCCGAGTTCGGCAGCGTCGGCGGGGCCTTCGCAGTGGGCCTGGGCGGCCTGGCGGCGGCCTTCGCCAGCAGCGCGGTGGCCGGGGCCTTGACCGTGGGCGCCCATTGGCAGCGCCAGATCTTTGGGCCGCTCGCGGTGATGGGGTCCGCCGCGTCGGCCGCCTGGTGGCTGCGTCAGCTCACGGCCGGCTGAGCTTGAGCAGTTCACCGCCTTCGGCCACCTGGTCGCCCACGGCGTACATCAGTTCCTGCACCACGCCGTCGTGCGGGGCGCTCAGCGTGTGCTCCATCTTCATCGCCTCCATCACCGCCACCGCCTGGCCGCGGCGCACGGTGTCGCCCACCTGCACGCTGAAGGACACCACCTTGCCCGGCATGGGCGCGGTCAGCCGGCCTTCGGCGGCGGCGTCGCCGGCGTGGGCCAGGCGGTCAAGCTCGGTCAGCACGGCGCTGGCATCGGGCGCAAAGACGGCGATGCGCTCGCCGTCGCGGTAGACCGCCAGCGTCAGCCGCCGGTCGCCGAGCTGCACGTCGTGCCGGCCGTCACCCAGCGCGCAGGCGCTGAACGACGCGCGTTGATCGCCGACCTCCAGCACCGTGGCACCGTCGTGCAGCCGGCTCAGCATCACGGTGAACTTCTGGCCGGCCAGTTCCAGGTCAAATCTTCGGCGCGCACCGCCGTGCAAACGCCAGCCGTCACGCCGCGACCAGGGGTCGGCACCTTCCAGCGCGCGCTCTTCCTGCTGCGCCAGCGCGGCCACGCCGGCGGCGGCCACTTCGGGGGTCAGCGGGGCGCTGTCGAACAGGGCTGTCCGTTCGCGTTCGATCAGCGCCGTGTCCAGGTCCGCCGTGCGGAAGGCGGCCGTGCCCACCACGCGGCGCAGGAAGGCCACGTTGGTCTGCAGGCCCACCAGGTGGGTGTCGCGCAGTGCCGCATCCATGCGCGCCAGGGCCTGGGCCCGGTCTTCGCCCCAGACGATGAGCTTGGCGATCATCGAGTCGTAGTGCGGGCTGATGGTGTCGCCTTCGTCGAAGCCGCGGTCGATGCGCGGCAACGCGTCGCTGCGCTCGAAGCGCCCATGCGCGGGCCAGCGCGCCACGGCCAGCGGGCCGGTGGCGGGCAGGAAGCCGTTGTCGGGGTTCTCGGCGCAGATGCGCGCCTCCAGCGCGTGGCCGCGCATCGTCAGCTGCTCCTGCGCCAGCGGCAGGCGCTGGCCGGCGGCCACACGCAGCTGCCACTCCACCAGATCGAGGCCGGTGATGGCCTCGGTCACCGGGTGCTCCACCTGCAGCCGGGTGTTCATCTCCATGAAGTAGGCCCGCACGTCGCCGTCGTTCAGCTCTTCGGCCACGAACTCCACGGTGCCGGCGCCCACGTAGCCCACGGCCTTGGCGGCGGCCACGGCGGCCGCGCCCATCTCGGCGCGGCGCGCGGCGCTCAGCCCCGGCGCAGGCGCTTCTTCAAACACCTTCTGGTGGCGGCGCTGCACCGAACAATCCCGCTCGAACAGGTGGATGCAGTTGCCGTGGCTGTCGGCAAAGACCTGGATCTCGATGTGGCGCGGGCGCAGCACGTAGCGCTCCACCAGCACATGGTCGTCCCCGAAGCTGGCCTTCGCTTCGCGCTGGCAGGAGGCGAGGGCTTCGGCAAAGTCGGCCGCCTTCTCCACGCGCCGCATGCCTTTGCCACCACCGCCGGCGCTGGCCTTGATCAGCACCGGGTAGCCGATGCGCTCGGCTTCGCGCGCCAGCAAAGCCGGATCGTTGTCCTGGCCGTGGTAGCCCGGCACCAGCGGCACGCCGGCCTTTTCCATCAGCGACTTGGCGGCCGACTTGCTGCCCATCGCGGCAATGGCCGAGGGCGGCGGGCCGATGAAAACCAGGCCGGCGTCGGCGCAGGCCTGGGCGAAAGCCTCGTTTTCACTCAGGAAGCCGTAACCCGGGTGCACGGCCTGCGCGCCGGTGGCGAGCGCGGCGTCCAGGATGCGGCGCCACTGCAGGTAGCTCTCGCGCGCCGGGGCGGCGCCGATGTGCACCGCTTCGTCGCAGGCGGCCACATGGCGGGCCTGCGCGTCGGCGTCGGAGTAGACAGCGACGGTGCGCACGCCCAGGCGGCGCGCGGTGGCGGCCACGCGGCAGGCGATCTCGCCGCGGTTGGCAATCAGGATCTTGGTGAACATGGGGAGCCTTTCAGACAGGCGCTGTCGCGCGGCCGACAACACGCCGCCACAACGCACGGACGAACTTGAACATCACGATGATCAGTACGACGGCGATCACGATGCCAACCGCCAGCGCCGCGGCGGCCCAGCCCGGGTGTTCCCAGGCCAGCCACAACAGCACCGGCACCGCGGCATCGCCCAGCAGCGACATGCCGAGGTTGGAAAACGGTTCGGGCGAGGTGTTCACCGCCGCGCGGGTGCTGGCCTTGGCCACATGGCTGGTGGCCGCCAGCGTGCCGCCCAGCAGCGCGGCGAGGATCGCCCACTGAGCCTGGTCGCCCCCGAACACGCCCATCGCCAAGGCCGCACCGGCCGGGATGCGGATGAGCGTGTGCAGCGCATCCCAGGCCGAATCAACCAGCGGCACCTTGTCGGCCACGAACTCCACCGCCAGCAGCAACCCGCTGCCCCACAGCAGCAGCGGTTGTTGCAGCACCTGCAGGCCGGCGGGCAACGGCACCCAAGCCAGGTGGCCGGCCAAGCCGGTGAGAAACACCACCGCGTACAGCCGCAGCCCGCTGGCCCAGCCCAGCGCCGCGGCGAGGGCGAAGAGCTCGGCCGTGCCCAGGGTCAGGCCGTCCGCCATGCCGGCTCGCGTTTGTTCAGGAAGGCCTGCACACCTTCACGCCCTTCATCGCTGGCGCGGATGTCGGCGATGCGGCGGGCGGTCTCGGCGCGCAGCTCGGCCGTGATGGTGCGGCCGGCCACGTCCTGCACCAGCTGCTTGCAGGCCTTCACCGCGGCCGGGCCGTTGGCCACCAGCGTCGCGACGATCTGCTCAACCGTGCTGTCCAGCGCGTCGGCCGGCACACACTCGTGCACGAAGCCCAGTTGCTGCGCGCGCTGGGCATCGAAGCGTTCGGCGGTGACGAAGTAGCGCCGCGCGGCCTGCTCGCCCATCGCCTTGACCACGTAGGGCCCGATGGTCGCGGGCAGCAGGCCCAGCCGCGCTTCGCTGAGGCAGAACTGCACACCTTCGGCCGCGACCACCACGTCGCACACCGCCGCCAGACCCAGGCCACCGGCGTAACAGTCGCCGTGCACACGGCCGACCACGGGCAGGGGGCAGGACCACAGCGTCCACAACATCTGCGCCAGCGCTTCGGCGTCGGCGCGGTTCTGGTCCCAGGTGTAGCCTGCCATCGTGCGCATCCACGACAGGTCTGCGCCGGCGCAGAAGGCCTTGCCGTGGCCGCCGAGCACGATGGCGCGCAGGCCCTTGTCTTCGCCCAGCTGCGTGAAGGTGGCCGTCAGCTCGGCGATCACGCCGTCGTTGAAGGCGTTGCGCACCTCGGGGCGGTTCAGGTAGACACGGGCCACGGGGCCGTGGACCTGGATGTCGAGTGTGTCCATGCTCAGTACCTCTTCGCGGCTTCGTCCAGCATCACCTCGGTGGCGCCGCCACCGATGCCCAGCACCCGCGCGTCGCGCCACAGGCGCTCCACCGGCGTGCCGTGCATGTAGCCCATGCCGCCGTGGAACTGCTGGCAGGTCTGCGTCACTTCATTGACCAGCTCGCCGGTGAGCGCCTTCAACAACGACACGTCCTGCACGATGTCGTGGCCCTGCGTCACGCGCCAGGCGCAGTGGTAGGTGTACTCCCGCGCGGCACGGGTCTTGGCGTCGCACATCGCGATGCGCTGGCGCACGGTCTGCTGGTCCCAGAGCGTGCCGCCGAAGGCCTGCCGGCTCTTGACGTGGTCCAGTGCCAGCCGCAGCGCCTGTGTGCAATGGCCCACGGCCATCGCCGCCAGCGCGATGCGTTCGGTCTGGAAGTTCTTCATCACGGCGTAGAAGCCCTTGCCTTCTTGGCCCAGCAGGTGGCCGGCCGGCACGCGGCAATCGCTGAAGTGCAGCTCGGCCGTGTCGCTGCAGCGCCAGCCGGTCTTGTCCAGCTGGCGGCCGACACTGAAGCCCGGCGTGCCCTTTTCCACCGCGATGATGGAGATGTCACGTTTGCCCGGCCC
>CAYTWU010000128.1:7285-9377 GCA_964442175.1 uncultured Rubrivivax sp.
CAGGTCGGCGTGCACGCCGTTGGTGATGAACAGCTTGCTGCCGTTGAGCACCCAGTGGTCGCCGTCGCGCTGCGCCGTGGTGCGCAGCCCGGCCACGTCCGAGCCGGCGCCGGGCTCGGTGATGCCGACGGCCGTGATCAGCTCCCCGCTGGTGATGCCCGGCATCCAGCGCGCCTTCTGCGCCGTGCTGCCCGCGTGGTGCAGGTGCGGGCTGGCCATGTCGGTGTGCACGAGCACGGTGATGATGAAGCCGCCAAAGGTGCTCTGGCTCAGCGCCTCGGCAAAGACCAGGTTGGTCAGCGCATCGGCCTCGGCGCCGCCGTAGGCCGATTCGTACATCAACCCGAACAGCCCGGCCCGGCCCATGCGGCGCAGCACCTCGCGCGGCACCTTGCCTTCGGCCTCCCAGGCCAGCGCGTGCGGCTCCACCTCCTCGGCCAGGAAACGCGCGACCTGGTCGCGCAGCAGCTGGTGGTCGTGGGTGAGGTAGGCCGATTCCATGATCAGTGTCTCCAGGTGCGCAGGCCGCGGTGGCGTTCAAAGGCGTCGAAATCGCGGTTGTTGTGCAGCAAGGCGTAGTCGCGTTCGATGCAGAAGCTGGCGATGAGCACGTCGAGCGGGCTGCGCACCGTGATGCCGCGCGCACGCAGGCTGCGGTAGTGCTCTGCCGCCTCCACGGCCAACGCGGCGCTGGCCGTCGTTTCGACGCTCAGGCTTTCCATCAGGCGGCGCGCCTGGCGCAGATGAGGCTCCTGCCGGAATCCACGCAACACCTCGAACAACACCAGATCAGGCACCACGAGACGGACCTCGCCATGCGCCAGCAGCTGGTCCAGCAACTCGACCGCCGGACGCGGCGCGTCGGCGAAGAAGTCGATCCAGACGCTGGAGTCAACGACGAGCACGGCGCTTCCCGGGTGCTGGTTCCTGCACCGTCAACGGCGGCTGCGATGCGGTGTCCGGGGCGGTCCAGTCGATGGACTCGTCCCCTTCCCACTTCAGCTTGCCACGCCACTTGAGAATCTCGCGGTACGCCGCCTGCCGCGCCAGCAGCTTCAAGCCGGCTTCGACCGCGTCTTTCTTGGTCGTGTAGGGGCCGGCTTTCATGGCCTCGGCCATCAAGGCGTCGTCGATTTCGATGTTGGTGCGCATGATGTGTACCAAGTCAAACAATGGCACACATCGTACATCACATCCGGAAGACGCCGAACTGCGGCCGGTCCGGGATCGGCGCGTTCAGGCTGGCGCTCAGCGCGAGTGCCAGCACACGGCGCGTGTCGGCGGGGTCGATGACACCGTCGTCCCACAGCCGCGCGCTGCAGTAGTACGGGTGGGCCTGGTGCTCGAACTGGTCGAGGATGGGTTGTTTGAAGGCGGCTTCTTCGGCCGCGCTCCACTGGCCGCCCTTGGCCTCGATGCCGTCGCGCTTGACGGTGGCCAGCACGCTGGCGGCCTGCTCGCCGCCCATGACGCTCAGCCGTGCGTTGGGCCACATCCACAGGAACCGCGGGCTGTAGGCACGGCCGCACATGCCGTAGTTGCCGGCGCCGAAGCTGCCGCCGATGATGACCGTGAACTTGGGCACCGTCGCGGTGGCCACCGCCGTGACCATCTTGGCGCCGTGTTTGGCGATGCCCTCGGCCTCGTACTTGCGGCCCACCATGAAGCCGGTGATGTTCTGCAGGAAGACCAGCGGGATGCGCCGCTGGCAGCACAGCTCGATGAAGTGCGCGCCCTTCATCGCACTTTCGCTGAACAGCACGCCGTTGTTGGCGACGATGCCCACGGGCATGCCCTCGATGTGCGCAAAACCCGTCACCAGCGTGGCGCCGTAACGCGCCTTGAACTCGTCGAAATCACTGCCGTCGACGATGCGGGCGATGATCTCGCGCACATCAAACGGCTTGCGCGCGTCGGTGGGGATCACGCCGTGCAGCTCGGCCGGGTCGAAGGCCGGCGCCTGCGGCGGCAGCAGCTTGATCTGCTCGGCCTTGCGCCAGTTCAGGTTGGCGACGATGCTGCGCGCGATGGCGAGCGCGTGCAGGTCGTTGTCGGCCAGGTGGTCGGCCACGCCCGACAGGCGCGTGTGCAC
>CAYTWU010000129.1:0-9377 GCA_964442175.1 uncultured Rubrivivax sp.
GCCACCGTGCAGGCGCTGGTGTGGATGCGGCCCTGGCTCTCGGTAGCGGGCACGCGCTGCACGCGGTGGCCGCCCGATTCAAAGCGCAGGCGGCCGTAGGCGCCCTCACCTTCGACGCGCAGCACCAGCTCCTTGTAGCCACCCAGCTCGGCCGGGCTCTCGCTCATCACCTCCAGCCGCCAGCCCTGGCGCTCGCACCAGCGGCTGTACAGGCGCACCAGATCGCCCGCGAACAAGGCCGACTCGTCGCCGCCGGTGCCGGCGCGCACTTCCAGGAAGGCGTTGCGTTCATCGTCCGGGTCGCGCGGCACCAGGGCCAGGCGCAACTGCGCCTGCAACTGCAGCAGCTCGGCCTCGGCCTGCACGATTTCGGCAGCGGCCATCTCGGCGAATTCGGGGTCGGCCGCCATCTCGCGCGCAGTGGCGATGTCGGCCTCGCGCTGGCCATGACGGCGCCACAGCGCGACCACTGCGGCCACGTCGGCCTGCTCACGCGACAGCCGGCGCCAGCGGCCGATGTCGCCCATCACCTGCGGATCGGACAGGCTGGCGTCCAGCTCGGCCAGGCGCATGGCAAGGCGTTCAAATTGATGGCGCAGGCGGGGGTTCATGCGTGCAGGGGCGTGGTGCGACCAACTGCCGGCCCGCAGGGCACGGCAGTCGGCCACGGGCCGCTAGCGGCCGTCGTCGCTGCCGGGATCGGCGCTGCGGCCGCGCAAGAACAAGCGCGACACCATCGCAGCCAGCTGCTCACGGTCGTGCTGGCCGGCGCCGCGCAACTCGGCCAGCGTGCCGTGCAGCAGCTTCTGGGTCAGGCCGCGGGTCATGGCTTCCAGCACCGCCTCGACGTCTTCGCCCTTGGCCAGCTGCTTGCGCGCGCGCAACAGTTCGGCCTCGCGCCACTGGTCGGCCTGCTGGTGCAAGGCCTGGATCAGCGGCACCGCGGCACGCTGGTCCAGCCAGTGCGCGAAGCTCAGCACACCGGCGTCGATGATGGCCTCGGCCTGCTCGACCGCGGCGCGGCGCTTTTCGCCAGCGGACTGGACCAGGGCCGCCAGGTCGTCCACCGTGTAGAGGTAGACATCCGACAGGCGCGAGACCTCGGGTTCGATGTCACGCGGCACGGCCAGGTCGACCATGAACATCGGCCGCTGGCGGCGCGCCTTCAGCGCACGCTCCACCGCGCCCAGGCCGATGATGGGCAGGCTGCTGGCAGTGCAGGAGATGACGGCATCGAACTCGCCCAGCCGCGCCGGCAGATCGGCCAGGCGCAAGGCCTGGGCACCGAAGCGGCTGGCGAGCTGCTCGCCGCGCTCCAGCGTGCGGTTGGCCACGGCCATGCCCTTGGGGCTGCGCGCGGCGAAGTGCGTGGCGACCAGTTCAATCATCTCGCCGGCACCGACGAACAGCACTTTGATCTCGCGCAGGTCTTCAAACAGCTGTGCCGCCAGCCGCACCGACGCCGCCGCCATGCTGATGGAGTGCGCGCCGATCTCGGTGGAGCTGCGCACCTCCTTGGCCACCGAGAACGAACGCTGGAACAGCTGGTGCAGCGTGCTGCCCAGCGTGCCAGCTTCGTCCGCCTGGCGCACGGCTTCTTTCAGCTGGCCCAGGATCTGGGGTTCGCCCAGCACCATGGAATCCAGGCCCGACGCCACACGGAAGGCATGGCGCGCGGCCTCACGATCCTCGCGCACATAGGTGTGGGCCTGCAGGTGGCTGCCGCTGACACCGCCCTGCTCCGCCAGCCAATCCAGCGCCGGGCGCACGAGTTCAGCAGCCTGGCGCGGATCGGCCGCGACATACAGCTCGGTGCGGTTGCAGGTGGAGATCAGCGCCGCCTCGGGCACCGCCCGCTGCAAACGCTCGCGGAAACCGCGCAGCGCCGGGGGCAGCTGGTCGGGCGCAAACGCAAACCGGCCGCGCAGGTCGAGCGGCGCGGTGGTGTGGTTCAGGCCGAGGGCAAGGACGCTCACACTGAGATTGTAAGATTTACAGGACACCGGCGGCGAATGGATTCTTGACACGCCGATGGCCACATTTGATCGGCATCAACCCCCATGAGCCCTCTGGACGCCCTCTGGCACCTGCTGAACCTCTTCGCGCCGGCCGTGGGCACCGGCCTGCTGGCGGCTGCAGGGGCCAAGCTGCTCTGGCGGCGCGAACTGGCCTCGACAAGTTGGCGAGCACTCGCTCTTTCGGCATCGCTCGGTGCTGCGGTGGTCACGCTGGCGGGCCTGGTGGTCTTCGGCCGCGACGGCCGCATGGCCACCTACGGCGCGATGGTGGTGGTGGTCGCGCTCACGCTGTGGTGGCGGGGCTTCGTGCGTCGTCGTTGACCCGCACCTGCCCGCGCAGCGAGTGCGGAAAGGCCTGGGTGATCACCACGTCCAGCATCTGGCCGATCAGCCGGTCGCGCTGCGGGCCGCCGTCGAAATTGACGATGCGGTTGCACTCGGTGCGGCCCATCAGCTCTTGCGCGTCCTTGCGCGACGGGCCTTCCACCAGGATGCGCTGCACGGTGCCGACGCGGGATGCGGCGATGCGGCGCACATTGGTCTCGATCGTGGCCTGCAGGTGCTGCAGCCGCTGCAGCTTGCGTTCGCGCGGTGTGTCGTCCGGCAGGTTGGCGGCCGGCGTGCCGGGGCGCGGGCTGAAGATGAAGCTGAAGGACGCATCGAAGCCGACATCGTCGATCAGCTTCATCAGCTTGCCGAAGTCGTCCTCGGTTTCGCCAGGGAAACCGACGATGAAATCCGACGACAGGCTGATGTCCGGCCGCACCGCGCGCAGCTTGCGGATGGTGCTCTTGTATTCCATCGCGGTGTAGCCGCGCTTCATCGCCATCAGGATGCGGTCGCTGCCGTGCTGCACCGGCAGGTGCAGGTGGTTCACCAGCTGCGGGATCCTGCCGTAGGCTTCGATCAGGCGCTGGCTGAACTCGTTCGGGTGGCTGGTGGTGTAGCGGATGCGCTCAATGCCCGGGATCTCGGCCACGTACTCCAGCAGCAGCGCGAAATCGGCGATCTCGGCCGTGCCGCCCATGGTGCCGCGGTAGGCGTTGACGTTCTGGCCCAGCAGCGTCACCTCCTTCACACCCTGGTCGGCCAGGCCGGCCACCTCGGTCAGCACGTCCTCGAACGGGCGGCTGACCTCTTCACCGCGGGTGTAGGGCACCACGCAGTAGGAGCAGTACTTGGAGCAGCCCTCCATGATGGAGACGAAGGCCGAAGCCCCCTCCACACGCGCCGGCGGCAGGTGGTCGAACTTCTCGATCTCCGGGAAGCTGATGTCCACCTGCGGGCGCTGTTGCGCCTGGCGCTCGGCGATCATCTGCGGCAGCCGGTGCAGGGTCTGCGGGCCGAAGACCAGATCGACATAGGGCGCGCGCTCGACGATGGCCGCACCCTCCTGGCTGGCGACACAGCCGCCGACGCCGATCAGCACGCCCTTCTGTTTCAGGTGCTTGACGCGGCCGAGGTCGCTGAAGACCTTCTCCTGCGCCTTTTCGCGCACCGAGCAGGTGTTGAACAGGATCAGGTCGGCCTGTTCGACGTCGTCGGTTTTTTCGTAGCCCTGGGCCGCACCCAGCACGTCGGCCATCTTGTCCGAGTCGTACTCGTTCATCTGGCAGCCGAAGGTGCGAATGAAAACCTTCTTGGCGGCGGACTCGCTCATGGTTTGCTCCAGGTCTGGGCCACGGGGTCGAAGCGCCAGCTGGCGGCTTCGGCCGGAGTGCGTGGCCAGGGCTGGCGCGCACGCTCATCGGCGCTGAGCAGCCACACGTTGAGCAGCAGGCCGTAGCTGTCGACGGTGTAGTGCACCGTCAGCTTCTGCCCTGCCAGGGCGCCGGACAGCACCAGCAGGTTGTTCTCGCCGCGGATGCGGGCGCCAGGCGCCAGGCGCGCCGGCTGGCCGTTCAGCACCACCTCGGGCGGTTGCTGGACCTGCAGCTCACCGCGCAACGGGTCCGCCGGGAAACTGCGGGGCTGGGCAGCGGCGGACAGCGCGCCCAGGACCAGGGCGGCCGCAGCCACCGAACGTGCAACACAGCGGGTCATGGTGTGGATCCAGGGGCTGTGAACAAAACGGCCCGAGGGGTTGCCTCGGGCCGGGGGAACATCTGGTGGCGCTTCAGGGATTCGAACCCCGGACCTGCGGATTATGATTCCGTCGCTCTAACCGGCTGAGCTAAAGCGCCTGAACTCCGCATTATAGCGTAGGTCAGCGGCGTGCAAAGTCCCCCGCGAGAACTCCGACACATGTTCAGTTTCTTCAAGAAAAAGGCCCCGCCCGCCCCGGCCCCCGAAACCCCGGTCACGGTGGCCTTGCCAGCCCCGGTGGCCGCGGCCGAACCGCCGGCAGCGCCACCACCGGCACCCGAGCGCAGCGGCTGGCTGGCCCGCCTGCGCCAGGGCCTGGCGCGCACCGGCAGCGGCCTGGCCCAGGTGTTCACCGGCGCCCGCATCGACGACGCGTTGTACGAAGAGCTGGAGTCGGCCCTGCTGGTGGCCGACACCGGCCCCAAGGCCACGGCCGCGCTCCTGGCCGACCTGAAGCGGCGCGTGAAGGACAGCAAGACCACCGAGCCCGCGGCCGTGAAGGCGCTGCTGGCCGCAGCCGTCACCGACTGGCTGCGCCCGCTGCAGCAAGCGCTGGAGATCGGCGCAGCCAAGCCCACCGTGATCATGGTTGCGGGGGTCAACGGCGCCGGCAAGACCACCACCATCGGCAAGCTCACGCGGCACCTGGCCGAAGGTGACTGCAAGGTGCTGCTGGCCGCGGCCGACACCTTCCGCGCCGCGGCACGCGAGCAGCTCGGTGTCTGGGCCGACCGCAACCGCGTCGAGATCGTGGCGCAGGAAGGCGGCGATCCCTCCGCCGTGAGTTTCGATGCCGTCACCGCCGGCCGCGCGCGCGGCTGCGACGTCGTGATCGCCGACACCGCCGGCCGCCTGCCCACGCAGCTGCACCTGATGGACGAGCTGAAGAAGATCAAGCGTGTGATCGGCAAGGCGCAAGACGGTGCACCGCACGAGGTGCTGCTGGTGATTGACGGCAACACCGGCCAGAACGCCTTGGCCCAGGTGCAGGCCTTCGACGCCGCGCTGCAGCTCACGGGCCTGGTGGTGACCAAGCTCGACGGCACGGCCAAGGGCGGTGTGCTCTGCGCCATCGCCGCCTGGCAGCGCGAGGTGGGCCGCGCGGTGCCGGTCTACTTCATCGGCGTGGGCGAAAAGCTGGAAGACCTGCAGACCTTCGACGCGGCCGAGTTTGCGCAGGCCCTGCTGAGCTGAAGACGGTCAGCGCTGCGCCGGCTCCAGCTCCTCGAAGAAGCCCGAAGGCACGGGCTCCATCGTGTGGTCGAGCGCATCCCCTTCGGCCAGGATCTCGGCGATGTCGGCCACCGGGATCAGCGGCATCGGGCGCGAGGCCGTGCCACGCGGCGCGTTGTCCACCAGCACCGAGCCGATGCTGCTGCGCACCTCGCTGGCCGAGGGCAGATCGTCGGCGCGCCAGGTGTGCACACGGATGCCCGCGGCCTTGAGCACACGCGCCATGCGCTCGTGGCGGCGGCGGCTGCGGGCGGTTTCGTCGGCCGAGCGGATGTCGATCACCGCCAGCACACGCGAGCCCACATCACACACCACCAGGTCGGCACTGAGCTGGCCCACACGCTGCAGCCAGTCGCTGTAGGAATTGCGCGTGGGCACGCGCACAAAGCGTGACAACGGCACCTGGGCCAGCACCATGAACCCGGGCAGGGCCCGGCGCAGCAGGTCATAGGCCTGGCGCTCGTTGACGTTCAGGATGCGCGCCGCTTCCGGTGGCCAGGCCGCCACGGTGTCCAGCGCGTCCTGGCGGGCGCTGCGTGCCTGGCCCCGCTGACGGCGGCGCACCACCAGCAGGCTCAGCATCAACAGGGCCGCAGTGACCAGCGCGGCAGCAGACAAGGGGTCGAGGGAGTTCATGGGCGCCGGAGGTGCGTGCTTGGTGCCGAACACTACGGCCGCGCCATCCCCAACTCAACGGTGGTGCGAGGAACAGGCGTATCGAGACGTTTCACCCATCACGCACACCCGGCGATGGGTGTGCACTCCGTCACGTTTCAGCGGGGCATGCCGGGCAGGCCGCCCATGCGCTTCATCATCTTCATCAGGCCGCCGCCCTTCATCTTCTTCATCATGCCCTGCATCTGCTCGAACTGGTTGAGCAGGCGGTTGACCTCCTGCACGTGAACCCCCGAGCCGGCGGCGATGCGGCGCTTGCGGCTGGCCTTGATCAGCTCGGGCTTGCGGCGCTCCAGCGGCGTCATCGCGCAGATGATGCCTTCCATGCGGCGCACGTCGCGCTCGGCACGGTCCATGTCGGCGCCCTGGGCCTTGGCCGCCAGCTGGCTGGGCAGCTTGTCCATCAGGCTGGACAAGCCCCCCATCTTCTTCATCTGCGAGATCTGCTCGCGGAAGTCGTCGAGGTCGAACCCACCCGACTTGACCTTGTCGGCCAGCTTCTGTGCCGACGCGATGTCGACCCCGCTCTGCACCTGCTCGACCAGGGCCAGGATGTCGCCCATGCCCAGCACACGGCCGGCATGACGCTCGGCGTCGAAGACCTCCAGGCCGTCGATCTTTTCCGACACGCCGGCGAACTTGATCGGCGCCCCCGTCACCTGGCGCACCGACAACGCCGCGCCGCCGCGAGAATCACCGTCGAGCTTGGTCAGCACGATGCCGGTCAGCGGCAGCGCTTCCTTGAAGGCGCGGGCGGTGTTGATCGCGTCCTGGCCCTGCATGGCGTCGACCACCAGCAGCGTCTCCACCGGGTGCACCGCCACGTGCAGCGCGCGGATCTCGGCCATCAGCGCTTCGTCGATGGCCAGCCGGCCGGCGGTGTCGACCAGCAGCACGTCGAAGTGGTGCTTGCGCGCGTGGTCCAGTGCCGCGAGCGCGATGTCCTGCGGTTGCTGGTCGGGCGTGGAGGCGAACCAGGTGGCGCCGGCCTGGCCGGTGACGGTCTTCAACTGTTCGATGGCGGCGGGCCGGTAGACGTCAGCCGAGACCGTCAGCACCTTCTTCTTGCGCTTCTCACCCAGGTGCTTGGCCAGCTTGGCCGTGGTGGTGGTCTTGCCGGCGCCCTGCAGGCCGGCCATCAGGATGACGGCGGGGGGCTGCGTGGCGAGGTTGATGTCGGCCACGCCCTCACCCATGGTCGCGGCGAGTTCCTTGTGCACGATGCCCACCAGCGCCTGGCCGGGATTCAGCGAGCCCACGACCTCCTGGCCCAGCGCCTTGTCCTTGACCCGCTGGATGAAGTCGCGCACCACCGGCAGCGCCACGTCGGCTTCGAGCAGCGCCATGCGCACCTCGCGCAGCATGTCCTGCACGTTCGATTCGGTGATGCGGGCCTGCCCGCGCATGGTCTTGACCAGGCGCGACAGGCGGTCGGTGAGGGTGGTGGCCATGGGCGCAGGCGGGCCCGGGCGGGCCGGGCGGGGTCGGTACACTGGGGACCATGATCTTACCGACCTCGGGTCCCGCCGCCTGGGCCGGCCTCGCGCCCCTGGCCGGGCTGGCGATGCTGGCCTACGCTGCAGCGGCCTGGCCCACGGAGAAGGCCAGCCGCTGGTCGGCCGCGGCGCTGGTGCTGGGCTGGGGCACCCACTTCGTGCTGCTGCTGCTGGACATTGGCGGCTGGGGTCAGGAGGCGCCCGGTGCGCGCCTGGGCTTTGCACCGGTCCTCTCGATGACGGTCTGGCTGGTGCTGGCCGTGCACACGGTAGAGAGCCGCCTCGTGCCGCTGCCGACGGTGCGCCGGATGCTGGCGCTGGCGGGTGCAGCGGCGGTGGCCGTGGCCTGGATGTTCCCTGGCGAACCGCGGCCCATGGCCTCGCCCTGGGCGCCGCTGCACTTCGTGCTTGGCGTCGGTTCCTACGGCTTGTTCGGCGCAGCCGTGCTGCACGCCCTGCTGCTGGACAGTGCCGAACGGCGGCTGCGCCTGCAACGCGGTGCGGCGCCTTCGGCCTTTGGCATGCCGCTGTTGCAACTGGAGCGGCTGACCTTCCGTTTTGTCGAAGCCGGCTTTGCCGTGCTGACGGCCACGCTGCTGCTGGGTGTGTTGACCACCGTGCGCTGGACCTGGGACCACAAGACGGTGTTCTCCTTGCTCGGATGGGGCGTGTTTGCGGCCCTGCTGGCCGGACGACGCCTGCGCGGCTGGCGCGGCCGCAAGGCCACGCGCTGGTTGTACGCCGGCGCCCTGCTGCTGCTGCTGGCCTACGCCGGCTCGCGCTTCGTCGTTGAAGTGCTGCTGCGGCGCAGCGCCTGATCGCTGACGATGAAGTACGTGCTGGTCCTCGTCGTCGTGGTGGTCGGCCTGTGGCTGCTGCTGCGCAAGCGCCACCCGCCCGCGGCCCGACGCGCCGCCACGGCCGATAAAAAAGCAGCGCCCACGCTGGCCGCGATGGTGGCCTGCGCCCACTGCGACCTGCGGCTGCCGCAGGCCGAGGCCCTGCCCGATGCCCAGGGACGCCTCTACTGCAGCGAGGCGCACCGCCTGGCCGGCCCGCGCTGAACCGCCATGACGGCACCCGCGGTTGACCGCCGCCGCCAGGACCGGCGCACCGGCGACCGCCGGCAGCACGACCGCCGGCAGCGCGCCGGCCCTGACACGCAGGCCGCCGACTCCCGGTTCGCGGCCCGGGAAAGTGCAGACCCCAGCACCGAAGGCAGCGCGCTGCTGCGCGTGGCCCGCATCTACGCCGCGGCGCGCGCCGCGCTCGGGCTGGCGCTGGTGCTGGCGCAGGTGGCGGCCAGCCTGGCCGAGGTCCCCAGCCCCACCTTGACCACCAGCCTGTGCCTGACCTATGCCGTGCTGGCGCTGGTGGTCTGGGTCCTGCCGCGATTCCGTTCGCTGGCCGAGACCCTGGCCCAGCCCACGCCCTCACCGGCCGCCTTGCGCTGGCAATGGGTGTCCACGATCGGCGTGGACGTGGTCGTGTTTGTCGCCCTGCACCTGCTGGACCGTTCGACCAGCTTCAACTTTGCCGCCCTGCTGGTCTTGCCGGTGCTGATGACCGGGGTGCTGATGCCCCGCATGGTCGCCCTGGGCACGACCGCCACCGTGGCCTTGCTGTTGCTGTTCGGTGCCTGGGAAACGGGTCTGCGCACCGCCGATCCCACCGTGGCACTGACCCGCGCCGGCCTGGCGGGCATCGGCCTGTTTGTCATCGCCCTCCTGGCCGGCGAACTGGCCAGCCGCCTCACACGCGAAGAGGCCGCCGCCCGCGACAGCCTGGAACTGGCACGACGGCAGGCGCAGCTGAACCGGCTGGTGATCCAGGAGATGGCCGACGGCGTGCTGGTCATCGACCGCAGCCT
>CAYTWU010000130.1:0-9323 GCA_964442175.1 uncultured Rubrivivax sp.
CCACGACGACAGCGGCTACAAGCGCGTGCGCGAATCGCTGGCGCGGCAGTACGACCTGGGCTCGCGCGAGCCCAACATCCAGGTCTGGAACGTCAACCTGCGCGGCGACCGCTCGCTGACCCTGCGCCACTTCCAGCACAAGGACCGGCCGCTGCACGATTCCGCGCAAGAGGTGCTCAAGCATGTCGCCCGGCTCTGGGGCTTTGGCGTGCAGCTGGAAAGCACCAACGCAGCCGGCGAGATCACCAAGCGCTGGCAGGTGCCGGCACCGCCGCAGGCTGCGTGAGGGTCAACTGTCGAAATCGGTCCAGAGCAGCCCCGTGGTCGAAGCCGTCGGCGTGGCGGCCCCGGCGGGCAGGAACTCCAGGTCCAGCGTCGTGGCGCTGCGGGCCAGCACCCGCAGCGTGTCACCGGCCGCGTCACGCAGGGTCACGGTACCGGCAGAAGGTGACCCCTCCGGGGCGCCGCTCAGGCGTGTGGGCGTGGCCAGCGCATAGGTCTGCCCGGCAATGCCCAGCCCGCCGCTGATCTCGAAGCTGGCGCTGCTGGCGT
The DNA here is from genome assembly GCA_964442175.1 of uncultured Rubrivivax sp. GTDB lineage: Bacteria > Pseudomonadota > Gammaproteobacteria > Burkholderiales > Burkholderiaceae_C > Rubrivivax. Next base: position 553 of record CAYTWU010000130.1, read on the forward strand.
TGGCCAGGCCGTCGATGTCGAAGCTGTAGACCACGGTGCCGGACAGCTCGGTCACGCTGGTGTCCAGGAAGCTCAGCCGCAGCCGGGTGCTGGCCGCCGTCTCGGGCCGGGTCCAGAGGCGAAAACCGCCGGTCATGCTGCCAAAGCCGTCCAGCGTGAACGCCTGGAAGCTGGCCGACACGTCCAGCGCCGTCGGTTCGCCGTTGCCATTGAGCACGGCCGCGTTCACCGTCATCGAAAACCCGCCGCTGGCCGCCGGCAGGCTGGCATCGTCCCGGCAGGCCGAGGCCAGCACGCTGATGCGGTCGCCCGCACCCAGGCGGCTGTTGTTGTCGGCGTCGTCCACGGTGATCGTCAACGAGCCGCCCAGCGCGCAGGACAGCGTCTGCGTGCTCACCGCCGCGGCCTGTTTGCGCGCCGGGTCGGGCAGGCGCTGCAACCAGGCCAGCAGGGTGCGCCCCAGGTGCGTGGTGGCCGTCGGCAGCGGCGCGGCTGCGGCGGCCTGGGCCGTGGCGCGGTCCGCCGCAACGGGGTTGAGCAGATCGCTGGCACCGCCGCTGAGCAGACCGCGCACCAGGGGCGCGGCCAGCTGCGTGTAGTTGCCGGTGTTCACGTCGGTGCCGGCGGACGCCGCCACGGCCCGGGGGCCGTCGGGGATCACGACGATGGCGGCTGGGTCTTCACCCCCACCACCGCCACAGGCGGACAACAGGGCCAGGCCCAGGGCGGGCAAGCCAGCAGCGGCAGCCGGCCGCAGGCGGAATCGAGGGCACATGCAGAGTTCCTTGTGGGGTACCGCCAGGGCGCGCAACGCCCATTCCGTCACGTCGAGGCCGGCGGCTCGGACCCTATGATGCCCGGCTCCGGTCTCGGACTCCCCAGCAAGCGCCGGCAACCCGTCTGAACGCATGAAAATCCTCGTCACCGGCGCGGCCGGCTTCATCGGTGCGGCCACCTGCGAACGGCTGCTGGCACGCGGCGACGAGGTGGTCGGCCTCGACAACCTGAACGACTACTACAGCGTGCAGCTCAAGCGCGACCGTCTGGCGCGCCTGCTGCCGCGGCCCGGCTTCCGCTTCGTGCAGCTGGACGTGGCGGACCGCACCGGCCTGGCGGCGCTGTTCGCCGCCGAAGGCTTCGAGCGTGTGGTGCACCTGGCGGCCCAGGCGGGTGTGCGCTATTCGCTGCAGAACCCGCACGCCTATGCCGACAGCAACCTGCTCGGCTTCGTCAACGTGCTCGAAGGCTGCCGGCACCAACAGGTCCAGCACCTCACCTACGCGTCCAGCTCCAGCGTCTACGGTGGCAACACGCAGATGCCGTTTGCCGAACACCACGCGGTGGACCACCCCGTCAGCCTGTACGCGGCCACCAAGAAGGCCAACGAGCTGATGGCGCACACCTACAGCCACCTGTACGGCCTGCCGACCACCGGCCTGCGCTTCTTCACCGTGTACGGCCCCTGGGGCCGGCCGGACATGGCGCTGTTCCTGTTCACCCAGGCCATCCTCGAAGGCCGGCCGATCGACGTCTTCAACCACGGCGACATGCGCCGCGACTTCACCTACATCGACGACATCGTCGAAGCCGTGGTGCGCGTGAACGACCGCGCCGCCACCGCCGACCCCCGCCTGCCCGCCGGCAGCCATGGCCCGGGCAGCAGCCACGCGCCCTACCGCATCTTCAACATCGGCCACCACGAGCCGGTGCCGTTGCTGGACTTCATCGGCGCCATCGAACGTGCGCTGGGCATGACCGCCCGGAAGAACCTGCTGCCGATGCAGCCCGGGGATGTACCGGCCACGTACGCCGACGTGGCGGCGCTGCAAGACTGGGTCGGGTTCGCGCCCGGGACCACGATTGATGACGGCATTCAACGCTTTGTGACCTGGTACCGCGACTACTTCCAGGTCTGAGGGTGGCCGGCAGCGGAGGGCGCTGTCGGAGGTATTGACAGGCTGCTTGACGCGACCTTCAGAAATTGCCATAACTTATTGATTCATAAATAGTTTTTTACTTGGCACGGCATTCGCTTGGCTTGTTGCAACCAGCTACAGGTCGAGGAGTCCCCCATGTACAGCAGCCACTTCGTCCGCCACGCCCTGGCGGCCTGCGTCACCAGCCTGGCCTTCGCCGGCACGGCCCAAGCCGGCATCGTGAACTACGATTTCAACGGCAACGACAACAACAACCTGGGCCCGACGGAAGACTTTGGCCCGGCCGGCTACGTGGTCACTGCCTCGGCCTACCGCAGCCTCGCAGGCGATCCGTGGACCGCCGCCAACGTGTCCCGTGCGGCCAACGCGCTGGGCGTCAACAGCGGCCTCGGCAGCAACCCTGGCCAAGTCGACACCAACGGGGCGGCGGTGGAAGGCTTGTTGTTCGACTTTGGCAACCTGCACTTCGTCAGCCTGACCATCCGGCTCGGTGCGTACCGCAACACAGGCGGCAATCCGGAAAACATCAACGTGTGGACGGGCGACAGCTTCGATGCCAGCAACGCTGCCGACCCGCTGGACAACCACCTGATCCAAGGCGGCTCCCCCGGCAACCCCTTCACGATCAACTTCGCGACGCGCTACCTGTTCATTTCCGCAGCAGACGACGGCATCGCCAACGTCTTCAATTGCGGCGGCCAGGCCTCGAACTGCTTCCGCGTGGACAACATCAGCGCCGTGCCCGAGCCGGGCACGCTGGCCCTGGTGGGGCTGGGCCTGATCGGCGCTGCCCGCCTGCGCCGCCGCAGCTGACCGGCACGTCCCACCGGCCCGCCGAGGCGGGCAGAGATCACGAAGGGACCGCCACTGCGGTCCCTTTCTCGTTCTGGGGCGCCCTGGTGCCTAAGCAGACAAGCGCGCCTGGCGGCGGCGAGCGCCCACCAGGCCCAGCAGCGCCAGGCCCGCCAGCGCGAAGCTGCCGGGCTCCGGCACGTAGTTGCCCACGTTCACACGCATCGTGGTGGTCAAGGTCTGGCCCGTGGCATCCATGGCCGTCAACGTGAAGTCATAGAACGCCGGCAGCAGGAAGTTGAAGCTGTTGAACCAGGGCGCAAAGGTCGCGTTCTGCGACGAATTGAAGTACTGCTTGGCGTTCTGCAGGTTCGGATCGGCGTCGAGCAGGGTCGCATCCTGGTTGAACTCCGAGCCGTTGACGCAGCCGGTGACGTGGCAGTCGATCGCGCCACGCAGCCCGGCATCGAGCAGGTTGAAGCTGGCCGCCCCCGGGGTGGACCCGCCGTAGCTGTTGATCTGAAGGGTCAGGCTGGACAGTGCGTCCAGCCGCACCGTGTCGGCGGCCACAAAGCCGTTGGGCGAGACCATGTCGGTGAAGCCGGCATAGATGTCGAAGTTCCACCACGCCCGGTTGGGCTGGGCGCCCGGGCCGGCGTTGGCGTGGTACACGTTGCCGACGGGGGTGATGGTGCCCACATTGCGTTGCACCGCACGCAGGCCCAGCGTCAAGGTGCCCGTGCCGTTGGCCACGTCGGCCGTGCCGCTGGTGACGGTGAAGAAGTCGCCCGAGTTGCCCGAGCCTTGCCGCCAATCCACGGTGGCCGCCTGGGCCCCGCTGGCCACCAAGGCGGCGGCCAGCGCGATGATCCTGATCTGCATGTCTCGCTCCTTTGGAATGCTGCCGCGACCGGCGGCCGGACCGCCCGGGCCGGTCGGACTCAGGCGCCTTAGCACAGAGCATGCCAAGCGGAGCAGTAGCGAATTCCTGTTCTAAATCAAGAACTTGGCGCTCAAAACAAAAGCCACGAAAAACATTCTGTTAAACGTTTCGACGGCGCGTTGTGGGCGCCTTGAACACAAGGCATCGCGGGTACTTCAAAGCGCGAAAATCTTCCCCGGGTTCATGATGTTTTTCGGGTCCAGCGCCCGCTTGATCTCGCGCATCAAGGCCACCGCGCCGGCGCCGGCTTCGTCGACCAGGAAACCCATCTTGTGCAGGCCGATGCCATGTTCGCCGGTGCAGGTGCCCTCCAGCGCGATGGCGCGCTGCACCATCTGCATCGACAGCCGCTCGGCCACGGCGCGCTGCTCGGCATCGCCTTCCTTCACCAGGTAGGCGAGGTGGAAGTTGCCATCGCCGACGTGGCCGACGATGTAGTACGGCAGGCCGCAGGCATCGGCTTCGTCGATGGACGACTGCAGGATCTCGGCCAGGCGTGAGATCGGCACGCAGGTGTCGGTGGTCACGGTGCGGCAGCCGGGGTTGGCCTGCATGCCGGCGAAGTAGGCCTTGTGGCGCGCGGTCCACAAGCGGGTGCGCTCTTCGGGCGTGCTGGCCCACTGGAAGTCCTCGCCGCCGAGCTCGGCGGTGATGGCCTGCACCAGCTCGGCCTGTTCCTTCACACCCGCCTCGCTGCCGTGGAACTCCATCAGCAGCAGCGGCTGCTCGCGCAGGCCCAGCTTGCTCTGCGCGTTGACGTAACGCACGGCGTTGGCGTCCAGCAGCTCGCAGCGGGCAATGGGCACACCCATCTGGATGGTCTGGATCGTGGCCTTGACCGCCGCGTCCACGTCGGGGAAGTGGCAGATTGCCGCGCTCACGGCCTCGGGCAGCGGGTAGAGCTTGAGCGTGACCTCGGTCATCACACCCAGCGTGCCTTCGCTGCCGACGAACAGGCGCGTCAGGTCGTAACCCGCGCTGCTTTTCTTGGCGCGCGTGCCGGTTTGGATGACCTCGCCGCTGGCTGTGACCACCGTCAGGCCCAGGACGTTCTCGCGCATGGTGCCGTAGCGCACGGCGTTCGTGCCACTGGCGCGGGTGGCCGCCATGCCGCCCAGGCTGGCGTTGGCGCCGGGGTCGATCGGGAAGAACAGGCCCAGGTCCTTGACCTCGCGGTTGAGCTGCTCGCGGGTCACGCCGGCCTGCACCGTGACCGTCAGATCCTCGGCGTTCACGCGCACCACGGCCGTCATGCGCGACAGGTCGATGCTGACGCCACCCTGCACCGCCAGCAGGTGGCCTTCCAGCGACGAACCCACGCCGAAGGGGATCACCGGCACCGCATGGGCAGCGGCCTGGCTGACGACAAAGGCCACATCCTCGGTGCTCTCGCAGAACACCACCGCGTCAGGCGGTGTCACCGGGAAGGGCGATTCATCGCGGCCGTGCTGTTCGCGCACCGCTGCGGTGGTCGAACAGCGGTCGCCAAACCGGTCGCGCAAGGCCTGCAGCATCACCGCCGGCAGCGGCCGGCGTTCGTGTTGGGGCAGGACTTCGTTCGGCAGCGGGGCGTTCATCGGCGTCTCCTGGTGGGATGGTTTCATTCTAGGAGCCGGCCCCGTAGCATGCGCGACATCCATGACATCCGGCCCGCGCCTGGTCCTGCTGGACGTGCCGCATCTGCAGCACGGCAGCCAGCGGCTGGACCTGCCCAGCAACGTGCCCGGCCACCTGCTGGCGGTGCTGGGCCACCACGGCGACTGGGTCACCCGCGAGGCACTGGCCGGCCTGTTCTGGCCCGACAAGCCCGAGGCCGAGGCCCAGCACAACCTGCGCGTGAACCTGCACCGCATGAAAAAACTGCTCGCCGGCTGGGGCCTGGCCGAATGGCTGCAGGTGGAGCAGCGCCGGGTGCGCGTGGCACTGGCCTGCGACGTGCACGCGCTGCGCGCGGCCGCAGGCGCGGCCGACTGGTCTGCCGTGCGCCGGCTGCACCGGCTGCCGCTGCTGAGCGGCATGTCGCTGGCGGGCTTCCCGGCGCTGCAGGACTGGCTGGCGCTGGAGCGGACGGCACTGCAGGACCTGCTGGCGCGTGGCCCGGCAGAACCGGCCACCGCGGTCGGGCACGTGCGTGCGCCCGACGCCGGCCCCGCTGGCGACGCTGAAGCGCCGGTGCCCCACGCGTTGCGGCATCCGCCCTGTGTCGGCCGCGGCGACGAACTGGCCCGGCTGGCCGCGGCAGGCCCAGGCCTGTGGCTGGTGGTCGGGCCGCCGGGCATCGGCAAGTCCCGCCTGCTGGAGGAGGCCTGCCCGGACGCCGTCTGGCTGTCGTGCCGGGAAGGACGCAGCGCGCAACCGCTGGCGGCCTTGCTGGACTATCTGGACGACATGCAGGACAGCCTGGCCGGTCAGCCCGGTTGGACGGAACTGGCGCCGGCCGTGCAGGGCAGCGGGCCGGGCACCGCCAGCGTGGGCCGCCTGCTGCCTGCTGCCGCACGGCTGCTGGCGTCGCTGGACCGTCCCGTGGTGGTGGACGACCTGCAGTGGGCCGACCCGGCGCTGCTGAACCTGATCGACCTGCTGCGCCGCGGCGGCCGGCTGGCCCTGCGCGCCACGATGCGCGCCGCCCCGCCGCCACCGGCGGTGGCCGACTGGCTGCAGGAGTTGCACACCCTTGCCGCTGTCGAACAGCTGGCGTTGAAGCCGCTGGACCCGGCCGCATTCATCGAGATGCTGAGGCGCCTGTCGGGCCAGGAAACACCGCCCCAGCACCTGGCCCGCTGGCTGCACCGCCACAGCGGCGGCCAGCCGTTCTTCGCGCTCGAACTCCTGCGCGCGCTCTTCGAGAGCGGGCATCTCAGCGCCACACCTCAGGGTTGGTCCAGTGCCCAGGATGCCGTGAGCCTGGATGACACCGGCCTGGCGGTGCCAGCGCGGGTGTGGGCACTGATCGACCGCCGCCTGGCCGACCTGGGGCCGGCGACACGCCAGGTGCTCACGGCCGCGGCGGTGGCGGGCGATGCCCGCCAGCCTGCCCTGCTGGCCGCGGCCACCGGCCTGCCGCTGTGGACCATCGGCCAGGCCCTGGCCGAAGCACAGACCCGTGCCGTGCTCCACGAGCGCCAGTTTGCACACGCCCTGGTGCGCGAAGCCCTGCTGCGCCACCTGCCCGAGCCCGTGCAACAGGCCATCCACGCCGCGCTGCTGCAGCATGGGCACGCGCTGCTGCCGCCCCACCGGCTGGCGGAACACGCCTGGGCCGCCGGTGATGAAGACGCCGCCGTCGAGCACCAGACCCGTGCCGCGGTGCAGGACCGCCGGCGCGGGCTGCACGCCGCGGGCAGCGAAACGCTGCGCCGCGCCCTGGCACGCTGCCAGGACCCGGCGCGGCGCGCCCGGCTGCTCGTGGCCCTGTCGCGCACGGCGCTGGAGGTCCGGGATGTCGACGGTGCCCGCCATGCTGCGGCGCAAGCGCTTGCATCGTTGCCCGACCCGACGACCCGCCTGCAAGCCTTGGTGCTGCTGGCGGACCTGGCGATCCAGCAGGGACGCCTGGCCGACGCCGAGGCACCTGTCGCCGAGGCCGCGCTCATCGACCCGGAAGACCGTGCGCTGCTGATGCTGCGGGGCCGCCTGGCCTACGAGGCTGGCGATTTCGACGGCAACCTGGCCCTGCTGCAACCGCTGCTGGTGCGCCTGCGCCGCGAGCCGCCGGGCGAGGACCTGGTCTCCCTGCTCAGCACGATGGGAACGACCCACGACTCGGCCGGTCGCCCGGGCCAGGGCCTGCCTTTCCACGAGGAGGCCCTGGCGACCGCCCGGGCCCTGGGCGCGCGGCACGCGGAGGTCGACGCCACGCTGAACCTGCTGTGGACCCTGCCCGACCTCGGCCGGGTCGACGAAGCCATTGCGCTGGGCGAGCAGGCGCTGGCCCTGGGCGAGTACGACGGCACACCCGCCCTGATGAACAACCTGGCCTACCTGTACTGGGCACAGGGCCGGCACACCGAGGCCGAACCGCTGTACCGGCGCCTGAGCCAGGCCGACGACCCGACCGTGCGCTGCTTCGCCTGGGCCAAGTGCATCGCGCTGGCGGCCCGGCGTGGCGACACCGCCGGTGCCGACGCCGCCATCCAGGCCGCGCTGGACACACTGCCGCTGACCGACGCCTACCGGGCCCACGCCGTGGTGATGGTGGCCGTGCTGCAACATGGCAGCAGGCCGCAGGCCGAAGAGGCCCGGCGCTGGTGGCGGCCCGACCAGCCGCTGGACCCGTCGCTGGGCGGCCAGCTGGCCGCGGCGCTCGGTGGCCGTTGATGGCCGTTGATGGCCGATTGACGGCAGCTTCCTACAGTGCAGCCATCCCGATTGAACCCGGATGGAAGAAGCGCATGAAACGACCCCTGATCACCCTGGCCGGCCTGCTGGTGGCGGCCACCGCCGGCGCCCAGACCAACCTCGCCTTGACCGGCATGGCCACGCAAAGCAGCACCAGCTACGACGGGGCCGCCTGGAAGGCGAACGACGGCAACACCTCGGGCAGCCATGGGGTGGGCTCGGTGAGCCACACCGACCACCAGGCCCAGGCCTGGTGGCAGGTGGCGCTGGCGGCCGACGCTGCCATCGGCGAGGTGGTGGTGTGGAACCGCACCGACTGCTGCAGCGAGCGCCTGTCGGACTACACGGTCTCGCTGTGGAAGGACGGCAGCATGGTGGCCAGCCAGTTCTTGGCCGGCGCCAGCCCCGAAACGCAGAGCTTCTCGTTCGACGCCCTGGTGGCCGACACCGTGCGCGTGCAGCTGTCGGGTGCCAATTACCTGTCGCTGGCCGAAGTGCAGGCGTTCGCTGCAGCCGTGCCCGTGCCCGGCTGCTTCTCGGCCAACTTCTCGTAGCGAAACACCTGCGAGACGACGGGGCTCGTCACGTCCCGCAGTCGGCGCTTGCCGATGACGGGTGAGACGAACCGGTCGTAGAGGTTTCGCTGTTCTCGGCGCCAGTTCTGCGACGCGCGGTGAGGCGCGTTCTCGAACCAGTCAGCAAAGAACTTGTCGAGCGTGATCCGATTGGCGCGGGTGCTCACCACAACGCCGCTGCGTTTC
>CAYTWU010000131.1:0-9313 GCA_964442175.1 uncultured Rubrivivax sp.
AGCGGCACGTCCAGCCGTTCGGCCAGGCGCAGCAGCATCGCGCGGCTGGGCAGCGACTTGCCGCCCTCCAGCCACGACAGGTGGCGCGACGAGACCTCGGCGTTCAGCGCCAGCGCCAGCTGCGTCAGGCCGCGGTGCTGGCGCCAGTGGCGCAGCAGCGGGCCAAAGGCCAGCACCGGGGCGTCCATGGCCTCCGCGCGTCAGAAGATGGTGCCGTTGCTGGCCAGACGCACCGGTGGCGGGCCACCGGGCCGGCGCTCGGCCGCGATCTGCCGGCCCGCGAGCCAGGTGCCACCTTCCATCACCGCCGCCACCGTCAGCTTGGGCAGGCCGAGATCGGCGCGCACCAGCCGCGCCACCTCGTCCAGCAGGCAGACGGTGAGGGCCCGCCACTCGATCACCCAGGGGTCGGCGGCGGTGTAGGTGCGGGCGGCAAAGGCCGGGTCGCGCGGCACGATCACACCCGCGTCCAGCAGCAGGCCGCCGTTGCGGTAGTCGGCCAGGCCGGTCAGGTCGTCCAGGCCTTCCACCGCGATGCCGGCCCACTCGAAGGGCTCCACCAGCGAACAGGCCAGCCACTGGCTGAGGTGGTGAAAGGGCACGCGCCCGGCGCTGAGGCCGCTGCCACCGGCGGCCGGGTGGGGCCAGCAGTCGCCCATGGGTTTGCCCAGCCACATGGGCCCGCTCGGCCAGATGCCGCCAAAACCCTTCAGCAGCGCACGCAGGATCTGGCCCAGCGACACACGCTTGACGCTGATGCGCTGCATCGTGCTGCCGGTGCCCACCAGCGGGTTGCACAGCAGGTCGAACAGCCGCCCCGGCCGGCCGGGGTCGCCAAAGATGTCGGGCCGCTTGCGCAGCGCCGTGCCCAGTCGCTGCAGCAGCAGCACCCGGCCGTCCAGGCCCACCAGCGGGTTGTCGTCGCGCACCTGGAACAAGCGGCCCAGCTGCTCGGCGTCCACCCGCTCCAGCGCGGCGGCGTCCACCCGCATCGGCGTGCGCATGTCGGTGGAAAACGCGCCGCCCATGAAGGCGTGGAAGCCGGCCACGGCCACGCCTTCGCTGCGCGTGTAGCGGCGCTGCGTGCCGGGTTCGACGAAGTGCCAATCGCCGCCTGCGCCGGCGCCCAGCAGCACGCCCACCACCGCCAGGTCCATGCGGCTGCGCGCCAGCTCGGCCGGCGCCAGGCCGGCGCAGCGCTGGTCCATCAGCGCCTTGCGGTCGACCCCGCCGGCGGCGAAGTGCCGCCAGCGGCTGTTCAGCGGCACCTGGCCGCCGGGGTAACGCTCCTGCGTGAGCCGCGCCACGCGGCGCGCCACGTCGGGCAGGCGCGAGCGGTCCAGCGCAAAGTGCTCCGAGCGCCCCGCCGCCACATGGGCGGTGATGTTGGCGCAGCGTTCGCGCACGGTCGAGGTCTTGCGCAGCAGGCGCACGGCTTCGTTGAGCGCTTCCTTGTCGCCTTTGTCGTGGCCCTTGCCGGGGGCGTGGACGCTTGGCTCATGGGCCATGGTGAGTTCTCCGTCCGGAGCCCCGATGATCGCCTAACGCTCGCCTTTCCGGTACGGCTTCATCAAGGCTTGGGGGTAGCGGGCCCGCCGCGCCACCAGGATGAGGGCCACGATGGCCATCGCATACGGCAGCATCAGGAAAACCTGGTAAGGCAGGTCAAGCCCGAACACGCCGCCGCCGCCCTGCTGCAGGCGCAGTTGCAGCGCGTCGAAGAAGGCAAACAGCAGCGCACCCACCAGCGCCATGCCCGGCCGCCACGACGCAAACACCACCAGCGCCACGCAGACCCAGCCGCGGCCGTTGACCATGTTGAAGTAGAAGGCGTTGAAGGCGCTCAGCGTGAGGAAGGCGCCGGCGATGCCCATCAGCGCCGAGCCGGCCATCAGCGCACCGATGCGCAGCCCGGCCACGCTGAGGCCCTGGCCCTCGGCGGCGGCCGGGTTTTCGCCCACCATGCGCAGCGCCAGGCCCAGCGGCGTGCGCATCAGCACGAAGGCCAGCGCCGGCACCAGCAAAAGCGCCAGCAGCGTCAGCGGGGTCTGCGCGGCCAGCACCGGCAAGGGCAGCCAGGCCATCGGTGCAAAGGGTTCGATGGTGGGCGGGGTGTCCACCTTCGGGAAGCTGACGCGGTAGCCGTAGCTGGCCAGGCTGGTGGCCAGCAGCGTGATGCCCAGGCCCGAGACATGTTGCGAGAGCGCCAGGTTCACCGTCAGCAGCCCGTGCAGCAGCCCGAAGAGTGCACCCACCGCCCCCGCCGCCAGCACACCCACCCACAGGCCCGCGCCCTGGTAGACCACCAGCCAGCCGACAAACGCGCCTGCCACCAGGATGCCTTCGATGCCCAGGTTCAGCACGCCGGCGCGCTCGCACAACAACACGCCCAGCGTGCCCAGGATCAGCGGCGTGGCGATGCGCAGCACCGAGACCCAGAACGGCGCTTCCAGCAGCAGGTTCAAGGTCTCGTTCATCTTCTGAGCCTGTACTGCGTGAACATCGTCGCCACCAGCACGCTGATCAGCGACACGGCCACGATCACGTCGGCGATGTAGGTCGGCACGCCCACCGCGCGGCTCATGCTGTCGGCGCCCACCAGCATGCCGGCCACGAAGACGGCGGCGGCCACCACCGCCAGCGGGTTCAGCATCGCCAGCATCGCGATCACGATGCCGCTGTAGCCGTAGCCCGGGCTCATGTCCAGCGTGACGTAGCTGGCGCGGCCGGCCACCTCCACCGCGCCGGCCAGGCCGGCCAGTGCGCCCGACAGCAGCGCCACCGCCACCGTGGTGCGGCCCACCGGCACGCCGGCAAAGGCCGCCGCGCGCGGGTTGGCGCCAGCGGCGCGGATGCCGAAGCCCAGCGTCGTGAACCGCAGCAGCGCCCACAGCGCCACGGCCGCCACCCCCGCGCCCAGCAGGCCGGTGTGCACGCGGCTGCGTTCCACCAGCTTGTCGAGCTGCAGGCTGTCCTGCAGCGCCACGCTCTGCGGCCAGCCCATCGCGGTCGGGTCCTTCATCGCGCCGTCCAGCAGCGCCGAGACGAACAGCAGCACGATGAAGTTCAGCAGCAGCGTGGTCACCACCTCGTCCACGCCCAGCCGGCTCTTCAGCAGCGCCGGGCCCAGCAGCAGCAGCGCGCCGGCCAGCGCCGCGGCGGTGACCATCAACGGGAACAGCAGCCAGACCGGCCCCTCGAAGCCGCTGCCACCGTGCAGCCCACCCACCGCCACCGCGGCCAGCGCGCCGGCGTAGAGCTGGCCTTCGGCGCCGATGTTGAACAGCCGTGCGCGGAAGGCCACGGCCGCCGCCAGGCCGGTGAAGATCAGCGGCGTGGCGCGTGTGAGCGTTTCCGTCAGCGCAAACCGCGAGCCGAAGCCGCCCTGCAGCAGCAGCCCGTAGGCCCGGCCCACCGGCGCGCCAGCCCAGGCCACCAGCAGCGAGGTGACCCCCAGCGTGAACAGCAAGGCCGCTGCTGGTGCGGCCAGCATCAGCCAGGCCGGTGTCGTCGTCCGCCGTTCAAGCCGCATGGCGTTCCCCGGCCATCGCCAGCCCGATGCTCGCCAGCGTCCACTCCGCCGTCGGCCGTGCGTCGGTCAGCTGCCCATGGTGCATCACCGCGATGCGGTCGGCCAGCGCGAAGATCTCGTCCAGGTCTTCGCTGATCAGCAGCACGGCGCTGCCGGCGGCCGCCGCGTCCAGCAACTGCTGGTGCACATAGGCCACGGCGCCGATGTCCAGGCCCCAGGTGGGCTGGTCGGCCACGATCAGCACCGGCGTGCCGGCACTCAGCGCGCGGCCCAGGATGAGCTTTTGCATGTTGCCGCCCGAGAGCGCCCGCGCCGGGCTGTCCAGCCCGCCGCCGCGCACGTCGAAGCGTTCGAGGATCTGTGCCGCGAAGGCGCGCGCCGCGCCGCGCTGCACCACGCCGGCCCGCGCAAAACGCGGTGTGGCATAGGTTTCGAGCACGGCGTTCTCCCACAGCGGCAGGTCGCCCACCAGGCCCACGGCGTGCCGGTCTTCAGGGATGCGCGCGATGCCGGCGGCGACGAAGTCGCGTGGCCGCTGCGGCAGCGTGCGGCCCTGCAGCACGACGGTGTCGTGTCCTTCGCCGAACAGCCGTTCGGCCAGCGCCTGCTGGCCGTTGCCCGCCACACCCGCCCCCGCGACGATCTCGCCGGCGCGCCGCGCGAGCGGCGTGCCTGGCAGCTCACACACCACCGCACCCGGCGCCCGCGCCTGGCGCACTGGCGGCGCCACGCGGCGGCCCACCATCGCCTCGGCCAGCATGGCTTTGTCGACGCCGGCCGTGGGCAGATCGGCCACCAGCTTGCCGCCGCGCAGCACGGCCACGCGGTGCGACACGCGCAGCACCTCGTCGAGCTTGTGGCTGATGAAGATGATGGCCAGGCCCTGCGCCACCATCTGGCCCAGCGTGGCAAACAGCGATTCGCCCTCCTGCGGGGTCAGCACCGCGGTGGGTTCGTCCAGGATCAGGAAACGCGCGCCGCGCAGCAGGGCTTTGAGGATCTCCACGCGCTGGCGTTCGCCCACCGAGAGATCGCCCACCCGCGCATCGGCGTCTACCGTCAGGCCGAACCGCTGCGCTTCGGCCTGCAGCCGCGCACGTGCCGCGGCCCGGCGCGAAAACGGCTGCCACAGCGGTTCGGTGCCCAGCATCACGTTGTCCAGCACGCTCAGGTTGTCGGCCAGCGTGAAGTGCTGGTGCACCATGCCCACGCCCGCGGCGAGCGCGGCCTTGGGCTGGCCCGGCGGCAGCGGCCGGCCGTCCACGAGCACCTGCCCCGCGTCGGCCACGTAGTGGCCGAACAGGATGGACATCAGCGTGCTCTTGCCGGCGCCGTTTTCGCCCAGCAGCGCCAGCACCTCGCCGGGCGCGAGCTGCAGCGAGATGCCGTCGTTGGCGACCAGGGCGCCAAAGCGTTTGCAGATCCCCTGCAGTTGCAGGACGGGCGCCGTCACGCGCGGATCAGTGGTCAGGCGATCAGGGCTTGGGTGCGTTGTCGTCCACCTTGACGCTGAACTTGCCGGCCAGGATGGCGGCCTCCTTGGCGCGCACCTTGGCCACCAGATCGGCCGGGATCTTCTTCTCGAAGGTGCCCAGCGGCGACAGCGACGAACCCTTGACCTTCATCATCGACAACGAACCGTAGTCCTCGGCCTTGAAGGCACCCGCCTTCACCGCGGCGATGGCCTTGTCGATGGTGGGCTCCATGTGCTACAGCGCGCTGGCCACCACGGTGTCGGGGTACTGGGCCTGGGTGTCGATCACGTTGCCGATGGCCAGCACCTTGCGGTCCTTGGCCGCGTCGCTGACGCCAAACCGCTCGGCATACATCACGTCGGCGCCCTTGTCGATCATCGCGAAGGCAGCTTCCTTGGCCTTGGGCGGATCGAACCAGCTGTTGATGAAGGTGACGGTGAACGTGGCCTTGGGGTTGATCTCCTTGGCACCGGCGATGAAGGCGTTCATCAGGCGGTTCACCTCGGGGATGGGGTAGCCGCCCACCAGACCGATCTTGCCGCTCTTGCTCATGCCGCCGGCGATCATGCCGGTCAGGTAGGCCGGCTCCTGGATGTAGTTGTCGAAGACGCTGAAGTTCGGCGCCTGCGGCTTGCCGCTGCTGCCCATCAGGAAGCTGACCTTGGGGTAGTCCTTGGCCACCTTGCGGGCCGCGGCCTCGACCGCAAAGCTCTCGCCGACGATCAGCGTGTTGCCGCCCTCGGCATACTGGCGCATCACACGCTCGTAGTCGGCGTTGGCGACGTTTTCGCTGAACACGTACTCGATCTCGCCGCGCGCAACGGCGGCCTTCAGCGCCTTGTCGATGCGGCTGACCCACTGCTGTTCCACCGGCACGGTGTAGATGGCGGCGACCTTCATCTTGGCCTGGGCGAAAGCGGGTGCGCTGCTCGTGGCCAGGGTGGCCAGGGCAATGCCCAGGGTGGTGCGGCGGGACAGGGTCATGGAAGCTCCTCGTTGTGGTGGTGTGGTGGTGACGTGTGATGGTGACGTTAGCAAGCGGCGTACCGCTCAGAAGCCTCGGACGGGCAGCGACGCATCGCGCTGCAACCAGTTGCGCGGCGAATAGACCGCCGCGCCATCGGTCACGTGCAGCGTGCAGGCCATGCGGGAGACCGCGCTGCGGTTGGCGGCGCTGCCGTGCGGCAGCAGGCCGTGGAAGACCACCAGCGTGCCGGCCGGCACCTCCAGCGGCACGCCGTCGGCCGTGGTGGGCCAGGGCGTGGTGTCGAGGGCTTCCATCTGCAGCCGGTCGCCATCGCGCACGAAGCGCTCACGCAGCGGCCCGCGGTGGCCGCCGGGCTGCACCCACAGGCAGCCGTTGTCGCGCGTGGCGTCTTCCAGGGCAACCCAGAACGTGGTCACGGTCTGTGGCGTGGTGTCGAAGAAGCTGGCGTCCTGGTGCCAGCGCACCTCGCCACCGATGCCGGGCGGCTTGAAGATCACCTGCGATTGCCACAGCAGTGGCTGCTGCAGGCCCAGCGCCAGGCAGATCGCCGCCCCGCGCGGGTCGCGGAAGAAGCGGTTGAAGACCGGGTCCAGGTCGTGCATCGCATGGCCGATCTTGTTGACCGCCAGACGTTTGTCGCGGTTCAGCCGGCCGTCGGCGCCAAAGGCTTCGGTCTCGAAAAAACAGTGCACGCCGCTGCCGGAGGCGATCAGCGCCGCATCGCTGGTGAGTGCTCGCTCACTGGATGAAAACATGGCGGCCTCGTGCTCGGCATCAAAGCTGTCGACGATGGCCAGCGACCGGTCGCGCACCGCCGCCAGCGCGGCGGCGTCGTGGAAACCGGGCAGCACCAGGAAGCCCTGGTCGTGGTAACGCGCGATGTCAGCGGGGCTCAGCATGTGGCAAAGGTGCAACGGGGCCAGTCAGGTCACAAATCCGGGGGCGTGACAGGAGATGATGCACGGTTTCGGCACGCACATTGCTGCCGGGTTTCGACATCACACGCCAGGAGGTTTCATGCGCGCCATTTCGAAGCTCCCGCCGCACCATGCGGTGGCCCTCGCCATCCTTGCCATGCCCCAACTGGGTGCATGGGCCCAGACAGCCCCGGCCGCCGGGACGTTGCAGACCATCACCATCACCGCCGAGCGGCGGGAAGAGAACATCAAGGACGTGCCCAATTCCGTCAGCACGCTGTCGGGTGAGTTCCTGGATGTGCTGAACACCAGCGGGCAGGACCTGCGCGGCCTGTCGGGCCGGGTGCCCAGCCTGAACATCGAATCGTCCTTCGGCCGGGCCTTCCCGCGCTTCTACATCCGTGGTTACGGCAACACCGATTTCCGCCTGAACGCGTCGCAGCCGGTCTCGCTGGTGTACGACGACGTGGTGCAGGAGAACCCGATCCTGAAAGGCTTCCCGGCCTTCGACCTGGAGCAGATCGAGGTGCTGCGCGGCCCGCAGGGCACACTGTTCGGCCGCAATTCGCCGGCCGGTGTGGTGAAGTTTTCGTCCGTCAAGCCGGGCAAGAAGATGGAGGGTTACGGCAGCATCGGCATCGGCAGCCTGGGCACGCTGAACCTCGAAGGCGCGGCCAGCATCCCGTTGTCGTCAACCGTCTCCACGCGCATTTCGGTGCTGTCGCAGAAGCGGGACGACTGGGTCGAGAACGACTACAACGCCGGCCCCACGCAGAAGATGGAGGGTTACACCGACAACGCCGTGCGCGCGCAGCTGCTGTACGAACCGCACAAGAACTTCAGCGCGCTGTTCAACCTGCATGCACGCGATCTGGACGGCTCGGCGCGTTTATTCCGCGCCAACATCATCGAGCCCGGCACCAACGACCTGGTGGCGGGTTTCGACCGCGAGAAGGTCACCTTCGACGGCGCCAACGAGTCCAAGCTCAAGACCGTGGGCGGCCTGGCCAAGTTGCGCTGGGGCCTGGGCCAGTTCACGCTGCACTCGATCACCGGCTACGAGTCGCTGGACACCTTCAACCGGGGTGACATCGACGGTGGTTTTGGCGCCAGCTTCCTGCCGTCGTCGGGCCCGGGCCTGATTCCGTTTGCGTCGGAGTCGGCCGATGGCATTCCCACGCACAAGCAGTTCACGCAGGAGTTCCGCGTCGAGTCCAACTACAGCGGCCCGCTGAACTGGCAAGGTGGTGTGTATTTCTTCAGCGAGGACTACCAGGTCGAGAGCTTCAGCTACGACTCGCTGGCGGCCAACGCGCAGGACGGCTACCAGCGCATCCGCCAGAAAAACGACGCGCAAGCCCTGTTCGGCGCCGTGCGTTACCAGGCCACACCCGCGCTGGAGCTGCGCGGCGGCCTGCGTTTCACGCGCGACAAGAAGGACCTGGACGTGCTGGCCTACACCAACAGCGGCTTCGTGCCCTGCGTGCTGAGCGCCAAGTGCACGCTGGCCGAGCTGGCCGCGCAGGAGCCTGATGGCAACCTGTCGGCCAAGCCCTCGGACAGCAACACCAGCTGGGACCTGAGTGCCGTCTACGCGCTGAACAAGGACGTCAACCTGTTCACCCGCGTCGCCACCGGCTTCCGCGCGTCCAGCATCCAGAGCGCGAGCGCCTTCAACGCCAAATCGGTGGCCGACCCCGAGACCAACACCTCGTTCGAGCTGGGTGTGAAGGCCGACCTGTTCAACAAGAAGGCGCGGCTCAGCTTCTCGGCCTTCCGCTACACGGTGAAAGACCTGCAGCTCACCGCGGTGGGCGGCGCCAGCAACGCCAACCGGCTGCTGAACGCGTCCAAGGCCACCGGCCAGGGCTTCGAGCTCGACCTCACGGCCTACCTCACCGACAACGTGCTGGCCACGCTGGGCCTGGGCTACAACGACACCAAGATCCGCGACGGCGGCATCGCGGTGGCCGTGTGCGCGCAGTGCACGGTGACCGATCCGCTGGACGCCAACGGCCTGGCCATCATCGACGGCAACCCGCTGCCGCAGGCCCCCAAGACCACGGCCAACTTCACGCTGCGCTACGGCATCCCCATGGGCAGCGGCGACTTCTACGTGCTCACCGACTGGGCCTACCGCAGCAAGGTCAACTTCTTCCTGTACGAGTCCACCGAGTTCACCGGCAAGGCCAGCCTGGAAGGTGGCCTGCGCGTGGGTTACCTGTGGGGCAACGGCAAGTACGAAGCCGCGCTGTACGGCCGCAACATCACCGACCAGGTGCGCATCGTCGGCGGCATCGACTTCAACAACCTGACGGGCTTCATCAACGAACCCCGCACCTGGGGCGTGCAGTTCAAGGCGCTGTTCTGATGCGTCTGGCGGTGACCGCGGCGGCACTGT
>CAYTWU010000132.1:0-9285 GCA_964442175.1 uncultured Rubrivivax sp.
TGAACTCCAGCCCGATCACGAACATCAGGAACACCACGCCGAACTCGGCCAGGTACTGCACCCCGGCGCTGTCCTGCGCCAGGGCCAGCGCGTTGGGGCCGATCAGCACACCCACCACCAGGTAACCCAGCATGGGCGGCAGCTTCAGCGAGCGGCAGGCTACCACGCCCAGCACGGCGGCCACGAGGTACAGCAGGACAAGTTCGAGCGTGCTGGCCATGGTTTCCTAGAATGGGCCAATGCTAAGTCACGGTTTTGACCCGGCCCGGGTGCTGGCGCTTGCGGCGCAGACCTTCGACATCGAAGCCCGTGCGCTGCAAGGCCTGGCGGCGCGCCAGGGTGGCGGGTTTGTCGGCGCGGTGCAGGCCATGCTGGCCTGCCGCGGGCGGGTGATCGTGATGGGCATGGGCAAGAGTGGCCATGTGGGACGCAAGATCGCGGCCACGCTGGCGTCCACCGGCACGCCGGCGCACTTCGTGCACCCGGCCGAGGCCAGCCACGGCGACCTGGGCATGGTGACGCCGGGCGATGTGGTGCTGGCCATCAGCCACAGCGGCGAAAGCGACGAGCTGGCCGCCATCCTGCCGCCGCTGCGCCGCCTGGGCGTGGTGCTGGTGGCGATGACGGGGCGGCCGGAGTCGTCGCTGGCGCGGCATGCCGACCATGTGCTGTCGAGTGCCGTCGAGCAGGAGGCCTGCCCGCTGAACCTGGCGCCCACCGCCAGCACCACGGCGCAGATGGCGCTGGGCGATGCGCTGGCCGTGGCCCTGCTGGACGCCCGTGGCTTTCGCGAAGACGACTTCGCCCGTTCGCACCCCGGCGGCAGCCTGGGCCGCAAGCTGCTGATGCACGTGCACGACCTGATGCGCAGCGGCGACGCACTGCCGCGTGTGGGCCCGCAGGCCAGCCTGCACGAACTGCTGCGCGAGATGACGGGCAAGGGCCTGGGATTTGCGGCCGTGGTCGACGACGCAGGCCGCGCCATGGGCATCTTCACCGACGGTGACCTGCGCCGATTGATCGAACGCGATGCCGACCTGCGCAGCCTCAGCGCCGAGCAGGTGATGCACCGCGCCCCGCGCCTGGTGCGTGACAACGCGCTGGCCGTGGACGCCGCCGCGCTGATGGAGCAGCACCGCATCACCAGCGTGCTGGTGGTGGACGCGGCCGGCGTGCTGGTGGGCGCGCTGAACTCCAACGACCTGATGCGGGCCAAGGTGATATGAGCCCGGCGCTGCACTTCCCGCCGGAGCTGCTGCTGCTTGCCCAGGGCCGCGGCCTCGGGGTGAAGGCGGCGATCTTCGACGTCGACGGCGTGCTGACCGACGGCCGGCTGTACATCGGTGAACACGGCGAGACGGTCAAGGCCTTCAGCACGCTGGACGGCCACGGCCTGAAGCTGCTGCTGCAGGGCGGCATCCTGCCGCTGGTGGTGACCGGGCGCGACTCACCCGCCGTGCGCCGCCGCGTGGCCGACCTGGGGCTGCCGCACGCCGCCTACGGTGCGCACGACAAGGCGGCCGCCGCCAGCGCGCTGCTGGCGTCGTTGGGCCTGGACTGGGCCGACACCGGCGCCATCGGCGACGATTGGCCGGACCTGCCGGTGTTTGCGCAAGCGGCTTTCAGCTGCGCACCGGCGAATGCCCACGCCGAGGTGAAGGCGCGTGCCGACCATGTCACCGCCTTGCCCGGCGGCCATGGCGCGGCGCGTGAGTTCTGCGATCTGCTGCTGATGGCCAACGGCCGCTATGCCGCGCTGTTGCAGCAGACCACCTCGACACTCGACCACCGCTGACATGCCGGTCGAGATCCAGCTCCCCGACCTGCCCGAGATCCAGCTCGGCGGCGCGCCGCGCCACGCCATGCCCTGGCACCTGCGGCTGCGCGACACGGTGTCCACCTACCTGCCTGTGCTGCTGATGGCCTTGCTGGCGCTGGCCACCTGGTGGTTGGTGAAAAACACGCCCGGCGCACCGCCGCCGCGCAGCACGGCGCCGGTGAGCGGGGTGCCGGACTACACGATGAGCCGCTTCGTGCTGCAGCGCTATGCGCCCGACGGCCGCCTGATGGCCCGGCTGGAAGGCCGCGAGCTGCGCCACTACCCCGACAGCGACCGCATCGAGGTCGACGAGCTGCACCTGCGTGCCTTTGCGCCCGACGGGCGCGAGACCACCGCCACGGCGCGCCGCGCGGTCAGCAACGGCGCCGCATCGCAGCTCGAGCTGCAGGGCGGCGCCGAGGTGATCGGCGTCGACGCCGACGGCAGCCCGGTGCAGATCCGCAGCGAGTTCCTGCACGCCTTCATCGACACCCAGGTGGTGCGCACCCACCTGCCGGTGGAGGTGAAACACGGCAGCAGCCTGCTGCGCGCCGCGGGCCTGAACTACGACGGCCGACAGCGCGTGCTGGACTTCAAGGGCCCGGTGCGCGCCGCCCTGCAGGTGCCGCGGCGGTGAGCGACCCCACGGCCCCGCTGGTGTTCATCACCGGTGCCTCCAGCGGCATCGGCCAGGCGCTGGCCGCGCGTTATGCCGCCGCCGGCTGGCGGCTGGCGCTGGTGGCGCGGCGTGGCGAGCTGCTGCACGACTGGGCCCGCGCCCAGGGCCTGGATGCCCTGCGCTGCGGCGTCTACCCGGCCGACGTGGCCGAGATGGACAGCATCGTGGCCGCCGGCCAGGCCTGCATCGCCGCGCAAGGCCTGCCGGACGTGGTGATCGCTGCGGCGGGCATCAGCGTCGGCATGGACACCGCCGAACGCGACGACCTGGCCGTGATGCGCGACACCTTGGCCACCAACAACCTGGGCACGGCCGCCAGCTTCCACCCCTTCCTGGCCGGCATGCAGGCGCGCCGGCGCGGCACGCTGGTGGCCGTGGCCAGCGTCGGCGCCATCCGCGGCATGCCGGGCCACGGCGCCTACTGCGGCAGCAAGGCCGCGGTGATTGTCTACGCCGAGAGCCTGCGCGGTGAATGCCGGCCACATGGGGTGCAGGTGGTCACGCTGGTGCCGGGTTATGTGGCCACGCCGCTGACCGCGAAGAACCCGTACACCATGCCCTTCCTGATGGACCCGGCGGCGTTTGCCGAGTGCGCTTTTGCCGCCATCCAGGCCGGTGACAGCTACCGCGTGATCCCCTGGCAGATGGGCTGGGTGGCCAAGCTGCTGCGGCTGTTGCCCAACCCGCTGTTCGACCGCCTCTTTGCGGGCCGGGGCCGCAAGCCCCGACGGGCAGCGCCTGGGGGCGCTGGATGAGCATTGACATCGTCGTGCTTTTCTTTGTGCTGGGCGTGTTTGCTCGGGTGGTCGGCAGCGACCTGCGGCTGCCCGAAGCGCTGTACGAAACCTTGTCGATCTACCTGCTGCTGGCCATCGGGCTGAAGGGCGGGCTGGAGCTGAGCCGGCAACCGCTGGCCACGCTGGCACCCGAGGTGCTGGCTTGCATGGCGCTGGGCTTTGTGATCCCGTTTGTGCTCTACCCGGTGTTGCGCCTGCTGCGGCTGGCGCCGGCCGATGCGGCGGCGCTGGGTGCGCACTACGGCTCGGTCAGTGTGGTGACCTTTGCGGTGGCGAGTGCGGCGCTGGTGCGGGCCGGCCTGCCGCACGAAGCGCACGCCGCCTTGTGGGTGGCCGTGATGGAGGCGCCCGGCCTGATCGCCGGCATCCTGCTCGCACGCCGGGCCGATGGCGGCCCCACCCAGTGGCGGGTGCTCGCGCACGAGGTGATGTTCGGCAAGAGCGTGCTGCTGCTGCTCGGCGGCCTGCTGATCGGCGCCGTGGCCGGCGATGCCGGGGTGCAGCCGATCGCCGCCGTGTTCCTGGACCCGTTCAAGGGTGTGCTGGCCTTGTTCCTGCTGGAGCTGGGCCTGGTGGCCGGCGGGCGGCTGTCGGAGTTGCGGCGTTTCGGCCCGGCGGTGCTGGCCGTGGGCCTGGGCGCGCCGCCGCTGCTGGCGCTGGCCGGCGCCGCTGTGGGCCTGGCGCTGGGCCTGAGCACCGGGGGCGTGGCCCTGCTGGCCACGCTGGCCGGCAGCGCGAGTTACATCGCCGCCCCCACCGCGATGCGCATCGCGGTGCCGCAGGCCAATGCTGCCTTGTCCATCACCGCGGCGCTGGGCGTGAGCTTCCCGTTCAACCTCGTGATCGGCATCCCCCTGTACATCGAGCTGGCCCGGAGACTGACCGCATGAACACGCCCACCCGCCACCCGAAGACACAGCTGACCCTGGTGGCCGAAGCGGCGCTCGAAAAGGCCCTGGTGCAGGATGCGCGCGCGCGTGGTGCATCGAGCTGGACCGTGGCCGAGGTGCACGGTGGCGCGGCAGAAGGCGTGCGCGAAGGCCGCTGGGAGGCCGACCGCACGGTGCGCATCGAACTGATCTGTGATTCGGCCGTGGCCGACGCCATCGCGGCCCATGTGCTGGCCGAATACGCGGCGAACTACAGCGTCAGCCTGCACTTTGCCGACGTCTGGGTGCTGCGGCCCGATCGTTATTGAAGCAGCCGCGCGGCGTCGGTCAGCACGGCGCGAGCGCCCAGCAAAAAGCCCCGGGGCTGCCGGGGCTTCTTGATCAAGTCAGAGGGCTGGTTCAGTAGCCGCCGCGGCTACCGCCGCCACCACCACCGTAGCCGCCGCCACCACCACCGCTGCGGCCACCGCCGCCGTAGGGGCTGCGACCACCGCCGCCACCACCACCACCACCACCACCGTAGGGGCTGCGGCCACCGCCACCACCGTAGCCGCCACCACCGCCGCCGCCGCCGTAACCACCGCCGCCACCGCTGCGGCCGCCGCCGCCGAAGCCGCCCGGGCGGTCCTCGCGGGGACGTGCTTCGTTGACGACGATCGCGCGGCCTTCCAGCGGCTGACCGTTCATGCCATTGATGGCGGATTGCGCTTCAGCGTCCGAGCCCATCTCGACAAAGCCGAAGCCCTTCGAGCGGCCGGTTTCGCGGTCCATCATGACCTTGGCGGAGGTCACGGTGCCAAACTGCGAAAACGACTGATGCAGCGATTCGTCGCGGACCGAATAGGCCAGATTGCCGACGTAGAGTTTGTTTCCCACGGGGAAGCCCTTAAACAGAGAGAACGACAGACCATGTGGAGCTTCAACCCGGCGTGAACCAAAAGGTGCCGCATCCAGACACAGGGCTTTGATTATGTGGTGTGGTATGCGCAAGTTGCAAAGGTGTCAAGCGCCAAGTGTTGTTTTGAAGTCCCGGGGCAAACCCGGGCACGGCGGCTCCTGTGCGTAGCGGCATGCCCCGTAGCATCGGCGCATGGACCTGCTCAAACCCCTGGTGGCGCTGCTGGCCATCGTCAACCCGGTGGGGGTGCTGCCGTTTTTCCTGCACTTCACCCAGCACTTCTCGCCGGCGCAGCGCCGCCAGACCATCCGTGTCAGCGCCTTGGCGGCCGGGCTGGTGGTGGCCATCAGCGCGCTGGCGGGCAACAAGATCATCGCGTTTTTCGGCATCTCGATCGCGTCGTTCCAGGTGGGGGGCGGCACCCTGCTGCTGATCAGCGCCTTGCAGATGCTCAATGCACAGCCCGCGGAATCCAAGCCGACGGACGTGTCCGATGGCCAGCAGAAGGCCGATGCCGGCGCCAGCATCGCCGTGGTGCCGCTGACCATCCCGCTGCTCACCGGGCCGGCCACGATCTCCACCATGGTCATCTACGCCGAGCGCACCCGCCACTGGTGGGAGCAGGCGGTGCTGGTGGGCTACGGCCTGGTGGTGGCGCTGGCCACGTTTGCCGTGTTCACGCTGTCGGGGCAGCTGGCGCGGCTGATCGGCCGCACCGGGATCAACGTGATGACGCGGCTGATGGGGCTGATCCTGGCCGCGCTGGCGGTGGAGATCATGGCCGACGGCCTGACCCAGCTGTTCCCCATCCTGGCCAGCCGGAGTCTGAAGTGACTTTGCTGCAGCGCCCGATCTGGCTGGCACCCATGGGCGGCGAGCCCGCCTGTGCGCCGCTGGTGGCCGCCGTGGCCGACGCCGGCGGGCTGGCCTGGCTGGGTGGGGCGTACATGTCCCCGGCGCGGCTGGCCGCCGTGATCGACGAGATCCGGGCGCTGACGGCGCAGCCCTTTGGTGTGAACCTGTTCTGGCCGCAGGCCTGGCGGCGCGACACCGCCCGCGAGGCGGACTTTCTTCGGCACCTCGCGCCCTGGCACCTGGCGCTGGGCCTGCCGCCCCCGCAGGTGCCCGATCAGATGGAAGAATCATTCGACGCCCAGCTCGCCGTGCTGCGCGAGCGCCGCGTGCCGCTGATCAGCTTCACCTTCGGCGACCCGGGCGCCGCCCTGGTGCAGCAGCTGCAGGCCGGCGGCGCGCGCGTGCTTGGCACCGCGACCAACGTGCCCGAGGCGCTGGCGCTGCAGGCCAGCGGCGTGGACGCCATCGTGGCGCAAGGCGCCGAGGCCGGCGGCCACCGCGGTGGCTTCACGCGCACCGATGATCCCGCCGGCATCGGCACGCTGGCCCTGGTGCCGCAGCTGGTGGACGCGGTGCGTGTGCCGGTGGTGGCCGCCGGCGGCATTGCCGATGCGCGTGGCGTGGCGGCGGCACAGGCGCTGGGCGCCGCCGCCGTGGCCGTGGGCACGGCCTTCCTGCGCGCCGACGAGTGTCCGCTCTCGCCCGCCCACCGGGCCGCGCTGGCCGCCGGTGCGGCGCACGACACGGTGCTGACGGCCGCTTTTTCCGGCCGCTGGGCGCGCGGGCTGGCCAACCGCTACACGCGCGAATCGGCAGCGCTGGTGCCGGGGCCGGCGCTGCCGGACTTTCCGATCCCGAACGCGATGACGCGCCCGCTGCGCCAGGCCGCGGCCCGCGCCGGTGTGGCCGATGGCCTGTCGCTCTGGGCCGGGCAGGCGCTGCCGCTGGCGCGCGCCGCACCCGCAGCCGAGATCCTGCGGCGGCTCGCGGCCGGCTGGCGCACCTGAGACCATGGACGCAGAAACCTTTGACATCGTGATCGTCGGCGCCGGCACCGCCGGCTGCCTGCTGGCCAACCGCCTGTCGGCCGATCCGGCCTGCCGCGTGCTGCTGCTCGAGGCCGGTGGGCGCGACAACTACGCCTGGATCCACATCCCGGTGGGTTACCTGTACTGCATCGGCAACCCGCGCACCGACTGGCTGTTTTCCACCGAGCCCGACCCCGGCCTGAACGGCCGCCAGCTGCGTTACCCGCGTGGCAAGGTGCTGGGTGGCTGCTCCAGCATCAACGGCATGATCTACATGCGCGGCCAGGCCCGTGATTACGACGCCTGGGCCGCGGCCACCGGCGACGAGGCCTGGCGCTGGGACGCGGTGCTGCCGCTGTTCACGCGCCATGAAGACCATTGGCGCGGCGCCGAGGCCCTGCACGGCAGCGGCGCCGAGTGGCGCGTGGAGCGGCAGCGCCTGCGCTGGGAGATCCTGGACGCCTTTGCGGCGGCCGCGCGCGAGGCCGGCATCCCGGCCACCGACGACTTCAACCGTGGCGACAACGAGGGTGTGGGCTACTTCGAGGTCAACCAGCGGCGCGGCGTGCGCTGGAACGCCAGCAAGGCCTTCCTGCGCCCGGCCCAGCGCCGGCCCAACCTGGTGGTGCGCACCGGCGCGCAGGTGACGCGTGTGCTGTTGGAGGCCGGCCGCGCCGTGGGCGTCGAGCTGCTGGAAGGCGGCCACCGCCACACGGTGCGCGCCCGCCGCGAGGTGGTGCTCAGCGCCGGCGCGGTGGGCACGCCGCAGCTGCTGCAGCTCTCGGGCATCGGGCCCGGGGCCCTGCTGCAGCGGCACGGCATCCCGGTGCAGCACGCGCTGCCGGGCGTGGGCGCGAACCTGCAGGACCACCTGCAGATCCGCGCCGTGTTCGGCGTCGAGGGGGTGCCCACGCTGAACACCCGCGCCCACTCGTGGTGGGGCAAGGCGCGCATCGCGGCCGAGTACGCGCTCACGCGCAGCGGGCCGATGAGCATGGCGCCGTCGCAGCTCGGCTGTTTCACGCGCTCGTCGGCGGCGATGCGCTGGCCGAACATCGAGTACCACGTGCAGCCGCTGTCGCTGGACGCCTTCGGCGAGCCGCTGCACCACTTCGATGCCTTCACCGCCAGCGTGTGCAACCTCAACCCGACGGCGCGCGGCACCGTGCAGATCCGCAGCCCGCGGCCCGAGCACGCGCCGGCGATCCTGGCCAACTACCTCTCCACGCCCGAAGACCGCCAGGTGGCGGCCGACAGCCTGCGCCTGACCCGCCGCATCGCTGCGATGCCGGCGCTGGCGAAGTACCGCCCGCGCGAGCTGAAGCCCGGCCCGCAGTTCCAGAGCGACGAAGAACTCGCGCGGCTGGCGGGCGACATCGGCACCACCATCTTCCACCCGGTGGGCACCTGCCGCATGGGCCGGGCCGACGATGACGCCGCCGTCACCGACCCGCAGCTGCGCCTGCGCGGGCTGGCGGGCCTGCGCATCGCCGATGCCAGCGTGATGCCCAGCATCACCAGCGGCAACACCAACGCGCCCACGCTGATGATCGCCGAGCGTGCGGCGGCGCTGATGGCGGCGGGAAAGTCCTGATGCCGCCCCGCGGTGGTGCGCTTACAGTCGTGGGTCTCGCGGTCGTGCACTCCCCTGGGGTCCGGCCGAACGGGGGCCTGAGGAGACGACAAGACGCCTGGCCAAAGCCGGCAACATTCATCACAAGATGCGCGAGGGGCGCTGTGGAGCTTGTCCGCAGCGCCCTTCGACGTTTCAGGGACCCGACTGCCCCTGGTTTGGGCCGCATTTGCGGCTTTTGGCGGCGGCCAGCCGGCCTAGCATCCGGGCCACCATGTCCGTGAACCCCGAACTGCGCACCCTCGACATCGACATCCCGGCCCAACCGGAATCGCTGGTCAAGCTGTCCCTGCTGCTGGCCGAGGAGGAGATCAACCTCCAGGCGGCCGCGACGCTGATCGAGGGCGACATGGCCTTGTCGGCCGCGGTGCTGAAGGCCGTCAACTCCTCGCTGTACGGCCTGAAAGGCCGGGTGCAGAGCGCGCAGCAGGCCATCACCTACCTGGGCATGCGCGAGGTGGCGGCCATCACCTTCGAGATGGGCCTGCGCGCCGCCTTCCCGCCGGCCCCCGAGCTGGAGCCGCTGTGGCAGCGCGCCGGTCTGCGCGGCCTGGTGATGGGCCGGCTGGCGCAGAAGCTGGCGCTGGATGCCTGGGGCGCACACTCGGCGGGCCTGTTTGAGGAATGTGGCAAGGCGGTGTTGTTCCGCCACGCCCCCGACCACTACCGCGCGATGCTGCGCGCCG
>CAYTWU010000133.1:0-9238 GCA_964442175.1 uncultured Rubrivivax sp.
CGGCGAGCGGGGGCAACCCCGTTCGCCGACCGGACCGGCGCCGACGTTGCACGGCGCCCCAACAAGGGCGTCGTTCACGCCGCACATCGCGTCATGCGGTAGCGCTCACGCATTCGCCGGAATTCGCCAGGGCTTGCGAGTGGCAAATCGGTAAGCAGATGCACAGGCCCGCGCCGCCCATTGAAGTCGACCCTTCGCCCACCCTATGCTGGCCGCACAGCGCCGGAACCATTCCTTCAGCCACTGCAACACGACCCGCATCCACCGACCAACCCCTCCACCCTGCCCTGCACGGGCTCGTGGTCCCCACGCGAGGACGCACCATGAACCAGGTCCAGCTCTCCGATGTGCAGATCGCCAACCTGACCCTGCTGCTCACCATCCGCGACGGCATCCTCCACGACCGCACGGCGGCGTGCTGCCGCTTCGCGCTCGACGCGACCCAGGCCGAGCGGCTCGGCACGATGAGCGTCCAGCAGCTGATGGCCATCGTGGCCAACCTGGGCGACGCCACGCTCTTCCCGCCTCGCCGAGACCTGGTCAGCCTGCTCGACACGCCGCTGCCGCTGGTGCGACCGCTGGCCGTGGCTCACGCCCCCCGCCATGTCACGGCCAGTTCGGCAGCCTGATGCCCAGTTGCCGGGTCATACGCCATGCAGTCGCGGGTCGATCGCCAACTGCGCGCCCTGGCACTGGCCAAGGCCTGCGCGGCCTGCGGTGCACGCGTGCGCACCATCGGCCATCTGACGGGCCTGCCACCCCGCGAGGCGCTGCGCCTGCTCTTCCCGGACCGCATGGCCGTGCCTCGAGGGCGCTCGCCGGACTCGCCGGAGTGGTACCACGGCGCCAACCTGCTCCACCGCGCCGAGGCCTCGATCGTCGTGGCCCTGTACCGCCGTCTGCGCGACGCCGACTTCCCTGCGGGCGAAGCTCTCGTCGGCGCCTACCGCCACTACGTCGGCATCTGCCAGCCGCCGCACCGCATCAGCTTCGACCGCGCCTTCGATCTGGCCGCGCACACGGACGGTCTGTGGCTCACCGACACGAGAAGCTTCTCACTCGTCACCTGCCCGACCTGCCACAGCGAGTTCCTGGCGGCCTACGGCTCCGTGGCACGGTCGAATGACCATTGCCCGTTCTGCAAGCTGGTGCAGCGGTACGGGACGGACCCGCGGGTGCAGGGGGCATTTCCGGTGCAGCCGCTGGTTGCGCCGACCGCGGAGCAGCTTGGGATGCTCGCCCTACTGCAGCGGGCTACTTGAACGCACCTACCAGCATGACATCGCAAGGTTGATCTGCCCGAGATCACAGCCTCGCCTGACCATGTCAGTGGCAATCTCCTGGCGGAGCTTTCTCCTGGCAACTTGTGCGACCGCTGACGCGACTCGTCGAAGCGCTGCGATCCGAAGTCGAGTCCGGAATGACTCCAGCTCAGTCTCGTTCAGAGTGCGAATATAGGCTTGCACATTCCACGGTTCGATTAGGCTGCTCGTGCGGAGATCGAGGGACAAGTAGTCCGTGCGCTCGTACGGCAGCAGCGCGCGCCCGAAGTGGGTCACGTGGTACCTGCTCAGAATCTCGCCATCGCGGAATTCCATGAAGGGCCAGATCGTATTGACCGGCAGCGTATTCGCATGACGGTAAATCTTAACCAGCTGGGGAGGACCACCTACATCCTTCACCTCCGGATCACCAATCTGCTCCATCAACGCATCGAAAGGTGTCCAACTGGTTCCTTTCCCCATACGTGAGGTCTTGTCCAAAAAAGACCGGGCTCGATGTTCGTTTTCGACTACGTCGCTCATGAACTGCGCATAGACAATCCGACCGCCCACACGATGAGGCCTCATTGGATGCGCGGTGAACTCACCGTTGCGAAGGTCGAACTTGAGGACCCAGGATTTGAAGCTGCTGGTCCTCCACGAGAACCCAGCGAGCATGATCTTGAACGCTATAGGCTCGTCACTTCCATCCGGTAAGTCGGCAACTGTTTGCCGCATCGATTCGATTATTCGCCTGAGATGTGCCGGCAAATCGACGATGTCAATGAGCCTCTTTCTCGCTGGCTCGTAGGCATCCAGCGCTAGCTTGATCTGTATGACGATTGGATAAGCAACGCGAGTTGTTCCGCAAAACGCCAACACTGCATCATCCCGCAATAGGCGAAGCAGCTTTGGCGCTTGATCCAGCGAAGTCCCGCCCGAGATCCTGCTGTCACTGGCAATCAGCAATTCTTCTGAACTTCCCTCGTGCTTGATCCACGAGACCACCAACGTCATCTCGGGCCTCCCGCCATCATCGGAATGTGACCCAGCGGCGAATGGACGACTCGCGGCACTGGTTGAGGATCACCTGGGTTCTCGGCGCCCATCTCTCGCGTGGCACCTCTGCTGAGCTTTGGTCTGCGACCGGCAGCGATCCGCAGGTCGTCCCACGTCAAAGGATCGCATATCCTGAGCGAGGCGCCATGAGCCTGCCGCGTCACTGTCTGCAGCCTGCCCCGCCGAAGAATGCGATACGCATCCAGACCTCAGTCCTCCGGATTCGATGGCCGCCAGCTCTTCGCAACTACCAACATTCCGTCCATGCTGTGAACAGCAACACAGCCTTAATCTCGGTCTCTGGCAGCCCTGGATCGCTTTGGCAAAGATTGGGAACTGCGTCTGGAGACCTGTTCGCCTGCCTCTGAATCGGGCAGATCTCGCAGTACGTCGTTCAGGTACGCGACGGCTTGGCGCAGCTTGGCTTTGGCAGAGGGCTCTCCGCGCCCAATAGGCGCCTCCTCCTCGAGCGGCAGCTGGGCTTGGACGTCGTTGCGCGCTCTAGCCGAGCGTGCATGAAACGAGAAGCTGGAGGTCACAAAGGGGATCAGCTCGACCTCAACCTCACCGAGGTGCCCGAACTTGCGACCGAGCACATCAATCCCCACCCGCTCCAGCGCCTTGACTTCGGAGAACGCGATGTCGGCCATCGGCCTGCCAACTGGTTCCTCGACCCTAGAGACATCTCGGATAACTCGTAAGCCCAGACCGCCCAAGCCGCTCAAGATCTCTGAGGGCGTTTGGAGACTCGCATAAAGGGCGTACCAAAAGGCGATGGAGGGATTGGCCGCACCACGCAGTACATCAAAGTGCTCGAGCGAGCCAGGCGCAACCTGCGTTGCGAGGAAGGCGCAGGCGGCCGCCATCGAATCGTCGTTGCTTGAAAGCGGAGCCACCTTGAGCATCTGTTGGAGATGGCTACCGCGCTCCTCGCGGGTCGCCGATGCCAGGGAATCGAGGGACGGCGCACCACCAGCCCGCTGGGCGAGTTCAGACCAGGCTCGTTCCTGAAGGAGGCGGTCGCGCCGAAGGCAGGCATGCGCCAGTTTTCCCGCCGGACCGGCGGGTTGGAGCCCAAGGCCGAGCTGCGCGCAAGAGCCCAGCGGGCCCACAAGTGCGGACACGATGCTTCGAAGCCCCGGAACCGCGGTTGGGCTGTTGACGATTCCGTAGGCCTCGATCCAGCGAGACGGCAGCTTCTCCATGAACGCGGCTGGCGAACGGGCAGCGAGAGCCTTCCCCCAGGCGAACGACAAGGTGCGCTTGCACAGTGCAGGAGTCACCTGCCGCAATGGCACTCGTCCGTCAGACAGAACAACGGCTTCGACCATGGCTAGTGCGACGGCCGACGGCAGGGTGTCGTCGGCCCCTTCCAGTGTCGACGAGCCGAAGAGCGAGTGCGCCTCGGAGCCCGTCAAGACGCGGGTGAGCGAGGTCATCGGCGATGGAGCATGCGGGCTCGCGTTGAGTGCGATCAGGAGCTCACCTTCAGCGCCGTCTGGCACGACAAGCAGTTCAGGCAGTGGCAAAGCGCCGCCTGGCTGTTGCGCCCAGAACGCGTGGTATGCGGCGGGATCCCCGTCGAACACCACACCGGTGATGCTCTTGAGGACATCACGGGCCGGCTCGTTGGCGCTCAGCATCAGCTCCAGGACCTCACGCCGAGAAAGTCGTGCAGTCCACATATCAGTTCTTTCCAAAAATTTGCTTCTTTGAGACTGGGCCCTTGGGCGGAGACACCGCAAGCAGAGCGGTCTCCAGGTACCCGGGGATGGACTTGTGCCAGTAGAGCGTCAACGCTGTCTTGGCTCGCGTAATTCCGGTGAAGATGAGGCGCTTTTGCGCGCCGCCCATCTTCCTAAGGTTGTCCAATCCGGCAATGTGCACAGCTCGAAACTCCAGTCCCTTTGCGGCGGTCAGCGTGGACATCCAAATCGGACGCGAGGAATCGAACTGGTCCTGGTCGTTGGCACGCGTAATGTCGTGCCCCAGGCCGGCCGCATGCAGGCCTGCCTCGACGACATCAAGGTCGGCGTTTGTTGGGCACAGCACGCCGATGAGATCGTCCGGATAGGCAAAGCGCTGGTCGGTGGCCTGAGCGGCGATGGCGACAGCCTGCTCATTCAGGGACAACCCCGGCTTCTTCAGCACCTTGGACGGGTAGGCCGCTTCCTCATAGTTCGAGTACTGCTGCATCGGCACGTAGCCGGCGACGGCCTTGTGCAAGCCATCGGCGAGCCGGCAGATCTCCAGCCCGTTGCGGAAGTGGTACTTGAGTTCATGAACGGTGTCCACGCAGTCCTTCAGAACTGCGCTCGAATCCTGCACGTCGTAGATCCGCTGCCGCTGGTCCGCCGTTGCAACAAGGACCTCCGTCAGACCTCGGAACAGCCGGATCTCCTCAGCGGTGTAGTCCTGCGCTTCGTCGAGCAACAGTGCGTCGAATTGGACGCCGACCCTCCCAGCATCGACCAGCTCCTTGAGACGGGCGGCTCGCGCCGCCCGCGCGGCATCCAGCGTCATGCCGAGGGAGTTGATGTCGGCGCCCTCGGCTCGCAGGATGTCCGCAAAGAGCCGGGCATGGGTGACAACCTTCTCCGGCGGAAAGCTGTACTGTGCGCCGCCTAGCTGGATGAACTGCTTCAGCAGTGAGCCGAACACCACGACGTGCAGATTGGGCCGCTCTCCGATGGCGAGCTGGTTGGCTCTCAACAAGAGCAAGTTCGTCTTGCCGCTGCCGGGAGGCCCCTTGATGAGGAGGTTGGTTTCGGGATCAATGTCGAGAAGACTGGATTGCTCGGCCTTGAGTTCGTCGATGTCTTTCCACCAGGTGCCGGCCATCGTCAAGCCTTTCCTTCGGTCAACCGCAGCACGGTGCCGGGTGCGGGCAGCCTGCCTTGCTCCTCGGCGAGATATGCAGCGTCGAGCGCTCCCGTGAACTGTTCTTCGAGCGAGATGTCGTCGAGCAAGGCAGGCAGGTCACCGGAAAAGAACGGGGCCGTCGCTGCGAAGTCCGACGCCTCGACTTCGCGGTCTGCCAGGACCGCTGACGACGATGCCCGGTAGATTGGCGAACCGTTGTTTGCGTCGACCAGCTCCACGTCCAGAAGCACGCAGAGTTTGTCATGGAGCCCGAGTTCGACGTCACGCTCGAAGCTCACGAACGTGGTGCAGCGACGCTGTGCCGCGTCCTTCACCGACCGTACCTGTCGCACCGGAAAGCAGGCAAGGTCGTTCATCAGCGTTGCGATGCGGGACTCCAGCCGATTGCAAACGTCTTGCAGTTCGCCGCGCACGTTGATTGCGCCGTACGCCGACACCGGGACGGCATGCTCCGCGGACGCCCGCAAGACCTTCTGGCGCTCCCGGATCCGATCCCGTGTGGCGGGCGCGGTCGCATCGATCGGGGCGTCGAGCGCACTGAAGTCCGACCAGGTGACCAATTGCCGGCGTGTGGCCGGATTCTTCATGAGACACCTGCGGGCGAGGTTCACACAGCGCGCGTCGTCCGCCTGCACGACCGGATTGACCGACTTCACGGCCTCCACGAGGCCGGCAAACGGTTCCCCGTACTCATGGAACAGCGGTCGCTTCATGAGCAGATCGTGGAGGACCGCGCCGAGCTGGTAAAACGTGACCGCACGCCATCCTTCGATCGTGTCTTCCTCTTGCCTGAGCAGGAACTCGGGCGAGCTGTATCGCAGCGTGCCGATAAAAGACCGCTGACTCACATCGGTGAGATCCGAGAACCCGATGGGGCGCAGAACGCCGAGGTCGAGAAGCGTCGCGTGGGAGAAGTCATCGCTCACGGCGATGTTCTCGGGCTTGATATCGCGGTGCGCCAACCCTCGGTCCTCGAGAAACCGCGCTGCGGATGCCACCTGGGCCATCAGCTTGGGCACGGCATCCATCGGGATATCGGCCAGCGCCTGGTGCAAGTTGCGCTGGGGTAGGCGCTCCATGACCACATAGAGGTGGCCCGTGACCGCACACTCGCCGCCATCAAGGATGCGAACCAAGTGTGGATGACTCGCGCCGATGAGGCTGGACTCGCGGCGAATTCGCTGCAGTTGGGCGTCCTTACCGTAGCGCTCGATGAGTTCTGGATGGAAGACCTTGATGGCGCCTTCTTCGATGCCGCGGACTGCGGGCAGCACCACCGCCGACTTGCCGTTGCCGTAGAAACCGCTCACACGCCAGCCGCCGATGCTTGTCTCTTGAAGGCTGTCGCGAAACAGACTGGCCTGTCCTGAATCCATTCTTCGAGCTCCCTGCTTGCTTGTATCGGTATTGAGGCCCCACAGTATCGCTCGCTCCGTTGCCAGCGCTGAGTGCAAGTGCGGCCCCGACGCAGCAGGAGACAAGAGCAGTTGGCAGCATCGATAGGTCGATGTCCGGTCTCGGCGGCCGCGGTCGAATAGTTGCCCTCGCCAAGAGTCCTCTTCCAAGCTCAGCCGCGGATCGCTGAATCGCCACCCGAAGCCGAAACCCAGCCTTTTTCGGCAGGCTCTCGCCGACACCCCACTCGCCCGCTAGTCCAGCATGGCCGACGCCTTACAGCGCGTCCACCATGCCCCCGCCTAACTCGCTCGCCGCGTTCCCGGCCACCGACCCCGGCTTCGCTGCCCTGCCTGTCTCCGACCTCCTGGCATCGGCAGCCGACCTCGTCAGCCGCATCCGCCTGTGCTTCGGCCTTTCCCGCGACGCCTTCGACGCCGAGGTGCAGCCGCTACTTCTGAGCTATGCCAGCTACGTCCACCTGCTGCCCGCCACCGCCGACAACTACCTCAGCTCACCTGCCGGTCTGCTGAACCTGGGGCTGGAGGTCGCGTTCTACAGCCTGCAAGGCACCGACGCGCACATCTTCTCCGGACGATCGACGATCTCGGCGCGCCGCCAGCTTGAACCGCGCTGGCGCCTGGCCACCTTCATCGGTGGCCTGTGTTGCGAACTGCACCGGGTGCTCAGCCACCTGATCGTGACCGACGAGGCGGGCGGCGAGTGGCCGCAGTTCCTCATCCCCCTGGGCGACTGGCTGGCATCGCGCAGTGCCACTCGCTACTTCGTTCGCTGGCGGCCGAACGCCACCGAGTCACGTGGCCTGGGCGTGTTCGCGCTGCCCCTGGTAATCCCTGGAGCCACGCTCCAGTACCTGGCGCAGGACAACAGCGTCATCGTCCCGCACCTCCTGTCCAGCATCAGCGGGCAGCCGGTCTACCGTGACCACAACGTCCTCGACGCTCTGGTGCGTCGTTCGCTCGCGCTGGTGATCGACCGGAACCTACAGGCCAACGCCGATCGCTATGGCGTACCGCAGTTCGGCTCTCACCTCGAGCGCTACCTGGTCGACGCGATGCGCCGGCTGGCGTCCGGCAGTCCCAGCTGGTTCCCGAATCGGGAGAAATCTCGGGCCTGGTTGGGGCCCGACGGGCTGTTCCTGCTGTGGCCGCAGGCGGCCCACGATGTTCAGGCACTGCTGGAAGCCGATCAGTTGGCCGGCATCCCCAAGGCGCCTGAGACGATGCTCGACCTGCTGCTCGAGGCCGGAGTCTTCGTACGGCAGCCGGAGGGTGCCTCGACCTGGTTCGTCCTGCCGCCGGAGTTGAAGACCGCTGCGGAGGCGGTGAAGCTGGCATCGCCGGCGATCCTGCTGCACGGCGTCGCGCCGCCGGCCGAGCCACTGGCCACCTCGTTGGTCTGCCCACCTGGCGCCACGCGGACCACCCAGAAGGCGCCAGCGACTGCACCGGCGCAAGCCCCCGCACTGCCGCCCGGCACCCAGTTCTCATTGCTCGACCCCACCGACATGGCCACATCACCGGCAGTTCGCACATCCACGCCGCCGCCGGTGTCACAGACCCCGGCACCGCCCCTTGCTGTGGTCGCCGACATCGCAGTCCCGCTGCCACCCCCTCCACCCTCCGCGCCGCAGGCCGCGGCGCCCACCTTCAAGCTGAACGCGCCCATGCGCCTGAACCCGGCCGTGCGCGATGCCCTCGCGGCCATCGTCAGCAACCTCAACGGGCCGGGCAGCGCAGCGGCCGCCGCGCCCGTCGCGGCCGGCCTGTTCGTGCCGCTGGCTGAACTGGAGCGGCGTGGCGTGCAGCCCGCGCTGGCGGGTCGGGCGCTGGCCGATGTCGGCCTGCTGGTGCATGCCGGGCGGGATGGCCCGGCCACCGCCACGGCCGACTTCCGCGGCGAGCCGACCATCGGGCTCGTCGTCGACCCAGCTTGCATCGAAGGTTTCGACCCCGCCGCCTTCGAGCCGGCTGCGTAAGTGGAGCCCTGACATGCTGATGCGCCGCTACGAGATGCCCTGGCGGCGCGCCTACGAGGTATACGCCGCCGCCGTCTGGGCATTCGCCCTGGTGTTCTTCGCAGTCACCGGCGGGCTGGGCCTGCTCCCGCGACAGCTCGCACTCCCGCTCGCTGCGTTCTGCCTGGCGATGGGCGTGCTGCGGCTGGCGCAGGGCGTTCACACCCTGGTGTTGCGCGCTTCGCTCTCCGGCCGCGGCATCCAGGTCCTGAGCACGCAGGCCATCGCCCGCTGGACGGAGAAGCCCGACGCGGTGTTCCTGGGCTTCGGCTTCGAGTGGCGGCCTGTCCACTCGCAGCGTCTCTACGAACTGGCCAAGGTCGACTACCGGGATTTCATCGTGTCGCCCCACCTGCTGCAGGTGCTGGGTTACGACGCACGCCCGCAACCCGACGCCGAGATCGGCCTGCCCTACATCCATGGCGTCGAGCCGCGCGAGGTTCCCCTGCACCGGCCGCTGCAGAACTTCGAGGGCGGCACCTTGCTGGTGGGCACCACCCAGTCCGGAAAGGGCGTGGCGCTGGCCAACCTGGTGACGCAGGCCGTGCGCCGCGGCGACGAGGTCATCGTCATCGACCCCAACAACAGCCGCCGCCTGAAG
>CAYTWU010000134.1:0-9220 GCA_964442175.1 uncultured Rubrivivax sp.
TGATGAGCCTGCTGGGCACCATCGACCGGCCGGGCGGCTTCCGCCACAAGGCGCCCTACCCGCGCGCCGTGCCACCGAACGCACGACCACCCAAGGGCCCGGGCTCGATCAAGCCCAACACACCGCTGGATGCACCGCCG
Organism: uncultured Rubrivivax sp.; assembly: GCA_964442175.1. GTDB lineage: Bacteria > Pseudomonadota > Gammaproteobacteria > Burkholderiales > Burkholderiaceae_C > Rubrivivax. The sequence continues at coordinate 141 of CAYTWU010000134.1, forward strand.
CTGGGCTGGATCGAGACCCCGGCCGACCTGTGCGTGGACGATGCAGGCGAAGCCGTGCGCCTGGACAAGGGCTTCTCCTGGGAGTACCCGTTTTCGGCCCACGGGCTGATGCACAACGCGATCACCAACGCTTGGCGCGGCGACCCCTACCCCGTCGACACGCTGATGCTGTTCATGGCCAACATGGCCTGGAACTCCAGCATGAACACCGGCGAGGTGCGCAAGATGCTGACCGACACGCACGCCGACGGCGGCTACAAGATCCCGTTCATCGTCGTGTGCGACGCCTTCCAGAGCGAGATGACGGCCTTTGCCGACCTGATCCTGCCCGACACCAGCTACCTGGAGCGGCACGACGCGATGTCGCTGCTGGACCGGCCGATCAGCGAATTCGACGGCCCCTGCGACAGCGTGCGCGTGCCGGTGCTGCCGCCGCTGGGCGACTGCAAACCCTTCCAGGAGGTGCTGGTGGAACTGGCCTCGCGGCTGAAGCTGCCGGCCTTCACCACACCCGACGGCACACGCAAGTACACCGACTACCCGGACTTCATCGTGAGGTACGAAACCGCGCCCGGCTCGGGCATCGGTTTCCTCTCGGGCTGGCGCGGGGCCGACGGCAGCCAGTCGCTGCGTGGCGCGCCGAACCCGAAGCAGTGGGCCATGTACGCCGCCAACAACTGCGTGCACCACCACCGCATGCCTCCCGAGCACCAGTACATGCGCAACTGGAACCGGGGCTACCTGGAATGGGCACGCGATGTCGGCCTGCGGCGCGACATCGACCCGATCACGATCCACCTGTACTCTGAATTCATGCAGGGCTTCAGGCTCGCCGCGCAGGGCAAGGGCACAGGCCGGCAACCACCCGACCGGCTGCGTGACCGTGTGGCGACCTACTTCGACCCGCTGCCCTTCTGGTACCCGGCGCTGGAGGTGCAGGCCAGCGACACCACCGCCTACCCGCTGGCCGCGGTGACCCAACGCCCGATGGCGATGTACCACGCCTGGGACTCGCAGAACGCCTGGCTGCGGCCCATCCACGCGCACAACCATTTGCACGTGAACCCGAAGACGGCCCTGGCCCAAGGCATCGCCGACGGCGACTGGATCTGGGTCGAATCCGCGTGGGGAAAAGTGCGCTGCCAGTGCAAACACAGCGAGGCCGTGGAGCCCGGCACGGTGTGGACCTGGAACGCCATCGGCAAGGCCAAGGGCGCCTGGGCGCTGAGCGACGACGCCAACGAGTCGGAGCGCGGTTTCCTGCTCAACCACCTGATCAGCGAAGAGCTGCAACTCGATGGCCAGCGGGTGTCGAACGCGGACCCGATCACCGGCCAGGCCGGCTGGTACGACGTGCGCGTGCGCATCCGCCGCGCCGGCGACGACGAGCCGCGCCAGACCTGGCCGCAGTTCGACGGCAAGCCGGCACTGCCGGGCACGCAGAAGCCCCCACGTTGGCGAGCCTGGTTCGCCGGCCACGCCGAAGGAGGCTCCAAATGACCCAGCTCGCCCTGGTGATCGACCTCAACGTCTGCGTCGGCTGCCACGCCTGCGTGACCAGCTGCAAGCAGTGGAACACTTCCGGCAGCGCCGGCAGCCTGAGCGACCAGAACCCCTACGGCGCGGACCCGAGCGGCACCTTCTTCAACCGCGTGCAGACCTTCGAGGTGGGCGAGTACCCGAACACCCAGACGGTGCACTTCCCGAAGAGCTGCCTGCACTGCGAAGACCCGCCCTGTGTGCCCGTCTGCCCCACCGGCGCCAGCTACAAGCGGCCGGAAGACGGCATCGTGCTGGTGGACAACGACAAATGCATCGGCTGCAGCTACTGCGCCTGGGCCTGCCCCTACGGCGTGCGCGAGCTGGACGAACAGAGCAAGGTGATGAGCAAGTGCACCCTGTGCGTGGACCGCGTGCACGACACCGCGTTGCCGGTGGCCGAGCGCCAGCCCGCCTGCGTGATGGCCTGCCCCACCAACGCCCGGCTGTTCGGCGACGTGCACGACCCGGCCTCGGGCGTGTCCCAGGCCATCCGTGAACGCGGCGGTTACACGCTGATGCCCGAACTGGGCACGCTGCCGGCCAACCACTACCTGCCGCGCCGCCGCACCGAGGCCCACACCGACCCATTACAACTGGTGCGCGAGCAGAACCCGCTGCGGGTGGAAGGGCGTGAACCGGCGCTGCCACCGCAAGTGGCGCCCGGCAAGCCGCTGCAGGCGGATTGGGAGCATTGAGATGAGACCGCCGATGTCGATGGTCTTGTTCACCACGCTGGCCGGTGCCGGCCAGGGCCTGCTGATTGCGCTGGCCGGGGTGCAGGCCACGCAAGCGCTGGGCCTGGTGCAGGCGCCGGGCCACTTTTACGTGGCCGGTGCGGTGGTGGTGGTGCTCCTGTCGGGCCTGGGCCTGGTCGCCGCCAGTTTTCACCTGGGTCGCCCGCTGCGGGCCCGGCGTGCGGCGGCGATGTGGCGCACCTCCTGGCTGTCGCGCGAGGTCATCGTGCTGCCGGCTTTCATGGCCACCACGGCGGCCTGGGGCGCGGCACAGGCGTTGCAGGCCGGGCCAGGCACCTTGGCGCTGCTCGCCACGCTGGCATCGGCGCTGGCGCTGCTGCTGTACCTGTGCACCGCGATGATCTACGGCGCGGTGAAGGTGATCCGCGAATGGGCCACGCCGTTCACGCCGCTGAACTACACCCTGCTCGGACTGGCCTCCGGCACCTTGGCCGCCACGGCGCTGGCCGCAGCCCTGGCGCCCGCGATCTTGCCCACCCTGGCCAGCGTGGCCCTGGTCTTGACCGTGACGGCGGCTGCCTCACGCGGCGCCTCGCTCTGGCGCAACCTGCACCTGGTGCCCAAGACCACGCTGCAAAGCGCCATCGGCGTGCGCCACCCGCAGATCCGGCAGACGGCCCAGGGCGCAGTGGGCGGCAGTTTTTCCACGCGCGAGTTTTTCCATGGTCGCAGCGCGGGGTTTGTGCAGGGCATGCGCTGGGCCGCGGCCGGCCTGGGCTTCGTGCTGCCGGCGGTGGTGCTGGCCGGCGGCGGCGCCCATGCACCCGCCGCCCTGCTGACGCTGCTGTTCGTGTTGCAGTGGCTGGGCCTGCTGGCCGAGCGCTGGAGCTTCTTTGCTGAAGCACGCCACCCACAGAACCTGTACCACGGCCCCGCGGGCCGCTGAGCCCCAACTTCAGCCGTGGCGGCGTGCCGCCCAGAAGACCGTGCCTTCGGCGCCGTAACGTTCGGCATGCGGCTGCTCGCGCGCCAGCTCGAAACGGTCGCCCGGGCGCAGGTGCCGGGTCTGCTCGCCGCAGCTCAGCCACATCTCGCCCTCGGTCACCACGGCCTGCACTGCAAACGGGTGGGTGTGTGTGTCCAGCACGGTGCCGGGCGCCCAGCGGCGCTCGAGCACCTCGTCAAAACCGGCGGCGCGCGCAGCCGCCTCGAATTGCGCGAAGGTGGGCAGATCCATCGCCGCATCATAGGCAGAACCCAACCGCCCTGCGCCGGGCAGGTGTCTGGCCTCAGGCGCGACAGCGACGGCGCCAGACCCCGAGGGTGGCAATGCCCAGGCCCATCAACACAGCGCTCATCGGTTCGGGCACGGCGGCCACGGCCAGGTTGTCGACCTCGAAGCAGCAGCCCGGCACGCTGAGCTGGATGCGGTTGAACGCGGGGCTGGATCCCGCCGTGATGTTCCAGTAGGCATTCGGCGCATCCGTGGTGCCGAACAGCATGCCCAGCGACGTGTTGTTGTCGAACAGCTCGATGGCGTTCAGCGGCCCGTCGTTGGCCCCCCAGTACAGCCCGAAGTAGCTGTGGTAGCTGGTGAAGACGATGTCGACCACACCGGGGCTGGATTGGCCACTGGCGCCGAGCCAGTTCCCACCCGCCCCCGGGTCATTGCCGCCATTCGCAATGCCGCCGGAGATGGTGGCGTAGAGGGGATCAACCGGCGTAGAACCGTCGAAGGTGGCAAAGGTCACGGCGCCCGCCGTGCTGGTGGTGAAGCCCGGTGATGAGCTCAGGGTGTAGGCCGACGCTGGCGAGATGGCCAGCAGCGCGGCGGTTGCGGCCAGTGCAGAGAGTGGGCGGTGTGCGTGTTTCATGGTGCAGTCCTTGGGTCGGTGGTGGGTCTGTTCGGGACACCCGGGTACACGCATGGCGGCGTCGGGAACCGACATCGGCCGCGCACTATTTCACCGACCCGGGCTGCACCCCCCTAGCTTGGCAGGGCGTCCGGGCCGCACGATGGCTGTCATCGTCGGCCTTCACAACCGGGTGGCGCGGCGCGCCACCCGGCGTTGGCAAGGGGCAGCTCAATGGGTGATGTCACGGTGTTGCTGGAGGCGGCGCGCCAGGGCCAGCCGCTGGCGGTGGGGCAGATCTTCGACCTGCTGTACCCCGAGCTGAAGCGCATCGCCCATGCCCGCTTGCGCTGGCGCGACGACCGCCTGCTGATGGAGACCGGCATGCTGGTGCACGAGGCTTACCTGCGCCTGGTGGATGTGCAGCGCCTCACCGCGGCCGACCGCGGCCACTTCCTGGCCTATGCCTCACGCGTGATGCGGTCGGTGGTGGTGGACCTTGTGCGGGAGCAGCAATCCGACCGCCGCGGCGGTGGGCCGCAGGGGCAGGTCACGCTGGACACGGCCGCGCTCCATGCCCTTCAGCCGCCGGGTGAAGACGAGATCCTGCGCATCCACGACGCGCTGCAGGAGCTGGCGCGGGTCGATGCACGCCTGGTGCAGGTGGTCGAGATGCGCTACTTCGTCGGCCTGGACAACCAGGAGATCGCCGACTGCCTGGGCCTGACCACCCGCACCGTCGAGCGCGACTGGCAAAAGGCCCGCAGCTTCCTGTTCCGTATGATGAACCCGGACTGATGCGGCGTGGACACGATTGCACCTGGCGACTGGCCGCGTCTGCTGGCGCTGCTGGACGACGCGCTGGACACGCCAGCCGCCACGCGCGCGGCCTGGTTGCAGGGCCTGGCGCTGCCGCTCGCCCAACACCATGCGCTGCAGGGCTTGCTGGCGCAGCGCGAGCAGCTGGAGGCGCAGGACTTCATGGCCACCCTGCCGCCCGTCGCGCTGGCGCGGCCCGCAGCCGGTTCCCCCTTCGTGAGCGGTGCATTGGTCGGTCCCTGGCGCCTGGTGCAGGCGCTCGGCCAGGGCGGCATGAACGTGGTCTGGCTCGCGCAGCGGGAAGACGGTCAGCTGCAACGCCCCGTGGCGCTGAAGATGCCGCACGCCGGCCCGGGACAGGACCTGCTGGCACAGCGCATGCTGCGCGAACGCCGGATCCTGGCGTCGCTGGAACACCCGAACATCGCGCGCCTGTACGACGTCGGCCTGACCGAGGCCGGCACGCCCTACCTGGTGATGGAGTACGTGCCCGGTGACAACCTGCTGGCCCACGCCGACCAGGCGCAGCTGACATTGCCCCAGCGGGTGCAGCTCTTCCTGCAGGTGCTGGCCGCGGTGCAGTACGCACACAGCCGGCTGGTCCTGCACCGCGACCTGAAGCCGCCGAACATCCTGGTCAGCGCCGACGGTCAGGTGAAGCTGCTGGACTTCGGCATTGCCAAGGTGCTGGCCAAGGCCGGCCAGGTCGATGCCGATGCCGAGCTGACGCGCCGGTCCGGGCGCCAGCTCACCCCCCGCTACGCCAGCCCGGAACAACTGCTGGGCCAGGAACCCGGCATCGCCAGCGACGTGTATGCACTGGGTGTCGTGCTGTACGAACTGCTGTGCGGCCACCACCCACAGGATGCTGCCGGCGCCTCGGCCGTGCAGTTCGAAGCGGCGGTGTTGCACGACGACCCCCGGCCCCCCAGCCGGCTGACACCATCGGCCAGACATGCGCGCCAGCTGCGCAGCGGCCTGGACGCCGTCGTGCTGAAGGCGCTGTCCAAGTCGCCGGGGCAGCGCTACCCCACGGCCGACGCACTGGCCACCGATCTGCAGCGCTGGCTGGCCGGCCTGCCGGTGGTGGCGCAGGCGCCGGGCCTGGCCGACCACCTGGGCAAGTTCGTGCAGCGCCACCGGGTGGGCGTGGCAATGGCGAGCCTGGCCACGGTGGTCCTCTTGTGCGCGGGCACGCTGGCCGTGGTGCAGGGCCTGGCCGCCCGCCAGCAGGCCGAACGTGCCGGTGCCGCCCGCGATTTCCTGCTGGAGCTGTTTGCCGAGTCATCGCCCGAACGGCTCGCGGGTACGCAGCTGACAGCCACCGAGGTGCTGGAGCGCGGCCGCCTGAAGGCCCAGGCCAGCCTGCACGGCCAAGCGCTGCTGCAGGCCGAATTGCTGGCCGGCATTGGCGACACCCAGCTGCAGACCCGCAACATGGTCAGCGCCGACGCCGCCTTGGCGCTGGCGGCCCAGAACTTCAAGGCCCTGGGCGAGCCGGCACAGGAGGCTGCAGCGCGCATGGGCCGGCTGGACATCGCCTCGCTGGACGGCCATCCCCAGCGCCTGCCCCAGCTGCTGGCCGACCTGCAGCCACTGGTGCCGGTGCTGGCGGCCGACCGTTTGCTGCACATGCGCTGGCTGATGCTCAGCGGCGTGGCCGCGCTGCTCACCCACCCCGATGCGGGGCTGGACCCGCTGACCCAGAGCCTGGCCCTGGCCGACACGGGCGTCCCGGCACAGGCCGCCATCGCATTGCGTACCCGACTGCTGCTGGCACGGCAGATGGCGGCACGCGGCGATGCCACGCGCGCCGAGGCGCACCTGACCGCCGCCGAAGCGCTGCCGCTGCCGGACACACCCTATGGCCGTGCCGACCGGGCCGCGGCACTTGCCGACGTGCGTGCCTCTCTGGCGATGTTTGGCGACGGCTTCAGCAGCGTGCTGGCCTGGCTGCCGGCCCAGGTGGCCGCCTGCGACGCCGGCCTGGGGCCCAACAGTCCGCGCTGCGCAGAACTGCGCCAACAGCGCCTGTGGGCCCTGCTGCGCGTGGGCGACGGCCAGCAAGCCCTGACGCTCGCGGAGGAACTGCTGCCGCTGCTGAAACAGGGCCGCTCACAACAGGGTCGCTTCGCAGCGGCCTACCTGTGGGTGCGCATCCTGGCCGCCAACGGGCGCACCGACCGCCGACACCCGGCCGTGGCCAGCCTGGAGGACCTGGTGGCGGCCGGTCGCAGCGACCCCTTGATGCCGGCCAACGCCCTGCCCGCCTTGGCCGCCCTGGCCAACTTGCGGTTGCGGGCCGGCGACATGGCAGGGGCCACGCAGTGGGTGGCGCAGGCCGACGCGATCACGGCAACGCTGGGCCCCGGGGTGCTCGACCCTCAACGCGGGGCCGTGGAACAGGCCCGCGGCCTGCTCCACCAGGCGCGCGGCGCGCATGCACCGGCGCTGAAGGCGCTGGGCTGCGAGACGGCCCAGCCCGTCAACGTGGGCCAGGCCTTGAGCAGCCTGAACTGTGTCCCGTCATGGCTGGCCACCGGCCAGCAGCCCCGGGCGCTGTCGCTGCTGGGCATGGCCGTCACGACGCTGGAGCAGAAGCTGGGCCCGCAGGCCCCGGCCAGCCAGCGCAGCCGGGCGCTGCTGCAGCAGCTACAGAGCCCGGCGTACCGCCAGCCCGCTTGGTCTGGTGCGCAGGTGTTTCTGAGCGGCATCCGCTGACGCCGCCCCGCGGGCCCTGCCGGTCCGGTTCACCAGCCGTTCAGCCGCGGCCAGCGTTCGCCGGTGGGCCGGCCACGCTGCAGCAGCGTGTAGTCGGCAAACTGCGCGGCGGTCGCGCAGGCATGGTTGGGCAGGATCTCCAGCAAGGTGCCCACCGGAAACGCCCGCAGCACATCCACGCCCGGCACGGCCTGCAGCACGCCATGCTCCTGGTTGGCGGAGGCGAACTGCAGTTCGTCCAGCCAGCGGCCTGAGACTGGGTCGCGCAGCGCGCCGTAGCCCCAGTCCTGGGCCTGGCCCTGGGTGCCCCGGTCGCGGCTCATCGCCATCCAGCCGGCGTCGATCAACACCCGCTGGCGCTCGGCCTGGTGGCCGATGACGGCGCTGCGCACGCTCAGCGCCAATTCGTCGCGGCTGCAGACACCGGTGCCCAGCATGACCAGGTCGAAAAAACTGTAGACGCCGGCGCGCAGCTCGGTCACGCCGGCCAGCGAGGCGGCCGACAGGGCGGTGGGCGTGGAACCCACGCTGACGGCCGGGCAGGCGTGGCCGGCGGCGCGCAGGCGTTCAGCGGCGCGCACGCAGCCGGCACGTTCCTGCTCGGCGGCGGCCGCCAGGGCCAGCGGGTCGTGCAGCGCATACGAGCCGCCGGCGTGGGTCATCACGCCTGCCAGCCGCGCGTGTGGCAGCAGCGCCGCGGCGGCCGCCAGCAGGTCGGCGCCCTCCGGCGCCAGGCCGGCACGGTGGCCGTCGGTGTCGACCTCCAGCATCACGTCCAGGGCGGGGCCTTGCGCCGCGCAGAAGGCCGCAACGGCCAACGCACCGGCCACCCCATCCACCAGCAGCGTCAACCGGCAACCCGCCTGCTGCAGCGCCAGGGCTCGCGGCAACTTCTGCGGCGCCACAGCCACGGCGTAGAGGATGTCCTCGAAGCCCTGCGCGAAGAAAAACTCCGCCTCCTTCAGCGTGGAGACGGTGATGCGCTGGGCCCCCAGCGCACGCTGCTGCAGCGCGATCTGTGCGCACTTGTGGGTTTTGACATGCGGCCGCAGCGCCACACCCAGCGCGTCGGCGCGGGCCTGCATGCGGCGCAGGTTGTGGTCCAGGCGGTCCAGGTCCAAGCAGAGGCAGGGGGTGTCGTACAGGTCCATGGCGGCAGGCTATCACCGCTGCGACCAAGCATTGGTAACCTCAGCAGCAAACCACCGCCTCTGGAGCCCCCATGTCCGACGGCCAGGAAGACCCTGCCGACAGCGTCAAACCGACGCTGCTCTACCCCTTCGACGGCGTACCGGCGCGCGGCCGATCGCTGGAGGTGGCCCCGGGCGTGCACTGGATGCGCATGCCGCTGCCCTATGCGCTGGACCACATCAACCTCTGGGCACTGGACGACGGCGATGGCTGGGCCCTGGTGGACACCGGCGTGCGCACCGAAACGACCGCCACGGTC
>CAYTWU010000135.1:0-9219 GCA_964442175.1 uncultured Rubrivivax sp.
GGCTTCAACTTTGTCGATGGTGACTTGCAAGTCTTCACCACCTTGCAGCACGAGACCCCGACCGGCACGGTCAACCCCAACTACACCCAGTTGCTGGCGCAAAACAACGCAGCCGTCGAGCAGTTTGCCAACAACCTGTTCGGCTACGGGCAGAACATCAACATCCAGGCGTCCAACCCCGACACCACGATGGCCGTGGGTGGCTCGGACAACTACGTGCACAACGGCAGCCTGTTCGCCATCGAGGGCGTGGTCGGCTACACCGAAGACCCGCAGTTCACCTTGGCCAACATCGCGACCGGCCTGGGCTCACCTTTGCCGACCATGAACGCCGTCGGCCGTTCTTCCTGGGCCTACATGCTGACCCAGAAGGATGGCTTCGACGGCAACCTGCCCGGCGTACTGGACGAGTTCGACAACCTCGAACACGACGCCTACTGGGGCCTGGCGCAAGACCCGGCCACCGGCATCCTCTACCTCAGCTACACGCTGGACGCGGTGGGCCTGACCGCTGCGCAGCGCGAGTTTGCGCAGGGCATCGGCCGCACGGAGTTTGGTGGCGGCTTCACGGTGCGGCGGCTGGACGGCATCGCCGTGGCGGTCGGGTTGGAGACACCCAGCGGCTTTTCGCGCGCACTGGGCGGGGCTGGAGCGATTGTCATCACCAGCGCCGTGCCCGAGCCTGCCACCTATGGCCTGATGGCGCTGGGCCTGCTGGCCGTCGGCGCTGCTGCACGCCGACGCTGACGCTGCTGCCGTGTCCTGGCTCCTGATGTTGCTGCTGGCCCTGGGGCTCGCAGCCGGGCACCGCACGGCTGCGGCGCAGCCTGTGCCGGCTGTGCCTGCCGCTGCACAGGAACCGCAGTTCGCGGTGCTGGAGTTCGTGGTCGAAGGCAACACCACGCTGCCCGGCATCGTGATCGAACGGGCCGTGATGCCCTTCCTCGGGCCGCAGGGCAGCATGGCCCGCGTGGAGCAGGCCCGCGCGGCGCTGGAGCGTGCGTACCAGGGCGCCGGTTTCCTGTCGGTGTTCGTCGACATCCCCGAACAGCGTGTGGATGCGGGCGTGGTGCAGCTGCGCGTGGTGGAAGGCCGTGTGGAGCGACTGGCCGTCACCGGCGCGCGCTACTTCGACCAGGGTGTCATCCGCCGCCAGGTGCCCGAGCTCGCCGCCGGCACCGTGCCCAACTTCAACCGTGTGCAGGACCAGCTGGCGGCGGTGTCGCGTGACGAGCGCCAGGTGCAGCCGGTGCTGCGCCCGGGCGCGCTGCCCGGCACCGTGGAGGCCGAGCTGAAGGTGCAGGACAAGCTGCCGCTGGCGGCCCAGTTGGCGCTGAACAACCAGCATGCCGCCGACACCGACCCCTGGCGCCTGAACGCCACGCTGCGCTACGGCAACCTGTGGCAACGCGACCATGCGTTCGCGCTGACGCTGGTGACGGCACCACGCGAGCCGGACCAGTCCACCGTGCTGGTGGCCAACTACACGCTGCCGCTGGCACCGGCCTGGACCGGCGTGGTCTACGCCGTGGTGTCCGACAGCCTGGTCGAGCCGGTGGGCGCCAGCGTGGTCGGCCAGGGTTTGACGTTGGGCTTGCGCGCGGTGCGGTCCTTCGGCCTGGGCAGCAGCAGCCACACCGTGTCGCTCGGCGCTGACTTCAAGGACCTGAAGGAGCGCCTGAGCTTTGGTGCCGACAGCCTGTCCACGCCGCTGCGTTACCTGCCCTGGCAGCTGGCCTACACCGGCACCTGGCCCGAGGGCCGCACGCTCAGCACGCTGAACCTGCAGTGGACCACGGCCTTCCGGTCGCTGCTGCAGCGGGATGTCGAGTGCCCCGGCTCCATCGGCCAGGTGGACCAGTTCGCCTGCAAACGGGCCGGGGGCGATGGCGGCTTCACGCACCTGCGGGCCGAACTGCGGCACCAGCGTCCGATGCCCTTTGAGCTGCCCGGCCAGCTGTCCTTGCGGCTGCAAGGCCAGCTGGGCTCGCAGCCGCTGGTCTCGGCCGAGCAACTGGCGGTGGGCGGGGCCGAGACCGTGCGGGGTTACCTGGAGGCCGAAGCCAGCGGAGACCGCGGCCTGCAGGGCAGCCTGGAATGGCGCAGCCCCGGCCTGCTGTCGCGCGAGACGGCCGAGCGCTTCTGGCTGGAAGACCTGAGCGTGCTGGCCTTCCTGGACGTGGCGCGCGTGTGGGTGCTGCAGCCTTCGGTGGGCCAGGCGCCGCGGGTGTCCCTCTACGGCGGCGGGCTGGGACTGCGCTTGCGCGCGGCACCGGGCCTGAGCGCCGAAGCAGACCTGGCTTTCCCCGGCAAACGCAGCGTCAACACCCCCGATCACGATCCGCGCCTGCACCTGGCGCTGCGGGCCCAGTTCTGAGCATGAAGCAGCTGCCGCTCGTCCAACCACCGCGCAGCACGCCGTTGGCGCTGGCGTTGGCCGCTGCGTGGCCCGTGCTGGCCTGGGCACAGCCGGCGCCGGGTGCGCTGCCGCAGGGGGCGGTGGTCAAGAACGGACAGGTCACGCTCAGCAACCCGGCCGCGAACCAGCTGCTGGTGCAGCAGGCCAGCCAGCGCAGCATCATCCACTGGCAGAACTTCAACATCGGCCGCGACGCCGCCGTCGAGTTCAGGATGCCCAGTGCGAGCAGCAGCGCGCTGAACCGCGTGACCGGCGGCTCCTTGAGCCAGATCTTCGGCAGCCTGAAGTCCAACGGGCAGGTCTACCTGCTCAACCCCAACGGCGTCGTCTTCGGCCCCGGCGCGCAGGTCGACGTGGGTGCGCTGGTGGCCAGCACGCTGAACCTGCGCGACGACGATTTCCTGGCGGGCCTGAACAACAGCGTGCTGGGCGGCGACTTCGCGTTCCACCGCGGCTGGTGGACCGAAGGCGAGGCCCTGAACACCGGCAGCGACCTGGTGCACGTGCAGGCCGGCGCCCGCATCACCACCGCCAGCGGTGGCCGGGTGTTCCTGTTCGCGCGCGACGTGGCCAACAGCGGCACCGTGCAGGCGCCCGACGGCCAGGTGGTGCTGGGCGGTGGCGACAGCGTGATGCTGAAGCTGCCCACGACCGAAGCCTTGTACGCCGCCGAGGTCAACCCCGACGTGCCCGCGCTGCGCGGCCTGCTGGTCGAGGTGGGGCAGGGCGGCACGGTGGCCAACGCCGCCAGCGGCGTGATCGAGACCGCGCGCGGCAACACCACACTGGTGGGCCTGGCCGTCAACCAGTCGGGCCGCATCCGCGCCACCACCAGCGTCAACGCCAACGGCTCCATCCTGTTGCTCGCCCAGGGCGGAGCGGCCGATGGCCAGCCCAGCGGCAGTGACATCTACAAACGCGCCCGCAGCAGTGGCGAGCTGGTGCTGGGCGCGGGCAGCCGGCTGGAGATCACGCCCGACAACGGCAGCGGCGAGAAGCCGCTGACCTCCAACGACAACGCCAGCTTTGTTGCGTCGCGCATCGACCTCGCCGGCCGCAGCATCACGCTGCAAAGCGGTGCCGCCATCGTGGCCCCCGGTGCCGACGTGAACCTGCGTGCCCAGGGCAGCCCGGACTACCGCGACGACACCGTCACCGGCAGCCGTTTCACCGCGGCCGATGCCGACGCGCGCATCACGCTGGCCCCAGCGGTGCTGATCGATGTTTCCGGCACCACCGACACGCTGGTGGACGGCACCCGCAACTTCGCCACCACCGCGCTGCTGGGCAGCAACGACCTGAAGGACGCCCCGCTGCAGAAGGACGGCCTGTTGCTGCGCAACCAGGTGACGCTGGATGTGCGCGGCAGCTCGCCCATCCTGGGCGACCTGGCGGGCTACCGCGCTGCGCTGGAGCGCACGGCCGGCGAACGCCTGGCCACGGGCGGCAGCGTCAGCCTGCTGGCCGAAGGGGCGGTGAGCCTGGCCGCCACGGCGCAGATCGACGTGGCCGGCGGCCAGGTGCAGCACAGCGCCGCCGTCGTGCGGCCGACGCAGTTGATCGGTGCCGATGGCAGCGTGCACACGCTCAACACCGCGCCGGCCGACCAGGTCTACGTGGCCGCCGTCAACGACGGCCGCCAGGCCGACGGCGGCAGCGGTCGTTACGACCGCTGGGGCGAGGTGGCCTCCTGGACGGCGCAGGCGCAGACCACGCCGGCCTACAGCGAAGGCCGGGCCGCCGGCCGCATCGACATCGTGGCGCCGTCGGTGCAGCTCGACGGCCGTCTGTCGGCCGGTGCGCCGGTGGGCGCGCGTCAGCGCAGCGGGCTCGATGTTTTGCCCGCGCAAGGCACCTTGGCCATCGGCGCAGCCACGCACTTCTCGGCCTTTGGCAGCGCCAGCTACGCCGGGCCCGTGCTGCGCGAGGACCTCACCGTCTCGGTGGGCGGCGCGCTGGACGCCACGACACCCGGCTCGCGCCTGAACCTCGCGGCCGACGCCGGCTTCGGCAGCCTGAGCCTGGCCACCGAGGGCGACCTGCTGCTCGGCGGGGGCCCGCTCGTGCTGCCGGCGCTGGGCAGCCTGCAGGCCTTGTCGCGCTTTGGCGATGTGGTGCTGGCCACCGATGTGCGCGCGCCGGGCGGCAGCCTCGTCGCACGCACGCTGGGCGGTGATCTGGCCGTGGCCGGCGGCGTGGCCCTGGACCTGTCGGGCCACTTGCTCAACGAACGCCTGGACGGCCCGCTGCAGCGCGCCGGCAGCGCCGGCGGCAGCGTGGCGCTCAGTGCGCTCACGATGCTTGCACTGGCCCCGGACAGCCGCATCGACGTGTCTGGTGGCGCCGTGGTCTCGGCCAGCGGCGGCATCAGCGGCACCGCGGCCGGCAGCATCAGCCTGGCCGCGACGGCCTTGGTCCCCGACGGGCAGGCGGGGGCGCCGCACCTGGCGCTGCAGGGCAGCCTGGCCGGCCACAGCCTGTCCAGCGGCGGCAGCCTGACGCTCGCCACCGGCACCGTGCGTCTGGGCACGGCCGATGCCGGAGACGCCGCGGCCGACCTGACCCTCGGCGCCGACTTCTTCAACCAGGGCGGTTTTGCACGCTTCAGCCTGGAAGGCCGCGAATGGCTGGCTGTGGAAGCCGACTGGCAGGCCACGCCCACCGCGCTCACCTGGCGGGCACAGCGCAGCCTGCTGGACGCCGCCACCGGCAGTGCACTGCAGCCGCATGTGGACACCGCCGTGCAGCCGCTGCGCCTGCCGCAGGCGGTCAGCATCACGCTGCTCTCCAGCGGCTTTGGCGCCAACCGCCCGCAGGGCCGGCTGGACTGGGACGCTGGCGCCACGCTGGCCTTGCAAGCCGGCGCCAGCCTGCTGCTGTCGGCCGCCACGGTGCTGGACTTTGACGGCACGGTGACGGCGCCCGGTGGCACGGTGTCGATGGTGTTGTCGCGCAGCGCCGCCGACGGCAGCGACTACCTCACGCCGCACGCGCTGACATTGGGCGACACGGCGCGGATCGACGTGTCCGGCGCCACGCAGCTCACGCCCAGCAGCAACGGCCTGCGCCAGGGCCGGGTCTGGGACGCCGGCCGCATCGTGCTGGACGGCGACTCGGCCGCGCCCGGGGCGCTGGTGCTGGCCCCCGGCGCCACGCTGCTGGCGCGTGGGGCCACGGGCACGCTGGACCGCACCGTGGCCGATGCCGACGGCACGCGCACCACCGCCACCACGCTCAGCAGCCGTGGCGGCCAGCTGGACATCCTGGCCAACCGCGACCTGCTGCTGCAAGGCCGGGTGGACCTGTCGGCCGGCAGCGCTACGGCCGAGGCCGGCACGCTGAACATCACGCTGAACAGCGTGCGCGACCAGCCCAGCGACCTGCAGCTGCCCGCGTTGCGCGAGCTGGCCGTGGTGCGCGAAGCCGGCAGCACCGGCCTGACGCCAGGTGCGGCAGCGCGTGCCGAAGTGGGGGCCGACTGGCTGGCGGCCTCCGGTGCTGCGCGCATCGGCCTGACGGCGCAGGAGGCCCTGGTGCTGCAAGCCGGCAGCATGGTCGCGCCCGAGCTGCTGCTGACGCTGGACAGCCCGGCGCTGCGGGTGGAGGGCGCCGGCACCGTGAACCTGGACGCCGCGCTGCTGACCTGGCGCAACACCCGCACGCCGGTGGCGTCGGTCTCGGCCGTGCGGCCCGACCCCGTGGCCAGCAGTGGCAGTGGCCGCCTGACACTGTCGGGTGGCGACATCGTGCTCGACGGTCCGCTGGTCGTCCAGGGTGCCGGCCAGGTGCTGCTGGACAGCGCCGGCGCGCTGCAGCTGCGCGGCAGCCAGACCGGCCATGGCGCCCTGCACACCGCGGGTGATCTCACGCTGCGGGCGCGCCAGGTGGCGCCCATCAGCGCCAGCAGCTTCACGCTGGCCGCCGGCCCGGCCACGCTGCGCATCGTGCAGGCGCCGGGTGACCCGCTGCCGCTGCCCCTGTCGGCCGGCGGCAGCCTGCTGCTGCAGGCGCAGCACATCGTGCAGGCCGGCACCCTGCTGGCGCCGCTGGGCCGAATCACCTTCGACGCCGCCGGCACGCTGACCCTGGCCGATGGCAGCCTGACGTCGGTGTCTGGCGCCGGCCTGCTGGTGCCCAGCGGCGGCCTCAGCGCCGCCGGCCTGCCGGCCAAGCAGATCGATCTCGACGCCACCGACGTGAGGCTGGCCCCCGGGGCGGTGCTGGACATGACCGGAGGCGGCGACCGTTTCAGCGCCCAGTTTGTGCCCGGCCCCGGCGGCTCCAGCGATGTGTTCGCAGGTGGGGATGGCGCGTTGGCACTGGTGCCCGGTGTGCAAGGCCTGGCGCCGCAGGACCGGCAATTCGCCGGCGCCGCCGCGGCCGGGCAACAGCTGATCGTCGGCCCCGGCGGCCCGCTGCCAGCCGGCACCTACACGCTGCTGCCGGCGCGTTATGCACTGCTCGAAGGCGCGTTCCTGGTGCGGCCGGAAACCGGTGGCACGGCCCTGGCCCTCGGCACCGCCCTGGCGCGGCCCGACGGCAGCTTCAGCGTCGGTGCCGTGCTCACCGCCCAGGGCGCGGCCACGCCCCCGTCCACCAGCGCCAGCCGCTGGCGCTTCACGCCGTCGGCCGTGGCCCGCCGCGCGTCGGAGATCGTCACCACCACGGCCACCGCCGCCCGCAGCGCCGCCGCGCTGCGCAACGGCACGCCGCTGCCGCCGCTGCCGGCCGATGCCGGTGCGCTGGTCGTGGCCGCGGCAGCCGCAGACCTCGCCGGCCAGGTTCGACTGGCGCCCGCCAGTGCTTCAGCGCAGGGCGGCCAGGTGTATGTGGCGGCCGAGCAGATGACGGTGGGCGGCCCCCGCGACGCCGATGCCTTGTGGCTGGACCCGGCCCAGCTTTCTGCCCTGCAGGCCGGCCGCCTGGTGCTGGGCGCCGTGCCGGGCGACGACGCCAACACCCTGGCCGTGCGCGCCCGCCGGGTCACCGTGCAGGCCGATGCCTCGCCGCTGCAGGCCGCCGATGTGCTGCTGGCCGCGCAGGACACCCTGGTGCTGGCAGCCGGCAGCGTGGTGCAGGCCCTGCCGTCGTCGGCGCGCGCTGCCCCGGCCGGCGCCCTGAGCGTCACCGGCGATGCGGCGCTGCTGCGTGTGGCCAACGGCGCGAGCGCCGAGCTGCAGCGCAGCGGCGTGCTCGGCAGCAGCGGCAGCCTGTTGCTGGGTGACGCCGTGCGGCTCGATGCTGCCGACGGCCGCCTGACCCTGGACGCCAGCCTCGACACCGCGCTGGGCAGCGGTGTGCGCTTCGAGCAGGCCACGGCCGTCACGCTTGGCGCCCAGCGCATCGTCGTCGGCGACGGCGGCGGGCAGGACCTGGGCCTGCGCCTGGACGCTGCCTTGGCCGCCAGCCTGGCCGGCGTGGACAGCCTGTCCCTGCGCGCCAGCCGCGAAATCTTCTTCACGGACGGCAGCGCGTTGGGCTCGGCCGCCCTCGGCAGCCTGCAACTGGATGCACCACTGCTGACGGCGTCCGGCGCTGCCGCGGTCACCGCCGGCACGCTGCAGTTGCAGCGCAGCGACGCGGGTCCGGCCAGCGTGGCCGCTGCCGGTGCCGGCCGCCTGACCCTGACCGCCAGCGATGCAGCCGGTGGCCTGCAGATCGGCCCGGGCGACATCGCCATCGGCGGTGTGCAGACCCTGCAACTCAACACACCGGGCGCGCTGAGCCTGACCGGCAACGCCCGCCTGCACACGGCCGCCGACGTGACCATGAACGCCGGCCGTGTGCAGGCCGCGCCCGCCGCCAACGCGGTGCTGGCCACCGGCGGCGCACTCACGGTGCGCCGTTTCGGCGCGGGCCCGGACAGCGCTGCCCCGGCGGGTGGGCAGCTGCGGCTGGAGGGCCGCACGCTCACGCAGGCCGGGCGCATCGAGCTGCCTTCGGGCCGGCTGGACCTGGTCGCCACCGGGGGCGACCTTCGGCTGGCCGCCGGCAGCGTCAGCCAGACCGCAGGTGCAGCATGGGAGATCGACGGCAGCGCGGGTAGGCTGCCCGGCGGTGCCTTGCAGTTGCAGGCCAGTGGCAGCCTACTGGCCGACGCCGGTTCGGTGCTCGACGTGCGCGGCGCCGGTCAATTGACGCTGCGCGCTGGCGAGACCGCCGTGTTGGCCGGCACGCTGCGGGGTGGTGCCGGTGCCGAGCTGGCACTGGACGTCGGCCGCAACCTGGACCTGGCCACCTTGGCCGCTGGCCTGGCGGCGACGCCCGACAACTTCGACGGGCGGCTGGTGCTGCGTCAACGCAGCGGCGACCTCATGCTGCCGGCCGGCGCCGTGCTGCAGGCCACCGCGTTGAGCCTGCGCGCCGACGCTGGCGCCCTGGTCATCGACGGCCGCCTGGCCGCCATGGGCACCAACGGTGCCGCGCTGGACCTGTCGGCGCGCGACGACCTGCTGCTGCGCGACGGTGCCGTGCTGGCGGTGCAGGCGGGCAGCGTGCCCGGCCGCATCGATCTCGCCACCGAACAAGGTGAGCTGGCGGTGCAGGCCGGCGCTCTGGTGCAGTTTTCTCCCGGGGCCAGCGGGCCCACCGGCGTGCTGGCGCTGCGCGCGCCGCGCAGTGCCGATGGCCTGGGGGTGCAGGTCGCACCACTGGCGGGCCGGGTGTCCGGCGCCGAGCGCATCGAGGTGGATGTGGTGCTGCGTTACGACGGCGTGACCGACATCGACGCAGGTGGCGGCACTGCACCGCCCCCGCCGCCGCCGCCCCCGCCCCCGCCGGCCCCCCCGGCGTTGCTGGCG
>CAYTWU010000136.1:0-9193 GCA_964442175.1 uncultured Rubrivivax sp.
CGTGTGGACCAGGCCGCGGCCTTCCAGCGCGGCGCGGATCGCGCCGATGCGGCCGTCCATCATGTCGCTGGGGGCCACCATGTCCACGCCGGCCTCGGCCTGCACCAGGGCCTGGCGCGTCAGCATGGCCACGGTGGCGTCGTTCAGGATGTAGCCCGTGTCGTCCAGCAGGCCGTCCTGTCCATGGCTGGTGAACGGGTCCAGCGCCACGTCGGTCAGCAGGCCCAGGCCGGGGAAGCGCTTCTTGAGTTCGCGCACCACGGTGGGCACCAGGCCCTCGGGGTTGGTGGCCTCAACACCATCGGGTGTCTTCAGCGCGGCGTCGATCACCGGGAACAGCGCCATCACCGGGATGCCCAGCTGCACGCAGCGTTCGGCCACCGGGAACAGCTGGTCCAGGCTGCGGCGCTGCACGCCGGGCATGCTGGCCACGTCCTGCGTGATGCCCTGGCCGGCGAGCACGAAGACCGGCAGGATCAGGTCTTCCGGTGCCAGCCGATGTTCGCGCACCAGGGCGCGGGTGAAGGCATCGCGGCGCAGCCGGCGCGGCCGGCTGGTGGGAAACGGCGGGGGGCAGGGCGGGGGGGTGAGGCTCACGGCGGCTTCCTTGTTCGGACAGCGGCGCGGCGGGTTGTGAAGCCGCTGGCCACCCCCGTGCGCGCTCTGATAAAGTTCCAAGTGGATGATAGCCGCGAGGTTGTTGTCCCCTGCTTTTCCTCCCTGAGCAGGTGCCTTACCGTATGACAGCGATAAGGCTTCCACGGCCCCGGCTTTGCCGGGGCTTTTTTTCGCCCCGCCGATAATGGCCCGATGCTCTACCTCTGGGTCAAGGCCTTCCACATCGTCTTCGTCGCGAGCTGGTTCGCGGGCCTGTTCTACCTGCCGCGCCTGTTCGTCAACCTGGCCATGGTGCCGGCCGACAGCCACGCCGAGCGCGAGCGCCTGCTGCTGATGGCGCGCAAGCTCTACCGCTTCTCCAGCATCCTGATGGTGCCGGCGCTGGTGCTGGGCCTGTGGCTGTGGCTGGGCTTCGGCATCAGCGGCGGCTGGCTGCACGCCAAGCTGCTGCTGGTGCTGGGGGCCATCGGCTACCACCACATGTGCCGCAGCCTGCTGCGCCGTTTCGAGCACCTGGAGAACCGCCGCAGCCACCGCTGGTACCGGGTCTTCAACGAGACCTCGGTGCTGCTCTTTGCCGCCATCGTCGTGCTGGTGGTCGTGAAGCCCTTCTGATGCAGGCGCCGGTGCCACGCGCCGGTGCCGCCGTGGCGGCGCTGCTGCTGGCCGCGCTGGTGCTGTACGCCAGCCTCTACCCGTTCGAGGGCTGGCGCTGGCCGCCCGGCCGCGCGCTGGCCGAGCTGCTGGTGCTGCCCTGGCCGCGTTACCAGTCGCCCTTTGACGTCTGGTCCAATTTCCTGGGGTATGTGCCGCTGGGGCTGCTGCTGGCCCTGACGGCGCGCCGCCCCGGGCGCTGGGGCGCCTGGGGGCTGGCGGTGCTGGCCGGCGCCATGCTGTCCTACGGGGCCGAGGTGGCCCAGCAATTCCTGCCCAGCCGCCACCCGTCCTTGCTGGATTGGACGCTCAACAGCACTGGCGCGCTGCTGGGCGCCACGCTGGCCCCGCTGCTGCTGCACCTGGGCTGGCCGCAGCGCAGCGCGCAGTGGCTGGCACGCTGGTTCGATGCCGGCAGCGCCGGGGCGGTGCTCTTGCTGCTGCTGTGGCCGGTGGCGCTGCTGTTCCCGGCGCCGGTGGCGCTGGGGCTGGGCCAGGTCGGCCCGCGCCTGCTGCCGCTGGTCACCGACCTGCTGGACGGCGTGCCCTGGGCCAGCAGCTGGCATGCCGCGCTGCTGGCCGAGGGCCTGCCGGCCGCACCGCTGGGTGTGCCCACGGAAGCGCTGATCACGGCCCTGGGCCTGCTGGCGCCTTGCCTGGTGGCCTTTGCCGTGGTGCCACCCGGGTGGCGGCGCACTGGCCTGGCGCTGGGCGCGACCGCGCTGACCGCCGCGGTGCTGACGCTGTCGACCGCCTTGAACTTCGGCCCCGACCATGCCGACACCTGGCTGGCGCCCAGCACGGCACCCGGCCTGGTGGCCGGCACGGTGGTGGCGGTGGCCTTGTCGTGGGTGCCACGGCGCGTGGCCGTGGGCCTGGGCCTGGTGGTGGTGACGGCGTTGGTGATGGGCGTGGCGCAGGCGCCGGCCGACCCCTACTTTGCGCTCAGCCTGCAGCGCTGGGAGCAGGGCCGCTTCATCCGCTTCCACGGCCTGGCGCAATGGATCGGCTGGTTGTGGCCCTATGCGGCGGGGCTCTGGCTGCTGGGCCGGCTGGGTGCGCCTCCTACAATCCGCCGATGAACGACAGCTACTACGAGCGCCACATCTTCTTCTGCCTGAACCAGCGCGACAACGGCGAAAACGCCTGCGCGCAACATGGCGCGCAGGCCGGCTTCGACCGTTGCAAGTCGCGTGTCAAGGCCGCCGGCCTGGCCGGGCCGGGCCAGGTGCGTGTCAACAAGGCGGGCTGCCTGGACCGCTGCGCCGGGGGCCCGGTGGCCGTGGTCTACCCCGAGGCCGTCTGGTACACCTTCGTCGACGAACACGACATCGACGAGATCGTCGACGCGCACCTGAAGAACGGCCAGGTGGTGGAACGCCTGCGCCTGGCGCCCGATGTGGGCCGATGAACGCGCAGACTGAACGAACCGCCATCGCCGGCCCGGCCGGTGTGCTGGACTGCGCGATCGACCGGCCCGATGTCGCGCCACGTGGCGTGGCCGTGTTGTGCCACCCGCACCCGCTGCACGGCGGCACGATGGACAACAAGGTCGTGCAGACGCTGGCCCGGGCCTTTGTGCAGCTGGGTTACCGCGCGGTGCGCTTCAACTTCCGCGGCATCGGCGGCTCGGCCGGCGCCTGGGATGAAGGCCGCGGTGAGGTGGACGATGCCCTCGCCGTGATCACGGCCCAGCGTGACCCTGCGCTGCCGCTGGCGCTGGGCGGCTTTTCCTTCGGCGCCTACGTGGCCACACAGGCCGCGGCCCGCCTGCCGGAGCCCGCGCGCGCCGAGCGCCTGGTGCTGGTCGGCCCGGCGGTGCTGAACTTTGCGGCTGCGCCGGTGTCGCAGGACACCCTGGTCATCCACGGCGAGGCCGACGACGTCGTGCCGCTGTCCGCCGTGCTGGACTGGGCCCGCCCGCAGGCCCTGCCGGTCACCGTGGTACCCGGCGCCGGTCACTTCTTCCATGGCCAGCTCGGCCTGCTCAAACAACTGATCACCGGTGCCTGGCACCACTGACCTCCCCGATGAAGAGATTCCTTGTTCTGCTGCTGGCCCTGGCCGGCTTCTCCGCCCATGCCCAGCTGCCGCAACCGCCCGAGATCGCGGCCCGCCAGTACCTGCTGCTGGACCTGAGCAGCCAGCAGGTGCTGGCCGAGCGTGATGCCGACGCGCAGGCCGAGCCGGCCTCGCTGACCAAGCTGATGACGGCCTACCTGGTGTTCCAGGCGCTGCGCGACAAGAAGCTGACGCTGGAGCAGACGCTGCCCGTTTCCACCCGCGCCTGGGACGAGCGCAAGGGCGGCGGCTCGCTGATGTTCATCGACACCACGATGACGCCCCAGGTGGACGAGCTGCTGCGCGGCATGATCGTGCAGAGCGGCAACGACGCCTCGGTGGCGCTGGCCGAGGGTGTGGGCGGCACGCTGGAGCAGTTCGTCGCGATGATGAACCGGCAGGCCCAGGCCTGGGGCCTGAAGAACACGCAGTTCAAGAACGTCACCGGCCTCACCGAAGCCGGCCACTACAGCAGCGCGCGCGACATGGCGATCATCGCCGGCAAGGTGATCACCGACTTCCCCGACTTCTACCGCTACTACGCGATCCGCGACTACACGTACAACAAGATCAAGCAGGACAACCGCAACATGCTGCTGGGGCGCGACCCTTCGGTCGACGGCATGAAGACCGGCTACACCGATGCCGCCGGCTACTGCCTGATTGCCAGCGCCAAACGGGCCTTGCCCGGCGGCGAGCGCCGCCTGGTCAGCGTGGTGCTGGGCACGGCCTCGCGCGAGGCGCGCGCCGGCGAAAGCCAGAAGCTGCTGAACTGGGGCTGGGCCGCCTGGGATGCGGTGCGTTTGTTCGAGGCCGGCAAGGCCGTGGCCACGGTGCCGGTGTGGAAGGGCGCCAAGGCCGAGGTGGGCCTGGGTGCGCCGGGCACGCTGGTGGTCACCGTGCCGCGCGGCGAAGGTGCGGGCTTGAAGAGCACGCTGGAGCGCACCGACCCGCTTGTCGCGCCGCTCACCCAGGGCCAAGCCGTGGGCAGCATCCGCATCACCACCGCCGGCGGCACCGAGGTGCGGCGTGTGCCGTTGCAGGTGCTGGAGCCGGTGCCGCTGGCAGGCCTCCTGGGCCGGGCCTGGGACGCCATCCGCCTGTGGATCAAGTAAGCTGAGTCGCCGACTGGAGGCCACCATGACCGTGCTGCCCGACACCCTGTGTTACCTCAACGGCGACTACACGCCGCTGAACGAAGCCAAGATCAGCGTGCTGGACCGCGGCTTCATCTTCGGCGACGGTGTGTACGACGTGGCGCCGGTCTACGGCGGCCGTCTGTTCCGCTTCGACGAACACATGGCCCGCCTGGCGCGTGGCCTGGGCAAGATCCGTATTCCCAACCCGCACACCCGAGAGGAGTGGCTGGCCCGTTGCCGCCACCTGATGGCGGCGCTGAAGGACAAGACCGGGGCCGAGGACCAGGTGATCTACGTGCAGGTCTCGCGCGGCGTGGCGCTGCGCGACCACGTGATGCCGGCCGAGATCACGCCCACCGTCTTCATGATGGCCAACGCGATGAAGCCGCCCAGCGCCGAGCAGCGCCATGCCGGCGTGCACTGCGTGACCGCGCGCGATTTCCGCTGGGAGCGCGGCGACATCAAGAGCACCTCGTTGCTGGGCAACGTGCTGGCGCGCCAGATCTCGGCCGACCACGGGGCGATGGAGACCATCATGTTCCGCGACGGCTGGTTGACCGAGGCTGCGGCCAGCAACGTCTGGATCGTGCACGAGGGCGCGCTGCTGGGCCCGCCCAAGAGCGAGCACCTGCTGGAAGGTATCCGCTACGACCTGTTCAAGGAGCTGTGCGAGGACGTGGGCATCGCCTACAACCTGCGCCCCATCTCCGAGGCCGATGTGCGCGCTGCCGACGAAGTGCTGCTGAGCTCGGCCACCAAGGAGGTGCTGCCGGTCACGCGCATCGACGGCGAAGCCGTGGGCCACGGCGCGGGGCGTGGCAAGCCGGGCCCGGTGTACGCCCGGCTGCACGAGGCCTACCAACGCGCCAAGGCGCTGCAGAGCATCTGAGCATGGCGACCATTCCCCCGGAACAAAGCCTGATCGAGTACCCCAGCGCGTTCCCCATCAAGGTGATGGGCGAGAAGGCCGAGGGCTTCGTGGACGCGCTGGTCCGCGTGGCGAAGCAGTTCGACCCGGCGTTTGACGCCACCACCGTCGAGCTGCGCCCCAGCAGCGGTGGCAAGTACCTGGGTGTGACGCTCACCGTCACCGCCACCAGCCGCGAGCAGCTGGACGAGCTCTACCGCACGCTGAGCACGCACCCGATGGTGAAGGTGGTGCTCTAAGACGCCGCCTTCAGCCGCGCATCCAGCTCGATCAGTTTGGACGGCGCCGCTTCATCGCCGTTCTTGGCGGCGATGTCGTACCAGTAGCGCGCCAGGCGCAGGTCGGCCTCGACGCCGTCGCCGGATTCGTACATTGCGGCCAGCAGGTATTGCGCGCCGACATCACCGCCCTTGGCGGCTTCGCGGTACCAGCGGGCCGCGGCCGGGCGGTCGCGCACGGCGCCGCGGCCCAGGTAGAAGGCCGTGGCGACCTCGACCATCGCATCCACGCTGCCCGCTTCGGCGGCCAACGTGAACCAGCGCTGCGCCATCGGCAGATCGGCGCGGCCCAGGCGGCCGGTGTCGTGCAGCCGCCCCAGGCCCACCATCGCGGTGACAAACCCGGCGCGGGCGGCACGTTCCATCCAGCGTGCCGCTTCGGCGGGCTGGCCGGCGTCGAGCGCGATCACGCCCAGGTTGTAGTCGGCCGCCGGCACGCCCTGGCGCGACAAGGCTTCCAGGGCCTGGCGCGCTGTCGCCACGTCGCCGCGCTCATGGGCTTGCACGGCGGCTTCGAGGGCTGCGTTGTCGAGGGCGCGGGCCGGCCAGCAGACCAGCACACAGAGGGCAAAGAGCAGAGGGCGCATCATGGCTCCGGACGATACGCCGGTGGGTCGGCGTGGTGCCGCCCATCTGACAAAGCCCGCACACCGATAATCCGGGCCGATGCAGGTGCTCACCCTGGGCCGCCGCCCGTACGACGGCATTGAATCCGCGATGCGCGACTTCAGCGCCGCGCGCACGCCGGACACCGAAGATCAGCTCTGGCTGGTTGAACACGACCCGGTGTTCACGCAGGGCCTGGCCGGCCGGCCGGAGCATGTGCTGGGTGCCGCCGGCATCCCCGTGGTGCCCACGAACCGCGGTGGCCAGGTCACGTACCACGGCCCCGGCCAGGTGGTGGCCTACCCGCTGGTGGACCTGCAGCGCCTGGGCATCTACGTCAAGGAATACGTCTTCCGGCTCGAAGCGGCGGTGCTGAACGTGCTGGAGGGCTGCGGTGTCACCGGCCACCGCGTGGTGGGCGCACCCGGCATCTACGTGCGGCTGGACGACCCGTTCAGCCACGCGCGCTTGCCGCCGGCCGAACCCGGGGCCAACCCGCTCGGCGGGCTGGGCAAGATCGCCGCACTGGGCATCAAGGTCAGCCGCCACCAGGCCTACCACGGGCTGGCGCTGAACGTGGCGATGGACCTGGAGCCCTTCACCCGCATCAACCCCTGCGGTTATGCCGGGCTGGCCACCGTGGACTTGCGTTCGCTGGGCGTCGAGCTGACATGGACCGATGCCGCCGAGCGCCTGGCCCAGGCGCTGCAGCGGCATCTCTCAGCGTAGACCGTCAGCGGTTCAGCGCAGCGGCAGCGGTTCGTCCACGTCGCTCACCGGGGGCACCACGGCCTGCACCACCAGCGGCTCCAGCGCGTCTTCCAGCGGCCGAGTGGCCACGTAGTCGGTGTAGGCCACCGGCGAGGCGGTGGCGCTGGTCGGCACCACCCGTTCGTCCACCGCGACCGGCGGGTCATCGCTGCCACCGCAGGCGGTCAGCAAGCCGCCGGCCAGGGCGATCATCAACAGTTGGCGTGCGTTCATCAGCGGCTCCCCGGCAGCGGCGTGTTCAGGTACGGGAAGGCCGGCAGCAACGGCACCACGGCCTGGTCCACCGCGTCGTGCAGGCTGAAGGCGGTGGTGCCCAGCGGCACGGCCGAGGGGTTGCACGCGGTGCCGAAGCCCAGCATGTTGGTCGTGCCGTTGGCCACGCACAGCCCGCCCATCACCGCGACCAGCGCGATGTCCACCACGTCGTCCTTGGGCCGGCGGCCGTTGGGGAAACCGGCGTTGTCGTTGCCACCCGCGAGGATGTTGCCCACGATGCCCAGCCGGTTCTGCTGTGCAAACGGCACCGCCGGGATCGTGGTGTTCAGGCGCAGCATCTCCGAGGCCACCACGTTGCGCGGCTGGTTCACACCGGCGATGCCGGTGAGGAAGGTGGTGACCAGGTCGTTGCGCGGGAAGTTGGTGGGCGCTATGCCGGGCGCGCCGAGCGCAATCTCCAGCAATGCCGGCAGCGTCGGGTTGGTCACGTAGTCGATGAACTGGCCGTCGCCGCTGGGCTTGGAGGCGTTGAACCTGTCCTTGTCCTTCAGGCCGATGACCACCTCGTTGACCAGGGGCATGCCCAGGCGCGACACCTGCGTCCAGGCGCCGCCGACCTTCTCGCTGGTCTGGTGGCCCGAGACCGGGCTGCCGTCCAGCAGCCGGGCCTGGCGCAGGCTGGCGCTGGTCCAGCCGCCGATCACCGGGTCGTCCTTCACCAGGCAGCTGCTGTGCACCTCCAGCGCCAAGGTGGTGACGTTTTTGTCGGCGATGGTGTTGGGCACCGCATTGATCAGCGCCGGGTTGGTGATCACCTCGACCGGTGCGTTGACGAGGTCGAAGATCGTGCCCAGGTTGACGGCGAACGGGTCCTGCCGCTGGCCGACGAACACCTTGGCCGGCATCGCGCAACCGGGGATGTTGACGGTGTAGATGTGCTGCGCAGCGTAACCGGCGTAGTCGGGGATGGTCTTCACGCCGATGTTGTCCACCGGCTTCGGGAAGATGGCGCTGCCGCCGTTGGCGTTGGTCACGGCGGCGGTGTTGCCCTTGCGGCGGTCGCCACGCTTGATGTCCAGCGTGAAAGTCTCGGCCAGGTTCAGCGAGGGCGAGGACGGCCCGGTCACGGCACCCGCCTGGATCAGCGGGATCGCGACGTTTTTGCCGCCGATCGGCAGCGTCACGCCGCTGCCGCCGGCGAGCTTGTTCTGGAAGCGGAACTGGAAGCTGATGTCTTCCACTGCGTCGCCGTTGTTGTCGAGGTGGATCTCGTACAGCGCGTTCGGGTCCATCGAGAAGTAGTTGGGGCCGCCGTAGGCGTCCTGCAACGGCACGTAGTTGGCGACCACGGTGACGTAGTCGCTGCGGCCGGGTTCGTAGCTGCGGAACAGGTAGAAGTCGGTCGCGTCCACCTTGGGCACGGTGGTGATGAAGGGCGCTTCGCGGTGGCTGGACGCGCTGGCCAGCCCGCAGGTGGCCAGCAGGGCTGCACCGAGCAGCGGCGTGAGGGGAAGACGGGGCATGGGGCTCTCCTGGGTGGGTGTCCGGCAGGGCGCCGGTGCTGGCTTCTACGCAGCCCTCCCGCGGCCGGATGCGCCCAAGCCTAGAATTCAGCGCTATGGAAAACCCTGCGCCGCCCCTCTACGACCCTTCGGCCAAACAGAAGGCGCAGGCCAAGACGGCGCGCATCCCGATCAAGGTGGTGCCGGCGGACGTGCTGAAGAAGCCCGAGTGGATCCGCGTCAAGGCCGGCAGCCCCAGCACGCGCTTCTACGAGATCAAGCAGATCCTGCGCGAGCACAAGCTGCACACGGTGTGCGAAGAAGCCTCGTGCCCGAACATCGGCGAGTGTTTTGGCAAGGGCACGGCCACCTTCATGATCATGGGCGACAAGTGCACACGCCGTTGCCCCTTCTGCGATG
>CAYTWU010000137.1:0-9191 GCA_964442175.1 uncultured Rubrivivax sp.
GTGGCATGGGGCACCCCTACCTGCGGCGCCGCAGCGGCGAAGAGCCGGTGGACTACCCCAGCGACGAGGTGCGCCAGGCGCTGGAGCGCACGCTGGGCGTGCCCATCTTCCAGGAGCAGGTGATGCAGCTCGCCATCCTGGCGGCCGATTTCACCCC
Source organism: uncultured Rubrivivax sp. (assembly GCA_964442175.1). GTDB lineage: Bacteria > Pseudomonadota > Gammaproteobacteria > Burkholderiales > Burkholderiaceae_C > Rubrivivax. Next base: position 158 of record CAYTWU010000137.1, read on the forward strand.
CGGCGAGGCCGACCAGCTGCGCCGCGCGATGGCGGCCTGGAAGCGCAAGGGCGGTCTGGGCCCCTTCCATGAGCGCCTGGTGGGCCGCATGGTGGCCAAGGGTTACGCACTCGACTACGCCGAGCGCATCTTCAAGCAGATCGAGGGCTTCGGCGAATACGGCTTCCCCGAGAGCCATGCTGCCAGCTTTGCGCTGCTGGTCTACGTCAGCGCCTGGCTCAAGTGCCACCACCCCGATGCCTTCCTGGCCGGGCTGCTGAACAGCCAGCCCATGGGCTTCTACGCCCCGGCCCAGCTGGTGCGCGATGCACGTGAACACGGCGTGCAGGTGTTGCCGGTGGACCTGCGCCACAGCGCCTGGGAGACGGTGCTGGAAGACGCCGGCACACCACCGGCCCCGCTGCGCCCGGTGCGCCTGGGTTTCAACCGCGTCAGCGGCTTGTCGCAGGAGGCGGCCGAACGGTTGATCGACGCCCGCGCCCAGGGCCCGTTCAACAGCGTGGAAGACCTGGCCCGCCGCGCCCGGCTGGATGCGCACGCGCTGCAGCTGCTGGCCGGCGCCGACGCGCTGCAGGCCCTGGCCGGGCACCGCCACCAGGCCCGCTGGGCCGTGGCCGGCGTGGACACGCGCGCCACGCCGCTGTTGCAGGCCACGCGCACGCCCGAAGACCCGCCCGCGCTGGCCCCCCCCAGCGAGGCCGCGCAGACCCTGGCCGACTACCAGGCCACCGGCCTGACCCTGGGCACGCACCCGGTGGGCCTGCTGCGCACGGTGCTGGCCCGCTACAAGGTGCTGCCGGCGGTGGTGTTGAACGAGTTTCCGAACGGCCGGCTGGCACGTGCCAGCGGCCTGGTCACGCACCGCCAGCGGCCCGAGACGGCCAAGGGCGTGGTCTTCGTGACGCTGGAAGACGAAACCGGCGCCGTCAACGTCATCGTCTGGCCGCAGGTGGTGGAGCAGCAGCGCCGGCCGCTGCTGGCCGCCACGCTGCTCACCGTCTATGGCATCTGGCAGCGCGAGGGCGAAGTGCGCCACCTGGTGGCCCGCCAGTTGGTGGACCACAGCCCGCTGCTGCAGGGGCTGGACGCGCGCAGCCGCAACTTCCGCTGACCCTCTTGCCCACCTTGATCGCCATGGCCGGCCCGCATTGACCGGCCATCGGCGCTTGGATACCCTGCACCGGCCCCACCCACGAAAGCCTGCCATGTCCATCGCCCACACCGTTCGCGCTGCATCGGCCCTTGCGTTGTTGTTCATGCTGCCGCTGCAAAGTGCGTTGTCGGTCCAGGACCACAACTCCTCGCGCTCCAACAAGACCGCCTCGGCGGCTGCGCCCAGCGAGGTCGAGAACCTGCTCGACCTCGCGCGTGCCGACGCGTCTGCCGTGGCCAAGGCCATGATTGCTGCCGAGGGTCGCGACGGCTACAACGGCGACTACGAGATCACCGTCAACGTCGCCGTCTCGATCAAACGCGTGAAATCGCGGTGAGTGCACGCCTGCCCATCGTGCTGGCACCCGGCGCCGGCCGCGCCTGGGCCATGGGCCCCATCCACGCCGTCTTCAAGGCCGACGGCGACGAGACCCGGAACACCTGTTCCATCAGCGAGTGGTGGCTGGCGCCGCACACCCAGGGCCCAGGCGCGCATGCGCACGACGAGGACGACCTGTTCTACGTCATCGAAGGCACGATGAGCCTGCGCATCGGCGACACCTGGACCGACCTGCCGCGCGGTGGTTTTGCGCTCGTGCCGGGCGGCATCACCCATGATTTCGAGAACCGCAGCGTTGCGCGTGCCGGCGTGCTGAACATCAGCGTGCCGGGTGGCTTCGAGCCCCACATGGCGGGCATCGCCGCGTGGTTCCAGCAACACCCACCGGGCGCTGCATGACCGCCGAACATTTCGACGGCGGCTGCGATTGCCGCCAGGTGCGCTACCGCCTGGTGTCGCGCCCGCTGTTCGTGCACTGCTGCCATTGCCGCTGGTGCCAGCGCGAGAGTGGCAGTGCCTTTGCGCTGAACGCGATGATCGAAGCCGACCGCGTGCAGCTGCTCGCCGGCACCCCCGTGCTGGTGCACACGCCCAGCGACAGCGGCGCCGGCCAGCAGATCGCACGCTGCCCGCATTGCCACATCGCGCTGTGGAGCCACTACGCCGGTGCCGGCCCGGTGGCGAGCTTCGTGCGCGTGGGCACGCTGGACGATCCCGATGCGATGCCGCCCGACGTGCACATCTTCACCGCGTCCAAACAGCCCTGGGTGCAGCTGCCACCCGGCACGCCCGCGGTGGCCGAGTACTACGAGCGCGACCAGCTCTGGCCCGCCGCCAGCCTGGCGCGCCGGCAGCAGATGCTGCCCGCCATCCAGGCCTGGCGCACCCGCCAGTGCGACACCCCCGAGGCCTGATCTGAAGTTCGCCGTTGTCGGCGGTGGCCTGAGTGGCCTGACCGCAGCCTGGCAGCTGGGCCGCGGCCACGAGGTGACGCTGTACGAACGCCAGGCGCGGCCGGGTTTCACGGCGGCGTCCGTCACCGCGCCCGGCACGGCCGAGCGCATCGACGTGCCGCTGCGGGTTTTCTACCCCGGCTACTACCCCACGCTGACCCGCCTGTACCAGGCCCTGGGCGTGGCGAGCGAGCCGGTCAGCTACGCGGCTTCGTTCACCGGCGCCGATGGGCGCTTGTTCTTCCGCTACCGCAACCTGCGCTGGCGCGACCTCAGCCTGGGCTGGCTGGCGCCGCAAGACCTGCTGCTGGGCCCGTCCGCCCGCCAGATCCTGCGTGGCCTGCTGCGTTTTCACCGCCAGGCCTTGCCGGCGCTGCAGCGGGGTGCGCTGGCCGGCACCACGCTGGGCGCGCTGGTGCAGGGCTACCCGCCGGCCTTTGTGGACGGCTTCCTGCTGCCGGCCATCTGCACCGTCTGCACCTGCACACCCGAGGCGGCGCGCCAGTTCCCGGCCGAGGTGATCGTCGATTACCTGGCCCGCGGCCTGGCGCGGCAAAGCGTGCGCCGCGCGCTGGCCGGGGCCGACGACGTGGAGCGGCGCCTGCGTCACGGCATCCCGGCGCTGCATTGCGCGCTGCCGGTGCGTGCCGTGCAGCCGGTGGGCCAGGGCGTCGCGGTGCACCTGGCCGATGGCTCGCAGGCCTTGTTCGACCATGTCGTGCTGGCCACCCAGGCCAACCAGGCGCGGGCGCTGCTGGCGGATGTGCAAGGCCCCGAGGCCCGGGTGCTGGCCGCCTTCCGCTACCAGCCGGTGACCGTGCTGACACACACCGACGCCACGCTGATGCCCACCCGCCGGCGCGACTGGAGCCCGGTCAACCTGCGGGTGCTGCCCGGCGGCGCCGCGCCCGCATCCACCATCTGGGTCAACGCCGTGCAGCCGGCGCTGCGCGGCACGGCCGACGTGTTCCAGACCGTGCACCCGCAGACAAGCCCGCGTGCCGGCACGCTGATCGGAGAAGCCCACTTCGAACGCCCCGTGGTGGATGCCGGCAGCCGTGCCGCCTTGCAGCAGCTGCAGGCCCTGCACGCGCAACCCGGGCGGCGCCTGTGGTTCTGCGGCTCCTACGCGCAGGCGGGCATCCCGCTGCTGGAAAGCGCGGTGCGCTCGGCCGATGACGTGGCGCAGCGTTGGGGTCAGGGCCTGCGGGCCGACCACAGCGCGTAACCCAGCCCGGCCGCGCGGCAGGGCGGGATCAGCGCGGCGGTGACGGCCACCCGCCGCCAGCCCGGGCCCCAGGCCTGGCGCCCGATCTGCCGGCGCTGGCGGCCAACAAAGGCCACGAAGCCTGCCAGCACCTCCTCGTCCAGGCGCTGGTGCTGCACGTCGGTGAAGCCGGCGGCCCGCAGCTGGGCCGCGCGGGTGGCGGTGTCGCACAAGTCAGCCGCCGGCACACCGCACAGCCGCGCGGCGCCCCGCAGCCACCACGAACGCCGGCCTTCGAGCACCAGGTCGGTGAAGGCCAGCCGGCCGCGCGGCTGCAGCCGCGCGAAGCTGTCGCTCAACCAATCCGTGCGTGGGCTGAAGTGGTAGGCCGCGTCCACGCACAGCACGGCATCGAACCGGCCTGCAGGCGGCGTGGCCGTGACGCTGCAGCGTGGCCCGGTCAGCTGCTCTGCCAGGGCCCGCGCCACGGGGTCGGTCTCGCTGCCGCTGGCCTGTGCGACCCCGAACGACGCCACCCACAGCGCCAGCTCGTCGCCCGCGCCGCAGGCCAGGCTCAGCACCCGCTGGCCCGGGCCCAGCGCCGCGGCCTGGCCCACACGCAACGCCAGTGCGCGGCCCGCACCAGCGTAATCCGATGCCGGCCACAGGCCCAGGTTGCCCCATGTGGCGGCGGGGCCCCCACGGTGCAGCAGCTCGCGTTCGGTCGGCCCTAACATCGGCCCAGGAGGAGTTTGAGAATGGCCTGGATTCTGCTGTTGTTGGCTGGTGTGCTGGAGGTGGTGTGGGCGCTGGGCCTGAAGTACACCGACGGTTTCAGCCGCTTGTGGCCCAGCGTGGGCACCTTGCTGGCCATGGCCGGCAGCGTGGGCCTGCTGGGCCTGGCGATGAAGAGCCTGCCCGTGGGCACGGCCTACGCGGTGTGGGTGGGTGTGGGCGCGGTGGGCACGGCCATCGGCGGCATGGTGCTGATGGGCGAGCCGGCCACGGCCGGCCGGCTGCTGAGCCTGGCGCTCATCGTGGCCGGCATCGTGGGCCTGAAGCTGGCCTCGGCCTGACAGGCTTCTCACGATGGCCGTGGACCTGCAGCCCTACGTCGACTTCGTGCTCGAGGTCGACCGCCTGAAGGCCGTGCTGCGCCAGACCTGCACCGTGGGGCAGGCGCGGCGCGAGAACTCGGCCGAACACAGCTGGCAGATCGCGCTGCTGGCCGCCGCGCTCTTGCCCGATCTGACGCCCGAGCTGGCGCCGGACCTGGACGCCGCGCGTGTGGTGGCATTGCTACTGGTGCACGACTTGGGCGAGATCGACGCCGGTGACGCCCTGGTCTACGCCGAACACGGCTGGGCCGAGCACCAGGCCGCCGAGCGCGCCGGCGTGCAGCGTGTCTTCGGCCTGCTGCCACCGGCCCGGCGTGACCACTTCCTGGCGCTGTGGCAGGAGTTCGAAGACGCGGCCACACCGGAGGCGCGCTTTGCGCACGCGGTGGACCGGGCGATGCCGGTGCTGCTGAACCTGGCCAACCAGGGCCAGAGCTGGCGTGCCAATGGGGTCAGCCACGCGCGGGTGCTGGCGCGCATCGGGCCGCCCATCCGCGCCGGCTGCCCGGCGCTGTGGGATTACCTGCTGCCCAGGCTGGCCGAGGCGCAGGCCCGCGGCTGGTTTGGTGATACTTGAAGGCATCAGCGGAGGACGTTCATGGACCCCGAAGCCCTGGTGCGCCGCTACTGGGCGCTGATGGCGAGCAATGACTTCGCGTCGGTGGCGCAAGTGCTGGCGCCGGACTTCGTGCTCGATTGGCCGCAGAGCGGCGAACGCATCCACGGCCCGGCGCGCTACGCGCAGATGAACGCCGAGTACCCGGCGCACGGCCCTTGGTGTTTCACGCTCAACCGGCTGATCGCACAGGGCGACGCGGTCTTCACCGAGGTCGACGTCACCGACGGCCAGCAGCGTGGCCGCGCGCTCAGCTGCTTCACCACCGCGCAGGGCCGCATCACGTGGCTCGTGGAGTACTGGCCCGAGGCTTTTGCCGCACCGGCGCATCGTGCGCACCTGGTGGAGCGCGTGCCACCGGAGATTGTTTGATGGAACTCGTCTGGCCCGCCGCCATGCACCTGCCGGCGTACACCGAGGCCCTGCAGCGCGGCTGGTCGGCCGACACGGTGCGCGGCCAGGCCGCGGCGGCCGAAGAACTGGCCCGCATCGCCGCCGACCCCGAGGCCTTCCTGGCCAGCCTGGTGGACCGCGAAGCGCGTGGCGGCCCGATCACGCTGCCCGACGGCCAGCAGGCGGCACGCCTGCCGGGCTACCGCCGCTGGATGTGGCACGAGGGGCACTTTTGCGGCTCGATAGGCTTCCGCTGGCAGCCGGGCACCGAAGCGCTGCCGCCGCATGTGCTGGGCCATGTGGGCTACAGCGTCGTGCCCTGGCAGCAACGGCGCGGCCACGCCACACGCGCGCTGGGCCTGCTGCTGCCCGGAGCGCGAGCGGAAGGCCTGCGCCACCTGTGGATCACCACCGACGTGGACAACCACGCCTCACGGCGTGTGATCGAGGCCAACGGCGGCATGCTGCACGAGCGCTTCACCCTGCCCGCGGGGTACGGCGGGAAGGCCGGTCTGCGCTACCGCATCGACCTGGCCTGAGCGAGGTCAATCCACCTTCGCGCCCGAGGCCTTGACCACGGCCGCCCACTTCCGGGTCTCGGCTTCGATGAAGCGCACGAACTCGGCACTGGTCATGCCGCTGGGGATGGCGCCCTGCGCCTGCAGCCGCTCTTTCAGCGCCGGCGCGGCCATGGCCTTGGCGGTTTCCTGCTGCACGCGGTTGACGATGTCCATCGGCGTGCCGGCCGGGGCCAGCAGGCCGAACCAGGAGCTGGCCTCGTAGGTCTTCAGCGCGTCGCCGCCGGCCTCGGCCAGCGTGGGCAGCTCGGGCAGGGCCGCCGAGCGGGTGCTGCTGGTCACGGCCAGCGCCTTCAGCCGGCCGGACTTGATGTGCGGCAGCGCGCTGGGCAGGTTGTCGAACATCAGGTCCATGTTGCCGCCGATCAGGTCGGTCAGCGCCGGGGCCGAGCCGCGGTACGGGAAGTGGACCATGAAGGTGCCGGTCTGCACCTTGAAGAGCTCGCCCGCCAGGTGGATGGAGGTGCCGTTGCCGGAGCTGGAGAAGTTCAGCTTGCCCGGGTTGGCCTTGGCGACCTTGACCAGATCGGCCACGCTGTTGATGCCGTACTTCTGCGCATTGGCCGGGTTCAGCACCAGCACGTTGGGCACACCGGCCACCAGCGTGACGGGCACGAAGTCCTTCACGTGGTCATAGGGCATCTTGGCGTACAGCGATGGGTTGATGGCGTGTGTGCCCACCGTGCCCATCAAAAAAGTGTGGCCGTCGGGCGCGGCCTTGGCCACCTCGGCCGCGCCGACGTTGCCACCCGCGCCCGCCTTGTTGTCCACCACGAAGGGCTGGCCGAAAACGCGGCTGAACTCCGGGGCCAGCGCACGGGCCAGGATGTCGGTGGTGCCACCGGCCGGGAAGGGCACGACGATGCGCACCGGCTTGCTGGGCCAGGCGGTCTGGGCCGTGGCAGGCAGAGCGTGCAGCGCGGCCAGGGACAGCAGGGCGAGGGTGTGGCGGCGGGTCAGGGTCATCGGTCTTGTCTCCGGCGTGGGCTGGTTGTAGTGCGGCCAAAGGTAGCACGCAGCCGTACCTGGAGAACTCCATGCTCGCCCGGATGGTCTGCTTGTTCGGCCCGCGCTGGTGGTGCCGATGGCGCTGATGGCACTGGCCTTGTCGGGTTGCGCCACGGTGACCCTGCCGCCCGAGGTGCCACCCGATTTGCCGCCTGACGAATGATTCGGCCCGCCGTCGGTGCCGGTGGACGCCGATGCCGCGCTGGCCATCAGCCCGGCGATGCACCGGTTCCTGCAAGACCGCGTCAAGCCGCTGGCGACGGCCTTATTCCAGCGCGGCAAGCTGCTGCTGGACTACGACGACAGCCGCACCCGCACCGCCGCCGCGGTGACGCGCAGCGTGCCGCCGGCGCCCGGCAACAGGCCCTGGCTGCCGAGCCGGACAACACCCGTGTGTCATGGCGCGGCCGGGGCGCGCTGATTCAGTGAGAGGGCCACGAAGTCGACGAACGCCCGCACCCGAGCGGCGAGCTGGTGGCGTTGCGGGTACACCGCGTGGATGTCGGCATCGGGTGTATGGAACTGCGGCAGCACCTGCACCAGCCGACCGTTCTTCAGGTACCGCTCGATGTCCCACTCGGCGCGCATCAGGATGCCGTGCCCGTCAAGCGCCCAGTTGACGGCGATCTCGCCGTCGTTCGTCGTCAGGTTGCCGCGGGTCTTCACTGCCTCGGTCGTCGCGCTCTTGCCGCGGCCGCTGGTCAGCCGCCATACGCCGTAGGCCTCCTCCCCCTGCCGGATGCCGATGCAGTTGTGCTTCGCCAGGTCATTCGGCACTTTGGGCACGCCGTGTTTGGCAAGGTAGGCCGGCGCAGCACAGAGCAGGCGACGGTTCGGTGCGATGTGCTTGGCGATGATGCGCGCGTCCGGTGGTGCGCCGAAGCGGATGCAGACGTCGAACGAATCGTCGGTGAGTGGCGGCGGATTGACCGACAGCTGCAACTGCACCTCCACTTGCGGGTGCTTGCGCACGAAGCGCGAGATGAGCGGCGCCACATGGCTGCGGCCGAACCCCAGCGTTGCGTTGACACGCAGCAGGCCCTTGGGCGTGGCCTTGGACACGCCGAGCAATTGCGCCATGTCGTCGATCTCACCGAGGATGCGGCGTGCATGCTCCAGGTACAACTCGCCCTCGGGCGTGAGGCTCATTCTCCGCGTCGTACGGTTGACGAGCAACAGGCCCACGCGCGATTCCATCAGCGCCAGGTGCTTGCTGACCGCGGGCGTGGTGATGCCCAGTTCGCGGGCTGCAGCGCTCAGGCTGCCGGCGCTCGCCAGCACGGAGAAAAATCCGAGGTCAGCGGGTTGGATGCCGATGATGGTGCCGGTGGCCATGGACGCTCCCGCTGCGGATCTATTGTTAGATTCAAGTGAACAATGGATTCACTTTAGCCGTGAGCGAGGGGGCTGTCCATTCACTACAGTCACCTCATCGCCCACCCATACCCCTGGAGACAAGCCATGAAGACCTATTCCATCGCCACCATTCCCGGTGACGGCATCGGCAAGGAAGTCGTTCCCGCAGGCCAGCAGGTGCTGGAAGCGCTCGCCAGGACGAGCAGCAACTTCCGCTTCGAGTTCGAGAACTTCGACTGGGGTGGCGACCACTACCGCGCGCACGGCGTGATGATGCCGGCCGACGGCCTGGACGCCATCCGCAACAAGGACG
>CAYTWU010000138.1:0-9170 GCA_964442175.1 uncultured Rubrivivax sp.
CCAGCAGCCGGGCATGGGCATGCGGGCTGCGCAGCACCGCGGCGTGCAGCGTGCCGGGCGGGGTCCCCAGGTCGTCGCCGAAGCGGGCGCGGCCGGTCAGGAGCGCCGCGTCTTCATGGCGCGGAGCCGATTGGCCAAGGTGCGGGGTGGGCAGGGCCTGCTGCAGGCCCGGGTCGCTGTGCAAGAACGGTCTCCGATGTGTCGTCGTGCGGGATGGCGCAGTCTCGACAGCACGGGGGCCGTGGCGTTAACGCAGGCGTCTGATGAAGATCCGGATCGTCCGGCGGCTGACCAAATCATCTGATGATCTGCGTGCTGCATCGCAGCAGTTGGGCGCTCTGAAGGGCAAACCCCAGGGTTCGTGCAGGGTGTTCCAGCGGCCGGCGGGGCTGCCCGCCTGTCCCGCGAAGTCAGATCACCGGCGCAGGCGGCGCAGCGTCGCTCTTCGGCGGCTCGAACAGGTTCACCACGCGCCGGTAATCGCTGGGCGTGATGCCCAGATGCTGGCGGAAGAAGCGCGAAAAATGGCCTGGCGCTGAGAAGCCCAGCCCGTATGCGACGTCACCCACCGACTCCTGCGACTGCGTCAGCCGCTGTACCGCGGCCTCGAACCGCAGCACGTTGGCGTAGACCAGCGGCGTGACCTGTGTATCGCGCTGGAACAGCGCGAAAAAATGCGCCCTCGACAGCCCAGTCTGCGCCGCCAGGTCGTCCATGTCGAGCTCGCGGCCCACGTCCTGGCGCATCAGCGCAATGGCCAGGCGGATGCGCGGGTCGGTAGCCACCGGGGGCTTGCTGCGCAGCAGGCTCATCAGGTCGCGCCAGCCGGAATAGCCCTCGACCACCGAGATGATCAGGTTGAACAGCAGTTCTTCCAGCCGGCTGGGCGAGACCTCGTCGGCCCACCACAGCTCGAGCACGAATTCCTCGGTGATCTTGCGCGTGGCCGCGGTGACGCGCACGCAGCTCTGCGGAAAGAAACGCGGGTGTCCCGACATCGCCAGCGAGCGCTGGATTTCGGCAAGCCAGTTCGGTTCGATGTACAGCGCCAGGATCAGCGTGCGTTCACCCGGGGGCACCGGATGCGTGTAGGCGTGGTGTTCCCAGGCGTTGACGAGCACGGCGCTGTCGTCGGTGAGCGGTGCGGTCTCGCCGCGCACGCTGAAGGCGCTGTCGGCTCCGCCCGCCTTCAGCAGGATGTGGCAATGGTGGTGGGCATGACCAACCAGCGGCGCGCTCATGTCAAGCAGCGCCACGCGGCCGAAGCGGCCCTGAAAGATCTTGATGGCGCTGGACACGCGAAATCAGCGCTGCGCTATCGGTCCGCAGCCGTTGTGGCCGGGCCGGTGGTTGTTGGATCGGGACGATCTGGCATGGCCGGGGCTCCGTCGCGCCCCAATGCGGCGCACGCTGTCATGGTAGGCCCATGGCATGCGGGACCGCCACGGGGTGATCCCTCGCGGCGACAACAAGCCTGCTCCTGGGTGACGTCGTCACCCGGCACTTCGAGCAGCTTCTGATCCAGCGCCATGATCAGAGCGTAGCGAAGAGCTGAACGGCAGCCGAAGGCTGTCCGTTCGAGCGGGTCCAGAGGTCATTGACGGAACCAACCGGTTCACTCGCCCGCAGGCCGGCCGAGGAATGTTTCTTGAAACCTCTCATCCAGCATGTAAGATGTAGATACACCAAAGGATATACATTATGGACCTCCAGGTCACCAAATGGGGGAACAGTCTGGCCCTGCGCATCCCCGCCGAAATCGTGCGGCAGCTCGGGCTGCGCGAAGGCTCGACGGTGGTGGCTCAGATCGCGGTGGACGGCAGTTGGTCCATCCGCGCGGCGCAGTGGGACCGCAAGGCATTTGCGCTCGAACTGGACGAAGCCCGCAGCACGATGCCCTTGGGCGAGTCCGTGATGGAAGAACTGCGAAGTGGCGCGCGGTACTGACATGGAACCCCCACGCTCACTTCGTTCGCAGCCCCCCGAGGGGGCGCGCCAGTCCCTTCGGGCGGCCGCGCGGTACTGACATATGGTCTACGTCGACACCAGCGTCCTCGTGCCCCTGTTCATGCACGAGCCGCACAGTGCAGCGGTGGCCGGGTGGTATGCACGCGAAAAGCGCGAACTCGTCGCCGCCGCCTGGTGCATCACGGAATTTGCCAGTGCGCTGGGCATCAAGCAGCGTACCGGCGCCATCGATGCGCAGCAGGCCGAGGGTGCCTGGTCACGCTTCAGGCGTCTGGTGGCGGCCGATCTCCGGCTGCTGCCGGTGGCACCCGCACACTTTCACCGCGCCGCCGAGTTGGTGCTCGACGCTGCGAATGCCTTGCGGGCCGGTGACGCGCTGCACCTGGCGTGTGCCGAGGCAGCCGGGGCCAAGCACATGGCCACGCTGGATAAGGTTCTCGGCCGCAACGCACTGAGGCTGAAGATGAGGCAGGTGGTGCTGCGAGGCGCGGGCTAGCAGCTGCAGCGGTGGCCGTTCGTGCGATGCAGTGGGCCCAGTGTGGGTGACTGCTTTCGGCCAGGAACGGACGCCCAGTGTTACGTTCTCTCAGAGTGCGTCTGCAGCTACTGTTTAGGCAAGGGCGATCTGATGGATGCACTTTCCGTGCGAGTCGATCGCCACGGTCACCGGGAAGTCCACGAGTTCGAACTCATGGATCGCTTCCATGCCCAGGTCTTCGAAAGCCAGCACGCGCGAGGACCGGATCGACCGCGACAGCAGGTAGGCTGCCCCACCTGTGGCCGCCAGGTAAGCGCCGCCGTGCTGGCGAATCGCATCCACGGCAGCCTGCCCACGTTCGGCCTTTCCGATCATTGCCAACAGGCCTGCTCTTCCGAGAAGGGGTTCGACGAAACGATCCATGCGATTGGCAGTGGTGGGCCCGGCAGGCCCGACGGCTTCGCCTCTGATCGGCGAGACCGGCCCCACGTAGTAGATGACGCGGCGCTGCAGTGGCACGGGCAACGCCTCGCCCCGATTCAGCAGATCGACCAATCGCTTGTGTGCCGCGTCGCGCGCAGTGAGGACCCGTCCAGACAGCAGCAGTACCTCGCCCAGGCGCCAGCGGCCCACCTCGTCCCGGTCGAGCTGGTCCAGATTGACGCGTCGCCCTAGCCCCGGATCGAAACTGTCCCCGATGCCATCCCAAAGCGTTGAGGCCGGCATATCGAAGGTCGCAGGCCCGTCACCGTCGAGCTTGAAGCGAACGTACCGCGTGGCAGCGCAGTTCGGCACCACGGCTACGGGGAGCGTCGCTGCATGGCAAGGCGCTGCACGCACCTTCACGTCCAGCACCGTGGACAACCCGCCCAGGCCCTGAGCGCCGATGCCCAAGGCGTTGACGCGCTCGTGAAGTTCCAGCCGGAGTCGTTCTTCAGCTGACTGCGCGCCGCGCCTGCGCACTTGATCGATATCGATCGGCTCGAACAGCGACTGCTTGGCCAGCAGCATCGCCTGCTCGGGCGTACCGCCGATGCCAATTCCCAGAACTCCGGGAGGGCACCAGCCGGCGCCCATGCCAGGCACCTGTTCAATCACCCAGTCGGCCACGCTGTCACTGGGATTCAGCGTTGCGAACCGGGCCTTCACGTCGCCACCGCCGCCCTTGGCGACTACCAGCAGTTCGAGTTGGTCACCTTCAACCAGATCGACGTGCACGCTGGCTGGCGTGTTGTCGCGGGTGTTCGCGCGCACCCCCAGGGGATCACAAACCATCGTGGCCCGTAACGTATTGCCGGGGTCCGTGTAGGCGCGACGGGTGCCTTCATCGGCCAGCCGCTGGAGGCTGGCCAAAGGGCCGCCGTCGCGTCGCACGAACGCAACCTCCATGCCCAGACGCACGAAGACCTGCGCCACGCCCGTGTCCTGGCACAGCGGTCGGCGTCCCGCAGCAGCCAGCCGGCTGTTGACCAGCATTTGAGCCATCGCAGCCTTCGCTGGCGCTGAGGTTTCGGCATCGTGCGCGCGCCGCAGCGCGCGAACGAAGTCCGGGGGATGGGTGTGGCTGATGAACTGCAGCGCCGCAGCGATGCTGTCGACCACATCCTCCTGGACGATGGACCTGGCCACCGGCTGGGTCAGTCCAGCGAGATCTTGGCGGCCGTGGCCACCTTGCGCCACACCTCGATCTCGGCCACCGTGTGCTTGCCCAGGGCCTCAGGCGCGTACTGCGCTTCGGGCAGCAGGTGGATGCCCTGGTCGGCCATCTTCTGCGTCCAGGACTTGTCGGCCATGGCCTTGATGTACGCCTGATGCAGCTTGGTGATCACATCCTTCGGCGTTCCCTTCGGGGCATACAGCCCGTACCAGGTGGCGGCCTCGAATCCGGGCAGCGTCTTGTCGCCCAGCGGCGCGGCGCCCGGGTACTGAGCCATCGCTGTCTTCGAGGTCACAGCGAGTGCCGTCAGGCGACCGCCTGCGACCTGGGGCAGCGCGGTGTTGGACTGGTCGAACATCGCATTCACCTGACCGGCGATCAGGTCGTTCATCGCCGGTGCCGCACCCTTGTAGGGGACGGAAACGGTGTCGATGCCCGCCTTGCTCTCGAACAGGGCAGCGATCAGGTGCGAGGTGGAACCCGCGCCCGCGTTACCGAAGTTCAGCTTGCCCGGGTTCTTCTTCGCAAAGGCGATGAGGTCGTCCGCGCTCTTGAAGGGTGACGACTTGGGCACCAGCAGCACCAACGGCGTGTCCGGGAAGCGGAAGACCGGATCGAAGTCCTTGGCAGGGTCATAGGTCAGCTTCTTGTAGAGGGAGGGCGCCGCGGCCATGTAGCCCAGGTGTCCGACCAGGAAGGTGTAGCCGTCCGGGTTCGCCTTGGCCGCCTTGCCGGCGCCGATGGTGCCGCCGGCTCCGGCCGCGTTCTCGATGATGATCTGCTGGCCGATCTGCTTGGAGACCTTGTCGGCGATGTCGCGGGCCATCGCGTCGGTGGGACCACCCGCGGCGAACGGGACGATCCAGGTCAGCGTCTTGGTCGGCCAGGACTGCGCCTGCGCGGCAACGGTGGTCAGAACGAGGGTCAGGGTGGCGGCGACCGCCTTCCATGTCTTCATCGATGTCTCCTGGTAGGGGCGAGTGGAGGAATACAAAAGGGCACGCAAGGCGCTCAGCGGCGCGATGAGTACTCGAGGGCGCGATCGACCATCTGGGGCGCGAGGCCGAGGTAGTTCGCCGGGTCGGTCAGTCGCTCGATGGCGGCGCGGTCGAAGTGGCGGGTGACCGCCGGCAGTGCCATCAGGGCGTCCGCCAGCGTGCCGCCGGACTCGTTCACAGTGCGGCAGGCGTCGTAGACCACGTCGTGGGCCTGCTGACGGCCCATGGCCGGGGCCAGGCCCATCATGACGGCCTCCGCGACGATGAGGCCCTTGCTGATGCCGAGGTTGTGGCGCATGCGCGCGTCGTCGACGATAAGTCCACCGAGCGCGAACTTGGCCTGATGCAGCGCGCCAGCGGTGAGCACGAAGCTCTCGGGCAGCGCCACCCACTCCGCGTGCCACGGGCCGGTGGCCCGTTCGAAGTCCTGCACCATGGCGTCGACCATCAGCCCGGCGTGCTGGCGCACAGCCTTGGCGGCGGCGAGCATCAGCTCGCTGGAGATCGGGTTGCGCTTCTGCGGCATGGTGCTACTCGCGCCGCGGCCCTTCACGAAGGGCTCGTAGACCTCCGCGAACTCGGTGGAGGCCATGATCATGATGTCGAGTGCGATCTTGCCCAGCGAGCCGGTCACCAGGGCCAGCAGGTTCACGACTTCGGCAAGGCCGTCGCGGGCCACATGCCAGGTGGTGGCGGGCACGCCCAGGCCGAGTTCATCGGCCAAGGCCGCCTGGACCTCGAAGCCCTTGTTGCCCTGCGCAGTGCTCAGCGATGCCAGCGTGCCCGCTGCTCCGGCGAACTCGACCACCAGCACACGCTCACGCAACTGCGCCAGTCGATCCTGGTGACGGTCGAACATCGCCAGCCAGATCGCGACCTTGTAGCCGAAGGTCACCGGCAGCGCCTGCTGCAGGTGGGTGCGCCCTGCCATCGGCGTGTCGCGGTGCTTGGCCGCCAGGTCGGCCAGGATGCCGCGCAGCGCGCGGATGTCGGCGTCGACGATGTCCAGTGCGTCGCGCACCTGCAGCACATTGGCCGTGTCCATGATGTCCTGCGTGGTCGCGCCCCAGTGCACGTAGCGGCCGGCCTCGCCGCACATCGCGACCAGCTGGTGCACCAAGGGCAGGATCGGGTAGCCGACGATGTCGGTCTCCTCTCGCATGTGGTCGAAGTCCATGCGATCGAGCTTCGACTCCCGTGCGATCACCTCGGCCGCTTCCGCTGGGATCACCGCACACCGCGCCTGGGCGCGAGCCAGCGCCACTTCAACCTCGATGTACTTGGCGATCAGATTGCGGTCCGAGAAGACCTCGCGCATGCGCGGCGTGCCGAACGCATCGCGGAAGAGCACGGAGTCGATGACGGTGCTGGAGCCAGCGAACGCAGTGGACATGGAAGGCCTCGATATGTTGACAACCGTCGAACATATCTGTATGTTCGAACAAATGAAGTCTAGTATGTTCGAACATATACAGCACTCGGGATTACCCGTATCTGGCACTCGTTCGCCTAGGAGCGCCCGGTGACCGACGTTGCACGACCCGATTTGGCGCAGGACCTCGCGGAAGGCATCGCCTCAGGGCGCTTTGCGGTGGGCACCTTGCTGCCGACCGAGTTCGAGCTGTGTGAACGCTATGGGGCCAGCCGCTACGCCGTGCGCAAGGCCCTGGATGAGTTGCAGGAACTGGGGCTGATCTCCCGGCGTAAAAACGTCGGCACGCGTGTCGAGGCCTCTCGGCCGCGGCCCGGCTTCACACAGTCGATCGCCACCGTGGACGAGCTCGCGCAATTCGGTGCCGAGCATGTTCGCGTGGTGCGCGAGGTGAAGGAGGTCGTTGTCGACCGAGCGTTGGCGGAAGACCTGGGCTGCGAGCCCGGCACCCACTGGCTGCGCATTTCCAGCCTGCGCATGGAAAGCGGCCGCAAGCCGCGACCGATCTGCTGGACCGATGTTTATGTGGACATGCGTTATGCCGAGATCGGCGACCTGGTTCAGCGCTCGCCCGGTGAGTTGGTGAGTTCGCTGATCGAGAGCCGGTTTGGCCGCGCCATCTCGCGGATTCGGCAGGAGATCAAGGGTGTGTGCCTGTCCAAATCCATGGCGACGGAACTCAAGGCGGACGTAGGCGGAGCGGCACTCAAAGTGATCCGGCGCTACCTCGACGCCTCAGAGGACGTGTTTGAGATCTCAGTCTCCACTCACCCGGCCGATCGATTCACCTTCGCAATGGAGATGAGCAGGTCACGCGCCTGATTGCAGAAGAAGCGCAGGAGTGCAGGAAACAGCGCCGTCGGTTCGAGCGAGCGTCCTGTCCGACCGCTGTGTGGCTGAGCCGAATGGCTGCTCCGGGTCGAAAGCAGACCGCAACTACCAACAACAAGGGGCGCCGCAGCGCCCCGTGTGCTTCAAGCCCTGTCGGACTTCAGTCGGCCTGTTTACGCAGAAACGCCGGGATCTCGATCTCGTCCATCCCGTGGCTGGCCAGCGCGTCCACCTTGGCCGCCGCGGTGCGGCCGCTGCGCCAGACGCTGGGGGTGTTCAGGCCGCCGTAGTCGTGCGTGATCGGGGCGGCCTGCTGCGGCGCCATGCCGGCTTGCGGGGCGGTGGGCGGCGCCACCTGGTTCAGCACCGGCAGGTTGTCGGTGCCGGTGCGCAGCACCGGGGTCTGCACCACGCTCAGCGGCGCCTGCTGGCGCTTGTTCTGCGGGCTCAGGCCCGTGGCGATCACGGTCACGCGCAGCTGGTCGCCCAGGCCTTCGTCGTAGGCCGCGCCGAAGATGATGTGTGCTTCGTCGCTGGCGTAGCGGCGGATGCAGTTCATCGCGGTCTGGCTTTCCTTGAGCTTGAAGTTGCTGCGGCTGGCGGCGATCAGCACCAGCACACCACGCGCACCACTGAGGTCGATGCCTTCCAGCAGCGGGCAGGCCACGGCGGCTTCGGCGGCCTTGGTGGCGCGGTCCGGGCCGGTGGCCGTGGCCGTGCCCATCATGGCCTTGCCGGGCTCGCTCATCACGGTCTTCACGTCTTCGAAGTCGACGTTGACCTGCGCGTCCATGTGGATGATGTCGCTGATGCCGCCGACGGCGTTTTTCAGCACGTCGTTGGCGTGGGCAAACGCCTGTTCCTGCGTGACGTCGTCACCCAGCACCTCCAGCAGCTTCTCGTTCAGCACCACGATCAGGCTGTCGACGTTGGCTTCCAGCTCCGCAGTGCCGGCGTCGGCCTGCTTCATGCGGCGCGTGCCTTCGAACTCGAAGGGTTTGGTCACCACGCCCACGGTCAGGATACCCATCTCCTTGGCCACCTTGGCCACGATTGGGGCCGCGCCCGTGCCGGTGCCGCCACCCATGCCGGCGGTGATGAAGACCATGTGCGCGCCATCCAGCGCCTCGCGCACCTTGGCCTCGGCCTCCTGCGCGGCGGCGCGGCCCTTGTCGGGCTTGCCACCCGCGCCCAGGCCGTTGGCGCCCAGCTGGATCAGGTGGTGGGCCTGGCTGCGGTTGAGCGCCTGCGCATCGGTGTTGGCGCAGAGGAACTCCACGCCTTGCACCCCTTGCGAAATCATGTGCTCGACAGCGTTGCCGCCGCCGCCGCCCACGCCGATCACCTTGATCTTGGTGCCTTCGTCGAATGCTTCAATCATTTCGATGGCCATGTGGACCTCCTGAGTCAGAACTTGCAGTTGCCTGGTGAATGGATGCCGGTGACCGGCGCGTACATCGGGAGTCTTGGAATTGGGTTGATGCTCGACTCCTCGCTTTAGAAATTGCCTAAGAACCAGTCCTTGGCCCGGCCGACCAGGGTCTTGACCGAGCCCGCCTGGGCTGCCGCCTTGTGCCCGCGGGTGCGGGCGATGCGGGCCTCTTCCAGCAGGCCCATCACGGTGGCGCTGCGCGGGCTGGCCACCATGTCGAAGAGCGCGCCGCTGTAGGTGGGCAGGCCCTTGCGCACGGGCTTCAGGAAGATGTCTTCGCCCAACTCCACCATGCCCGGCATCACGGCGCTGCCGCCGGTGAGCACGATGCCGCTGGACAGCAATTCCTCGTAGCCGCTCTCGCGGATGACCTG
>CAYTWU010000139.1:0-9126 GCA_964442175.1 uncultured Rubrivivax sp.
AAAACGGCATCCCCAACGACCCGCAGAAGCCGATGGTCACCAGCGGCATCCGCCTGGGCACGCCGGCCATGACCACGCGCGGTTTCCAGGAAGAACAGGCGCGCCAGACCGCGCACCTGATCGCCGACGTGCTGGACAAGCCGCACGACGAGGCCACGCTGGCCCAGGTGCGGGCCAAGGTGGCCGTGCTCACACGCGACTTCCCCGTGTACCGCTGACCCAAGATGCGCTGCCCCTACTGCGACCACGACGAGACGCAAGTCGTCGAGACGCGTGAGTCGGACGAGGGTGGCGTCATCCGGCGGCGGCGGCGCTGCCTGAAGTGCGACAAACGTTTCACCACCTACGAACGGGTGGAGATCACGCTGCCGGCGGTGGTGAAGAAGGATGGCACGCGTGCCGAGTTCGAACCCGCCAAGCTGCGTGCCTCGATGCAGCTGGCGCTGCGCAAGCGGCAGGTGAGCGTGGAGCAGGTGGACGCGGCGCTGGAACGCATCCAGAAGAAGCTGCTGGCCAGCGGCCTGCGCGAGCTGCCCAGCACCCGCATCGGCGAATTGGTGATGCGCGAGCTCAAGCGCATTGACAAGGTGGCCTACGTGCGCTTTGCCAGCGTCTACCGCAGCTTCGAGGACGTGGACGAGTTCCGGCAGCTGATCCAGGACATTTGAGCGGTTGGGTCGGCCGCATCGGCCGGGGGCCCCCGTTCGGGGGCCCGCTTCAATCCCACCCCCGGCCCGCCCTTGGCGGGTTTCGGGCCGGTGGGGCAGTTTCTAGAGTGCAGGCATCCCTTCCCGCCCACTGGAGCTGCCTCATGCACCCCCTCGTCCCCCGCCGCCAACGCGGCCTGAGCTTGGTTGAATGTGCCATCGCGACGACGATCGTGACGCTGGTGGCGGGGTTTGCACTGCCATCGTTCGACCAGTTGCGGCAGCGCCGGCAGCTGGAGTCGACGGCGGCCCAGCTCGAGACCGACCTGCAGCTCGCGCGATCAGAAGCCGTGGCGCGCAACGAGAGCGTGCGCATGGACTTCCAACATGGCACGTCCGGCAGCTGCTATGTGGTGCACGACGGTGATGCAGGCGGCTGCCACTGCATCGATGGCGACGCACCTGTCTGCGACGCCGGCGTCACGGCGCTGCGCAGCGTGCGCTTCGTGGCCGCCCATGGGGTGGAGCTGCGGTCCAACAGCCGCTCGGTGCTGTTCGATGCCGACAAGGGCACGGTGACCCCGACGGCCACGCTTCGCGTGATCTCGGCTGTCGGTGCGCTGCACCAGGTGGTCAACGTGATGGGGCGCATCCGGACCTGCAGCCCCGACGGCGCCATCGCCGGCGTGCGCCGCTGCTGACCCCTGAAGCTTGGGGGTGCGGCGACCAGCGGTCGAGCCAGGGCGACAAACGGCAGGGCGGCGGGCCGACACCTGGCGCAGCGCGCCAGACAATCCGCGACATGAGCACGCATGCGACTTCGTCCCAACCGCGGCAACCTGTTGGCGGGTTCACGCTGATCGAAGTGGTGATCACCATGGTCGTGCTGGCCATCCTGGCCGCCATCGCGATCCCGAGCTACAACGACTCGGTGCGCAAGAGCCGGCGCGCCGAGGCCTTTGCGGCGATGGCAGCGGTGCAGCAGGCCCAGGAGCGGTGGCGTGCAAACAACGCGGCCTACACCAGCTCATTGGCCGCACCAGACGATGATGAAGATCCCGGTCTGGGCATGTCGAGCACAACCCCCAACAACTACTACGATTTGAGTATTCCGTCGGCAGACGGGACTGGTTATGTGGTCACGGCTGTTGCGAAAACAGGCACCTCTCAAGCACAGGACACCGCCTGTCGGCGGCTCAGCCTTCGCATGCAGGGCGGCAACATTCGCTATGCGGGCTGTGCAGATTGCGAAACATTCACCTACAGCGAGGCTCACGCATGTTGGGCACGCTGATGCTTGTTGACATGCATCATTGGCGCAGCCGCGGGCTGTCGCTGACCGAGTTGCTGATCGGCTTGGCCGTTGTCGCGATGTTGGCGGCATTTGCTGCCCCTAGTTTGGCCGACTTCGTGCGAATGCAGAGGCTGCGCGCGATCAATGCCGAGATGGTCAGTGATCTGCAATTCGCGAGGAGTGAGGCGACTGCGAGGAATCAATACGTGCATGTCCGATTCCGCCCTGACGGAACTGGCATGACTTGCTACTCCATTTACCTGACACCAGCCAACAAAAACACCGTCCGTTGCGACTGCAGGTCTACCCCTGAGCCCAGCTGCGGAGCAGGTGCAACACCGTTGCGAACCGTGCGGGTTCCGTCCAGCTTGGCGGTGGCTTTCAGTACCCCCACCGACCAAGGCTTCGGCTTTGCGTTTGACCATGTGTCGGGCGGTATCGTGTCGGTAGCCGTCGATTTCAACCCACCTGCGCTGGGACTCTGGAGCGTTGACACGAAGCTCGACAGCGAACGTGTCCTGCGCAACCACGTATGCCCATCCGGGAGGGTGCGAACTTGTGCACCCGCCAGCGCATCTGTCGGCGCAGCCGAATGCCCGGAAAGCCCATGCAACACACCATGAAGACTGGTGCGATTGGCAATGCCCGACAAGGCGGCCTTTCATTGGTCGAGTTGATGGTCGGGATCACGGTAGGGCTGTTTGTCGTGGCGGCTGCCACCAGTCTCGTCACGTCGCAACTCACTGAGAATCGTCGACTGCTGCTGGAAACCCAACTGCAGCAAGACCTGAGAGCCAGCGCGGACATCATCACGCGCGAGTTGCGTCGAACAGGCTCTTGGGCTGCGGCCAACGAGACGCTTTGGTATCCGGGCAGCGCAGGAGAGCCAAGCCCCAACCCGTTCTCAGCCATCACGGTCGATGGAGGGGGCGACAAGGTTGACTTCTCGTACCAGCGCAGTGCAGGCAACGAGGGTCCCTACGGCTTCAGACTTTCGACCTCCGGCGTGATCCAGACACGTCTGGCTGGCGCTGGGTGGCAGGACCTGACCGATGGCAACGTGATGGAAGTGACCAGTCTCGACATCACGCTGACAGCCTCTCAGTCAGAGCGGATTCCATGCCCACGGCTTTGTGACGACGATGGCGACACATCGTGCTGGCCTCAAGCCGAAGCCCGGACACTTGAAGTGGCGATCAGCGCACGCGCCAGGACAGACCCCACCGTCACGCGCGAGTTGACCAGTTCAGTCCGCCTGCGCAATGACCGGGTGGTTTCGAATAACGGTGCGAGTCTTTGCCCATGACCCGAATTCGGCCTATCCATCGGAAAAATGGAGAGCGGGGGGTTGCATCACTCGTCATCGTCGCCGCTTTGTTTTTCATCATGGCGATGGTGGCAGCCTACGCCAATCGGAACCTTATCTTTGAGCAACGCACATCGGTGAACCAGTATCGCTCGACGCAAGCTTTTGAAGCCGCCGAGGCGGGGCTTGAACTGGCGGTTGCGCTTCTGAATTCCGGGCGTATTGACGTGGCTTGCCAGCCCAGCGCTGATGATGCGGACACAACCTTCCGCGAACGCTATTTGGTGGTGGACGGATCGACCGGCCTGATCACCGCCGCAGATGCAGACGCGAGTGGCCGCGGCACGGCATGGCCCAGCTGTGTCTACGATGGTGCCAACTGGTCTTGCAGTTGCCCCACCGAAGGCGAGCCGGAGTTGGATACACCCGTTGGGAACGGTCCGTTCCCGGCTTTCCGAATCCAGTTTTCACGGGCCAGCACTACCCAGCCAGGGATCATCAGGATTGATGTAAACGCCTGCACGACACTCAATGACGACTGCCTTGCCTTCCCATCCACCTCCCAGGGCGGCGAAGGCAGAGCCTCCATCTCTATGCTCTTGGCCTTGCGCAGTGGACTGCCCGCGCTGCCGCAGGCTGCCCTAACCGTGCGCGAGAGCCTGGATGTCAGCCCGGCTGCAATGGGTGTATTCAACGCTGAGCCTGCAACGAGTGGTGTGTCGATCCTTGCCGGCGGCACGGTCGAACGCGACGGGCTCCGCTTGGGTTCCGTGGCAGGCACGCCCGGCGATCTTTCCGTCACCGACAACGACATTGGCTTGCAGCGCATCGCGCTGGTGGACCCGGACGCGATGTCCGTCGCTGATTTCATGTTCGGCTCCACGTTTTCCGCTCGGCCTGAGTTGTACCGAGAGCAACCGGGCTTGGTGGCGGTCGAAGGTTGTGATGACCCTTGCAGTTCGGACACTGTCCGCGCCAGCCTGGCAGCCAATCCGGGGCGCATCTTGTGGGTAGACGGTGATGTTGACTTCAACACTGCCGTTGACGTCGGGGCACCAGATAATCCGATGCTGCTGGTCGCTACAGGCAGCATTTCATTCAGCGGCGGCGGCCATATATACGGTCTTCTGTACAGCCGCGCTTCCACATGGACCATCACCGGAAGTGGAAACCTCACTGGCGCTGCTATTGCGGAAGGCGCTATCGAGGGCACCGCAACCACCACGATCATCTATGACTTGGCCGTTCTCAAGCGGCTGCAATTCACGACTGGCAGTTTCGTCAAAGTACCTGGGGGCTGGGCAGATTTCCGGCCTGCGCCATGACTATCTCCAACTTCTCCAAGTCCGGCCAACGCGGGATTTCATTGATAGAAGCCATGGTGGCCTTGCTGGTCATGGGCTTCGGCGCACTGGCGCTTGTCGGGGTTCAGGCCAGTCTCAGAATCAATGGCGACATTGCAAAGCAGCGCGCCGAGGCCGTGCGCATTGCCCAAGCCAGCATCGAGCGGCAGCGAAGTTTCTCGGAACTCAGCGGTGACGTCGCCGCCGAGGTCTACTACTCCGAGATTGCTGACGATGCACGGGATATCGACGGCACCAATGCCACTTTCGCGGTCGTTGAAACAGTTGCTACGTCATCTGATCCAGCCTTCAAGACCTTCACAGTGGATGTCTCTTGGACGGATCGGACAGACCAGACACAGCGCGTTCAACTCAGCACTGCAATCGCTGGCGTACCGTCCGCGTTGGCGGCTACCCTGTCCATCTCGACCAAGACATCCCCACTGGGGACGCCAGGGAACCGTCATCCAGCTATTCCAAAAGAGGCGTTGACGCAGGAGGATGGCACCAGCAGCTTCGCGCCGCCTGGTGCTGGCACGGTTGCATGGGTGTTCAACAATAACACCGGCATGATCACAAAAGTCTGCTCAGGCCCTGGGCTGACGACCTGCATTGCCGTCAACGCCCGCTTGCTGGCCGGGTTCATCCAGTTCGCGACATCCACTTCCGAACCAACAGCGACTGACTCGGAGACTCCATCAGGAACCAACCTCGGTGGGTTGCAGGTCATCGTCAACCAGACAAGCCCATTGGCCGACGTTGGCACGGTACAGTGCTTTGAAGACACGACAGTCAGCGCATATGTGCCTTACTTCTGCGCCGTTCCGGACACAGGCGGGTTGGGTTGGGCGGGTCGGTCTCTCGTTGTAGGCTTCCCTGTTGATGGCATCACGAACTTGCCGTTGGTGGCCAGCAGCCGGAGTGATGTGTCGAGCGACCGCTTCCGCGTGTGCCGATACACCAGTCGGCGCACACACGACATCGCGCCAATTCAGATGTCGAATCGCGAGCACCCTCTGGACTATGCGAGTGTTTTTGAACCCTTGATCAATCAGAACTTTCTGGTCATTCGGGCCGGCAACGGCAGCACTGCTTTCAACTGCCCAGATGACGACGACGACACGCCTCTCAACGGTCGGACCTGGCATCACCAGCCGGCGACCTGATAGCACAGCTGTTGACAGATGACGCCGCTGGATCGCGAGCGCCTTTGTGAGGCTCTGGCCGAGGCCGAACAAGCGATAGGTATATCTGAGCCCAACCCTCGTGTGGGCTGCATCTTGGGCCGACCTGACGGTACCGTCATCGGCCGTGGTCACACGCAGCACGATGGTGGGCCGCACGCCGAGGTCATGGCGCTGCGGGATGCCCAAAGCGCTGGGCTGAACCCGCGTGGAGCAACCGCGTGGGTCACGCTAGAGCCCTGTTCTCACCACGGCCGAACCCCGCCGTGCTGCGATGCCCTGATCGCTGCAGGCTTGGCGCGCGTCGTGGTCGCCGTGGGCGACCCGTATCACCAAGTCAACGGCGTGGGCCTCGAGCGTTTGCGGGCTGCCGGCATCCAGGTGGACATGGCCGATGCCGATATGGCAATGCGCGCCCGTGAGATCAACATTGGCTTCTTCAGCCGCGTAGAACGGGGACAGCCCTGGACCCGGCTGAAGATCGCGACCTCCCTGGACGGCTTCACCGCCTTGCTGGACGGCAGCAGCAAGTGGATCACCAGCGCGCAAGCAAGGCGCGACGGTCACATGTGGCGGCGCCGTGCCGGGGCCATCCTCACCGGTGCAGGCACTGTGCTCGCAGACGATCCTCGGCTGGATGTGCGTGACGTGCCGGGCACTACCCAACCACTTCGCGTCGTGCTGGACAGTCAGCACCGCGTTCCAGCTCGGGCGCGCGTACTGCAGCCCCCGGGGCCGTCTCTTGTCTACAGCATTTCATCGCGCAGATCCACCGTTCCGGAGGGTGTCGAGCAGATCGCGGCGCCGTCACAGGACGGTCGCGTTGATCTCCAGTTCGTGTTGCGAGACCTTGCTCAACGGCGCGTCAACGAATTGCACGTTGAAGCAGGCTCAACGCTGAGCGGCAGTCTGCTGCGCCAAGGCTTGGTTGACGAGCTGCTGGTCTACATCGCACCACGTTTGCTTGGGCAAGGCCTGCGTTTTGCAGATTTGCCGGCAAGGCAACTGATACCGGCCGATGCGGAGTGGACTTGTTTGGACCAGACCCTCATCGGGCTCGACCTGCGGGTGCGGCTGCGCCCTCGGGCAGGAGTGTCGGGGAATTTGACAAACATGAAACACCCTTGATCAAGGGTGTGCTCGTAAGTGCTTGACGCTCAATGGGTTTCATGCCTGGCCGAAAAATTGCTTGCCCCTGGCTAGACATTCGCTCCTCCCGCTTTCAGAGGTTACATACATGGCCGTCCCAGCCCTCAAATTTCGACATGCCGTTGCAGTTGCCCTGATTGCCGCGTGCAGCATGGCCCAAGCTGAAATCGTGCCGTACTTTGGCCTCAACACCTCCCCGGCCGGGCAGGTCAGCGGGGACCCGTTGATCAAACGCACTTCATTTGAAGAAGCGCTGGTCCCTGGCACCATCGTGGGTGAGGGATTCGGCGGCGTTGCCACTGGCCCGTACACCAAGTTCGACATGGCAGATCTTGGCGCCTCGATATCGCGTGTCAGCGGCGGAGGCGCAGCGGGCCAGGTCGTCAATAACCAGATCGACGGTACCGAGGGGCGTTTTGACACCAGCGGCGACGGCCAATGGTGGCTGACCGCAGTCAGTTTTCAGATCGACTTTGACGCGGATGTCTCTGCTTTCGGCTTCTACGGCACGGACTTCGGTGACTTTGAGGGATCGTTCTTGATGGAACTGTTACTCAATGACGGTCGCACCAAGGAATACGATTTGCGCGACGTGATGGCACCCGCCAACTCTCCAACCAACGGCTGGCTGCAGTTCATCGGGGTCGTGGACGACACAAACTCAGACCTGATCAGCGGTGTTCGTTTCAGCATCACCCAGGGCTCAACCGACCCTGACGACTGGGATTTCCTGGGCTTTGACAGCTTCGTGGTCGGCGAGGTGGCAACTTCAACCGACGTCCCCGAACCCGGCTCCCTCGCCCTGGTCGGCGCCAGCCTGCTGGCCCTGGCTGCCACGCGCCGCCGCCGCCAGCAAGCCTGACCGCGCAGCGCCTGGAGACAACGGCCCGCCTCGGCGGGCCGCTTCTTTTGCGCGAGCACAACGCCCGTAGACCCCCCGCCTACAATCGCCCCATGCCCACTTCCCCCGTTCCCGAGCTCGTGGCCGAGCTGGCCGCCGGCCGCATGGTGATCCTGGTCGACGAAGAAGACCGCGAAAACGAAGGCGACATCGTCATCGCGGCCGAACATGTCACGCCGGCCGCCATCAACTTCATGGCCCGCTTTGCGCGCGGCCTGATCTGCCTGACACTGACGCGCGAGCGCTGCGAACGCCTGCAGCTGCCCCCCATGGCCAGCCGCAACGGCACCAAACATGGCACGGCCTTCACCGTCTCCATCGAGGCGGTGGAAGGTGTCACCACCGGCATCTCCGCCGCCGACCGCGCGCGCACCGTGCAGGTGGCCGTGGCCCGCGACGCCAAGGCTTCTGATCTGGTGCAACCGGGCCACATCTTCCCGCTGCAGGCGCAAGAAGGGGGTGTGCTGATGCGCGCCGGTCACACCGAGGCCGGCTGCGACCTGGCCGGCATGGCCGGCCTGGAGCCGGCAGCGGTGATCTGCGAGATCATGAAAGATGACGGCACGATGGCGCGTCTTCCTGACCTGGAGATCTTTGCGCGCGAGCACGGCCTGAAGATCGGCACCATCGCCGACCTGATCGAACACCGCAGCCGCCACGAGACCCTGATCCGCCGCGAAGCCGAACGCACGCTGCAGACGCCGCAAGGCGAGTTCCGCTGCACCGCCTTCCGTGACCAGGGCGGCGGCCTGCACCTGGCGCTGGCGCGGGGCCGCTGGACCGCGCAGGATGTGGTGCCGGTGCGTGTGCACGAGCCCTTCACCGCGCTGGACCTGCTGGACGCGGCCGGCGCCGGCCACTCCTGGCCGCTGCCGTCGGCGCTGGCCCGGCTGCAGGCCGAGCCTTGCGGCGTGGCCGTGCTGCTGAACTGCGGCGCCGGGGTCGAGGCGCTGCTCCCGCAACTGAAGGACAACGCAGCGCCGGCCGTCCGCCGCCCGGCGGCGATGGACCTGCGCACCTATGGCATCGGTGCGCAGATCCTGCGTGAGCTGGGCGTGGTGCGCATGCAGCTGCTCGGCAGCCCGCGTCGCATGCCCAGCATGGTCGGTTATGGCCTGGAGGTCACGGGTTTCGTGGCCCCCGCACCCTGAAGGAAATCCCATGCAAGGTGCCGACAAGGGCACGGCCGGAGAACTCTCCGGCGAAGGCCTGCGCATCGCCGTCGTGCGCGCCCGTTTCAACGAAGCGCTGACGCTGAAGCTGGCCGAGGCCTGCCTGGCCGAATTGGCGGTGCTGGGCGTG
>CAYTWU010000140.1:0-9104 GCA_964442175.1 uncultured Rubrivivax sp.
CTGGGCGCGGTGGAATCATTGCTGTGCGCCCGCGTGGCCGACAACATGGCCGACGTGGCGCGCCACGACCCGAACCAGGAGCTGATGGCGCAGGGTGTGGCCAACGTGATCACACCGCTGTTCGGCGGCATCCCGGCCACCGGCACCATCGCGCGCACCGTCACCAACGTGCGGGCCGGCGGCCGCACGCCGGTGGCCGGCATCGTGCACGCGCTCACGCTGCTGGCCGTGGTGCTGGTGGCCGCACCGCTGGCGCTGAACGTGCCGCTGGCGGCGCTGGCCGGCATCCTGGTGTTCGTGGCCTGGAACATGGGCGAGTGGCGCGAGTTCGCGCGCCTCAAACACTTCAACCTGCCCTACCGCACCATCCTGCTGGGCACGTTTTTCACCACCGTGGTGTTCGACCTCACGGTGGCGGTGGAGCTGGGCCTGGTGCTGGCCTGCGTGTTTTTCATCTGGCGCATGGGCACGCTGTTCCGCGTGGCGCCACTGGCTGAAGGCCAGCTGCCCGCCGGGGTGGCGGGCTTCGAGCTCTACGGCTCGCTGTTTTTCGGCGCCGTGGGCCAGGTGGAGGCGCTGCCGGGCCGCGTGCCCGCGGGCCACCAGGCGCTGGTGCTGGACCTGCACCGCCTGGTGCTGCTGGACAGTTCGGGCCTGGACGCGCTGGAGCAGGCCCAGCGCAGCCTGGCGCGCCGCAGCGTGGCCCTGTGGCTGGTGCAGGTGAACGAACAGCCGCTGTCACTGATGCAGCGCAGCGGGTTCGTGGCACACCTGGGCGCGGAGCGGGTGTGCGGCTCGCTGGCCGACGCGCTGGCGCAGATCAGCCGCGCGACGTCTGCTTCGGTTTCAGCACCCGGCCCTTGAGGCGCTGCCAGCGCCGGGTGGCGCGCTGGCAATCGGCTTCTATGGCCTGCGCCTCGTGTGCCAGCCAGCCGGCGGCGAACGCGGCGCCCGCGTCGGCCGCCAGGGCCGGCGCCAGCGCGGCACGCGCCACCACGGCGTCGTTCCAGCGGCCCAGTGCCTCCTGAAGCCGGCGCAGCGCCCGGGTTTCTTCTGCCCAGGCCTTGGCCGGCAGCAGTGCGCTGCAGAACCCCAGCACATAACGCAGCCGCTTCAGGCGCTTGCGCAGCCGGTGCCGGGCTTGGTCGTCCAGCGTGGCCCAGGCCTGGGCATCGCGCCGGGCCTGGCGGTGCCAGCGGCGCAGGCGGGGCAGCGCCACGCTGTCCCAGGGCTCTGGCGCGGCCGAAGCATCGGGCGCGGTGAGCGCGATCAGGCCCAGCCACAGCGCCGTCGTGGCGGGCTGGTACAGCCGTTGCAGGCCTGCGGGCGCGGCAGGCGCGGCCAACACCTCCGGCAGCGGCAGGCCCGCGGCTTGCGCCGCCGCGTGCGCCGGGGCCAGCGTGAGCGCCAGCACATCGGCATCGCGGGTGCCGCCCAAGGCGCCGAACAGCTCGGCCAAGGCGGCGTCGCGCGTGGCATCGGCCGGCCCGAAGGCGCGCAGCACACTGCGCAGCCGGCGCAGGCCTACCCGCAGCTGGTGCACATGGTCGGGGGTCCCGGCGCCGGCCGTCAGCGCCGCGGCATTGGGCAGCGCCTGGGCCAGGGCCGCGGCGACCATCGCCGCGCGGGCCTGGGCCAGCGGCAGGCCGGCGGGCAGCGCCGGCTCCGACGCACGCACCACGGGGCGCTGCGCCCGGCCCTGCACCAGCCACTGCGCCCGCTCGGACTTGGTGGCCGGGTCCAGCACCAGGTCAAACCGGGCCGACCAGCGGCCCGCCAGGTCCAGCAGCGCACCCACCGGGCCCGACAGCAGCTCGAACTCCAGCTCGCACACCGGCGTGCGGGCCTCGCCGGCGACGATGTCGCCCACGTCCAGCGCCAGCTCGATGCGCGCGCCGCGATGGCGCAGCACACGCTTCAGGCGCTGGATCTGCGTGCCGTAGACCACCTGCGGCGGTGCGCCACCGGCCAGCGCCGCCAGCAGCGCCTGGCCGGCGGCGGTGCCGCGGTGCAGGCCGATGTCCAGCGGCGGCGGGTCGCCGTCTTCGGCGTCGCGTGGCACCTCGTCTTCCAGGCGCTGCATCAGGCCATCACCGCGGCCCTTGAGCGTCTGCACCCAGACCTCGCCCTCGCGGCGCAGGCGCAGCGCCAGCTGCGCGGCGGCCAGGCGGCCATCGGGCGTGTCGAAGTACCGGGCCTGCAGGTCCACCCGCCCGGCGGTTCGGGTGGCCAGGGCCCGTGCCAGCGCCGCCCGCTTTTCCGGCGGCACCTGGCACTTCAGCTCGATCTCCAGGCCGGTGTCAGGCGCTGGCATGGGGTGGGGCAGCTAAAATCATCGGTTGTTGATTCTGCCGGCCCGCACCATGCCCCTGTTCTGGAAGCCCTACAAATCCGACGTGACGCAGTTCATCGACGAGCTGCGGGCCAAGAAGCCCACGCTGGAAGCCGAACAACGCGCCGGCCGCGCCCTGCTGTGGGACAAGCCGGTGGACCGCCAGGCCCAGGCCGACTGGAAGGTCGCCCGCGTGCCGCAGAAGCCCTACGTCTACCAGAACGACTGAGCCCGCCCGCGTTGGACACGCTCGAGGCCCTGGCGGGCGGCGACGCCGCCGGCCCGCAGGTGATCGACCAGGTGGCCGTGGCACGCCTGTACGGCGAGCCGCTGTTCAAGCTGCCGAACGACCTGTACATCCCGCCGGATGCGCTGGAGGTTTTCCTCGAGGCCTTTGAAGGCCCGCTGGACCTGCTGCTCTACCTGATCCGCAAGCAGAACTTCAACATCCTCGACATCCCGCTGGCCAGCGTCACACGCCAGTACCTGGATTACGTCGAGCAGATCCGCCGCCACAACCTGGAGCTCGCCAGCGAGTACCTGCTGATGGCGGCGATGCTGATCGAGATCAAGAGCCGCATGCTGCTGCCGCCCAAGAGGACGGACGACGGCAGCGAACCCGAAGACCCGCGCGCCGAGCTGGTGCGCCGGCTGATCGAGTACGAGCAGATCAAGCTGGCCGCCGCGCAGCTGGACCGGCTGCCCATGCTGGGCCGCGATTTCCAGCGCGCCCAGGTGCATGTGGAGCAGGCGCTGGAGCCCGTGTGGCCGGCCGTGAACGCCGACGACCTGCGCGCCGCCTGGGCCGACATCCTGCGCCGCGCCAAGCTCAACCAGCACCACACCATCAGCCGCGAGCAGCTCTCGGTGCGCGAGCACATGAGCATCGTGCTCAAGCGCCTGCAGGGCAAACGATTCGTGGAGTTCCACGAACTGTTCGACACCCGGCGTGGCACGCCGGTGCTGGTGGTGACCTTCATCGCGATGCTGGAGCTCTCCCGCGAGCACCTGCTGGAGGTGACGCAGGCCGAAGCCTTTGCGCCGATCTACGTGCGCCTGGCTTACGCGCCTGTCTGAAGCTTGGCCGCCGGCACCCCGGCCAGCTGGGCGGCGCCCTGATCCGTGTAGCGCTGGGCCAGGCTGAACTGGCTGGCGACGAGCACGCTGCTGAAGGCGGCGGCAGCGAAGAAGGCGGCGATGCGGGCGGTGGCGGTGCGTTGGAACATGGTGTCTCTTCCGGGTTGGTGCTTCGTGTTGAAGCGGTGAAGAGACTGTAGAAAACGCCGCCGGCGCTGGCGATACCGCAAGGGCGGCCAGGCATCCCGCGAAGGCGGTAGCCCGGCCTACCCCGCCGGTGCGTGCTGCAGCAGCCGCCGGCTGACAAACCGCCGCGGCTGGCCGGTGACGGGGTCGGTGAAGGCCAGCTCACGCGCCAGCAGCTGCAGCGGCTCGCGGTAATCGGGCTCGGCCTCAGGCGCGGGCTCGGGCCACAGCACCGGGTAGATGCGGTCACCCAGCAGCGGCAGGCCCAAGCCGGCCATGTGCACGCGCAGCTGGTGCTTGCGGCCGGTGAGCGGTGTCAAGCGGTAATGGCCCAGGCCGCCGTGCTGCGCGATCAGCTCGACCCGCGTGTGCGCGTTGGGCTCGCCGGGCAGCGTCTGCATCTGCATGAAACCGGCGCCGGCCGGTTCTTCGATGCGGCTGCTGACGGTGCAGGGAAGCGCCAGGTCGGCGCGCCAGGGTGCCACGGCCTCGTAGACCTTGTGCGCCTGCCGGTCGCGGAACACCGCGTGGTAGGCGTGGCGCGTGGCCGGCAACACGGTGAACACCAGCACGCCGGCGGTTTCCAGGTCCAGCCGGTGCATGGGCACCAGGGTCGCGATGCCGAGCGTGCGTTTCAGGCGCACCAGCGCGGTTTCCTGCAGGTGGCGGCCCGCGGGCGTGACCGGCAGGAAGTGCGGTTTGTCGACCACGACCAGGTGCTCGTCCTGGTGCAGGATGTCCATCACAAACGGCACCACCGGCTCCGGCGGCAGCTGGCGCCAGTACCAGAGCACGGTACCGGGCTGCGCCGGGGCATCGGGCGGCAGTGCACGGCCCTGGGCGTCCAGCACCTCGCCGGCGGCCAGCCGTGCGGGCCAGTCGATGCCGGGGCGCAAACGCGCCGCCAGGAACTGCGCCACCGTGGCCCAAGGGCCGGCGGACACCGCGACGCGGCTGGCGCTGACACCGTCGCGCATCGGCGGGGTCCACGCCGGGACGGGGCGCGTCATCGCAGGGTCAGAATGCGTCCAGCCGCCGCGCGCGGGCCAGGCGCCAGGCCTCGCCTTCGTCGGCGGCGTCGAACACCTCGTCGGCGGTGGTCAGGGTTTCCTGCAGCTGCGCATCCAGCGCGATGCGCTTGTCGAACACAAAACACTCGCCCTGCCAGTCTTGCGCGGCGTCGGGCAGCTGCTCGAAGTAGTTCAGGATGCCGCCTTCCAGCTGCAGCACCTCCAGCCCCAGGCTGCGCAGCCAGGGCGCGGTCTTGTCGCAGCGGATGCCGCCGGTGCAGTACATCGCCACCGGGCGGCCGGCGTCGCGCCAGGCGGGGGCCTGGTCCTGCACGTAGGCCACGAAGTCGCGGAAATGGCGCACCCCGGGGTCGGCCGCACCGCGGAAGTGGCCCAGGCGGTATTCAAAGTGGTTGCGGTTGTCCAGCAGCACCACGTCGTCCCGGCCCAGCAGCGCACGCCACTCGGCGGGGCTGACGTGGCTGGCGTCACGCTCGTCCGGTGTCGGCAATTCCGCTTCGGCCGGCAGGCCCAGCGCCACGATCTCGGGTTTGACCAGCACCTTCAGCCGCGCAAACGGCGGCGTGGTGCAGCCGCTGTGCTTGAAGGCCATGCCGATGAAGGCACCGCCCAGCACATCGGTGCGCTGCAGTGCGGCCTCGAAGGCCCGCACGGCGGGCTCGGGGCCGGAGACGGCGCCGTTCAGGCCCTCGGCGGCCACCGTGATGGCGCCAAAGAGTTCGGCCGCCAGCGTGCGCAGCGTGGCGGCGGCCGCCGCCGGGTCGGCCAGGGGGGTGAAACGGTAGAAGGCACTGTGCAGCAACATGGACCCGGGATTGTCTCAGGGGATACTGGCCGCCCACGCACCGCTGCCATCCCCATGCCCGACGTCGAACTGGAAGTCCTGCCCCGCGACCTGGAACCCTACCGTGCCGGCAACACCGGCGTCGACTGGGTGCACCGCTTTGATTCCGGCCGCCCCGGCCCGCATGTGCTGGTGAACGCGCTGACACACGGCAACGAGTTCTGCGGCATGGTCGCCGCCTGCCACCTGCTGGACCACGCGGTGCGCCCGGCCATCGGCACGCTGACGGTGAGTTTTGCCAACGTGGCGGCCTACCGCAGCTTCGACCCCGCGCAGCCCTTCGAGAGCCGGCAGCTGGTGCACAACCTGAACCGCATCTGGTCCAGCGCATGGCTGGACGGCCCCGAGCACAGCCCGGAACTGGAGCGCGCCCGCGCCATGCGCCCCGTGGTGGCCGCGGCCGACCACATCCTGGACCTGCACTCCACCGCGCAGGAGGTGCAGCCCTTCTGGGTCTACCCCGCCTACGGCCGCAATGCCGCGGCCGCGCTGGCCATCGGCCGCCCGTCCGTGCACCTGGTGATGCCGCAGGGCCTGGGCTCGGGCACGCCGCTGATCCAGCATGGCCTGCACGGCACGGACCACCACCATGGCGTGGCCCTGGTGGCCGAGTGCGGCCAGCACTTCCGCCGGGCCACCTGCGACCTGGCGGTCCAGGTCACGCTGGACTTTCTGGCGCACTTCGGGCTGGTCGAACGCGCAGCACACGACCGCCACACCCCGGCACCACAGCAGCGCTTCGAGCTGATGCAGACCTGGGTGGTCAAAAACGAGGACTTCCGCTTCAGCCGGCCGCTGGTGGGCTTCGAAACCTTTGCGCAGGGCGAGCTGATCGCGACCGATGGGCCGGACGAGGTGCGCGCGCCCTGTGACCACTGCACGGTGCTGATGCCGACGCGCAAGGCCATCGTGGGGCGGGAGGGCGTGTACCTGGCGCGGCCCATCGCCTGATCGCTCAGGCCGCGCGGGCCGCCTGGGCAAAACGCCGCACCGCCACGGCCCGCGCACCAAAACCGCCGCTGAGCAGGCCCAGCGCGGCGCTCATCGCGGCGACGAACCACAGCTCGTGCAGGAAGCCGGCCCGCACGCCGGCCGCAAAACCCAGCAGGAACTTGGCGCCAAAGATGCCCAGCATCAGCGCCAGCGGCACCCAGCTGCCGGGCACGCGCACCGCCGCGCCCACCAGGGCCATGCCGCGGGACGAGACGCGCCGTGCGCCCCAGACGGCCGCGGCCGCATAGGCCATGGCCCAGAGCAGCAGCGCCGCAGGCACGGCGCCAAAGGTGGACACCACACCGAACAGCGACAAGCCGAACATGGCCACCGCAACGCCGACCAGAAGCCCGGGGCGGACATCGCGTGTCCGGGCCTGCCGCAGCCCCCATACGACCAGCAGCAACAGGACCAGGGGCACCCAGACGGGGATGTAGGCGAACATGTCAGTCTCCCAAGTGAATCAGCATGGGAGCGGACTGTGGGCCGCCGATGGTCGGTTTGCCAGCGGGCCGCGACGAAGTGCCGCCAGGCGGCGCGAACGGTCGGTCCACGACCGCCGCGTGGGCGCTCAGATGATGTTCGCCTCCCGCAGCGGCCGGTTCTCTGCGATGCGGGCCGGGAACAGCGGCTGCAGCACCGTACTGCCCGTGCCTGCGATCAAGGCCGCCAGCGCCTGCCCCACGGCCGGCGCCTGCTGCATGCCGTGGCCGGAGAAGCCGCAGGCCGTGTAGGCGTTGATGCAACCGGGCAGCGGGCCGGCCAGACCGTTGTGGTCGAAGGCATTCATCTCGTAATACCCGGCCCAGGCGCTGCGCACACGCAGCGCTTCGAAGGCGGGCACGCGGGCGGCCAGCACGGGCCAGATGTGCTCGTCGAACAGGCCGTGGTCGATGGTGTGCAGCGGCGGCTCGTCGGGGTCGCCGTCACGCGGCGGGGCGCCGGCCAGGAAACCGCGGCCTTCGGGGCGGAACCAGACGCCGCTGGGGTCGATGACCAGCGGGCAACCGGGCAGCGCCTCGGGGCAGTCGAGCACGAACACATCGCGTTTCTTCGGCGACACCGGCAGCGCAAAGCCCAGCTGCGCGGCCAGCGGCGCGCTCCAGGCACCGGCGGCCAGCACGAAGGCGTCCGCCGCCAATCGGCGCCCATCGGCCGTGGACACCGCCGTCACGCGGCCGGCCGCCGTGGCCAGCTGCACCGCCTCGGCGGCCACGAAACGTGCGCCGCAGGCGATGGCCTTGCGGCGGAAGGCCTGGTGCAGCGCCGGGCCGTCGAACCAGCCTTCGCCCGTGGCGCCCCAGCTGCCCAGCGCCAGATCCTGCACCGCCAGCCACGGGAACTGCCGCTGCAAGGCCGCCGGGCCCAGCAAACGGGTGTCCGCGCCTGCGGCCTGCTGCACCTGCTGGTTGCGGTGCAACAGTGGCGCCCCAGCGTCGGTGGCCAGGTAGAGGTAACCGGGCTCCGTCAGACCGATGTGCGGGCGCTCGCCGTGCACCGCCAGTTCGTCGCCTACGCGGCGCAGGAAGGCGAGGCTGGCCTGCGACAGCGCGATGTTCACCGGCTGCGAAAACTGCTGCCGGATGGAGCTGGCCGAGAGCGAACTGGAGGCGCGGGCGTAGGTTGGGTCCCGCTCCAGCACCGTGGCGGCGATGCCATGATCACGCGCCAGGAAACACGCGGTGGCCGCGCCCATCACACCACCGCCCACGATCACGACATCGGAATTCATCATGCGAGTCTATGCAGCCGCCGAGGTGCACGCCGCCCTGCCCTGGGGCCCGCTGGCCGCGGCCCTCGAAGCCGCCTTCGTGGCCGGTGCCGAGGTGCCGCTGCGCCATGCACACGCCCTCTCGCCGCAGGACACGCTGCTGCTGATGCCGGCCTGGAACCCGCGTGCCCTCGTCGTGAAGCTGGTGACGGTGATGCCCGCGGCGGCCTCCACCGTGATGGCCAGCGTGCTGGTGCTGGACCGCCGCAGCGGCGAGCCGCTGGCCCTGCTGGACGGTGAAGCGCTGACGCTGCGCCGCACCGCCGCCACCTCGGCGCTGGCCGCGGCACGGCTGGCGCGGCCCGATGCGCAATCGCTGCTGATCGTCGGCACCGGCCGGCTGGCACCGTGGATGGCACGCGCCCATGCGGCCATGCGGCCCGGGCTGCGGCAGATCCTGGTCTGGGGGCGGGACGCTGCCGCCGCGCAGGCGCTGGCCCACACGCTGGCCGCCGAGGGCCTGCAGGCGAGCGCCGCGGCGGACCTGGAAACCGCCGTGCGCCAGGCCCACATCGTCAGCTGCGCCACCACGTCCAGCACGCCGCTGGTGCAGGGCGCATGGCTGGCGCCGGGCACACACCTCGACCTCGTGGGGGGCTTCCGGCCGACGATGCGCGAGGCCGACGACGACGCCGTCGCCCGCTGCCAGGTGGTGGTGGACACGCATGCCGGTGCGCTGGCCGAAGCCGGCGACCTGACACAGCCGCTGGCCAGCGGCCGCATCACCCGCGCACACGTCGTCGCCGAACTGGCGCAGCTGCTGCGCGGCGAGCTTCGGCTGCGCGGCGACGACCCGCGCTGCACGCTGTTCAAATCGGTCGGCACCGCGCTGGAGGACCTGGCGGCGGCGGAGCTGGTGGTGTTCGGCCG
>CAYTWU010000141.1:0-9079 GCA_964442175.1 uncultured Rubrivivax sp.
GTTGGCCAGGTTGTTGGCCAGCACCTCCTGGCGCTGCATCGTGGCCTTGGCGCCAGCCATCGACAGGTAGATGAGGCGGTCCATGGGTGTTCAGTTCAGCGCGTGATCAGCGCAGGTTCACGATGGTCTGCAGCACCTGGTCGATGGTCTTGATGGACTGCGCGTTGGCCTGGTAGACGCGCTGCGCCGTGATCATGTTGACCAGCTCGCCGGTGATGTCGACGTTGGACTCTTCCAGCGCGCCGGCCTGCAGCACACCCAGGTTGCCGTCGCCCGGCACGCCCACCACCGGGTCGCCCGAGCCGTAGCTGCGCGCCCAGCCGTTGTCGCCGATGGGCTGCAGGCCCTGCGGGTTGCGGAAGGTGGCGATCTCGATCTGCCCCGCCGGCCGCGACTGGCCGTTGGAGTAGCGCGCCGAGACGATGCCATTGGGCTCGATCGCGATGGAGGTCAGCAGGCCGGCAGCAAAACCGTCCTGCATCACATCGGTGACGCCGAAGCTGGAGCCGTACTGCGTGGCATCGGCCAGGTTCAGCTCGATGCCGGTGATGGCCATGGTTTCGGCACCCGCGGCGTTGGTGGACGCCGGGATGTTGAACTGCACCGGGCCGTTGGGCGACACCACGGTGCTGCCATCGCTGCTGAACTGCAGCGTGGCCACCGGCTGCGGCAGCGCATCGGTGCCGTTCACGGTGGTCTTGTTGGCGGTGGCGTAGACGTTCCAGGTGTCGGTACCGGCCTTCTGGAAGTAGTAGGTCACCGCCACCTCCTGGCCTTTGGCGTCGAAGACCGTCAGCGAGGTGGCGTTGTTGTAGGTGTCGGCATCGCTGAAGTTGATCTGCGCGCCGGTGGCCGCGCCGGGCACGGCGGCCACGGCGGCCACGTGCACACCCGCCTGCTGGTTGGCGGTCTCGGCCTTGGTGACGGCGTCCTGCATCGCGGTGCGGGCCGCGATCAGCGTGGCATTCGCCGGGTCGCCGGCCAGGGCGGCGTCGATCGCGATCAGTGCACTTTGCGCCGTGGTGCTGGCGGTCTGCGCCGCCGTCTGCGCGGCCTGCGCATTGGTGGTGGCGTCGGCCTGGCTGGCATTGGCGTAGGCGCTGGCCGCGGTGGCGGCTGCGGTGGACGCGGTGCTGGCCGCGTTGCGGGCGGTGGTGAAGGCCGTCAGCGCCGCGGTGGAGAGGGGGGTGACCGGGGTCACCGCCGTCATCGCGGCCAGAGCGGCGTTGGACGCCGTCAGCGACGCGCCGGCGTCAGTGCCCGTCTCGTCGGCCGAGCTCTGCGCGGTGGTGCGGGCCACGGACGCGGGGTTGGTCGTGGCCAGCCGTGCATCGAGGTTCATCTCCAGCTCGATGATCTGGGTCGGGTTGGGGTCGATGCCACCCGTGGGCAACTGGATGGCGCCCGCCTGGCCGGGCTGGATCTGGCCCAGGCCGTCGGCCGGGTAACCCATCAGCCGCTGGCCGCTGTTGTTGACGATGTAGCCCTCGCGGTCCTGCTTGAACTGGCCGTTGCGGGTGTAGGTGATCGGGCTCTTGCCGTCGGTCACCTGGAAGAAGCCGCCGCCGTTGATCGCCAGGTCCATGGGGTTGGACGTGGTCGTGATGTTGCCCTGCGTGAACTGCTGCGCCACCGCGGCCAGGTTGGTGCCGATGCCGATGGTGCTGCCGCCGCCACCGCCCAGGGCCGCGGCGTAGACGTCGGAGAACTCCGCGCGTGACACCTTGGAGCCGGCCGTGTTGGCGTTGGCGATGTTGTTGCCGATGACCTCGAGGTTCTTGCTCGTGGCGTTCAGGCCGGACAGGCCTTGCTGGAAGCTCATGGGGGTGGTCCTTGTTCGGGGACAGGAAGAAGGGTGTCGGTCAGTTCAGCGCGTGCACGTCGCCATAGGGCACGTCGCCGCTGCGCTCCAGGCTCAGCAGCAGGCCGCTGGTGCCGTCCAGGCCCACGGACTGCACGCGGTCCAGCATCAGCGGCGTGGCTTCCACGGTGGTGGTGCCCAGCGTGGCGGCCACGCGGAAGCTGTAGGTGTTGGCGTCGGGGTACTTGCTGGCGTCCCACTCGAAGCCATGGCGGCCGCTCTCCTGCGCGCCCAGCTGCAGCGAATCGACCACCTGCCCGGCGCCGTTGAGGATGTCCACGCGCACCGCGTCGGCCGGGCCGGCGAGCGAAAAACCGGCTTCGGCCGTGTTGCCCTCCAGCGTGAGCTTGTTGCCCTCGACCGTGACTTCGCGGCCGACCAGGCTGGCGCCCTGCAGCGCCTGCATCTGCACGAACTGCGCGTGCAGCGCCTGCACGCTGGTGTTCAGGTTCTCGATGCCGGTGACGGTGTTGATCTGCGCCATCTGCGAGGTCAGCTCCGCGTTGTCCATCGGGTTCAGCGGGTCCTGGTTCTGCAGCTGCGTCACCAGCAGCTTCAGGAAACGGTCGGCGCTGCCGGCTTCGCTGCTGCTGGCGGTGGAAGTGGCCGCGGTGACGCTGGTGGAGAGGCTGTCAATGGCAGTGGTCATGTGTCAGTCCTGGGTGGGGCGTCAGACCTGGCCGAGCTGCAGGGTCTTCATCAGCAGCGTGCGCGCGGTGTTCATGACCTCGACGTTGTTCTGGTACGACCGCGAGGCGGAGATCATGTTGACCATCTCCTCCACCGGGTTCACGTTGCTGTAGGTCACGTAGCCTTCCCCATCGGCAGCGGGGTGCTTGGGGTCGTGCACACGCCGGCCGGCGGTCTGGTCCTCGCTGATGGTGGACACGCGCACGCCGGCCGCGGCCTCGGGCTGGCCAGGTGCGCCCATCAGCACGCTCTGGAAGGTGACCTGACGTGCCTTGTAGGCCTGGCCATCGGGCCCGGCCACGGTGTCGGCATTGGCCAGGTTGGAAGCGACGACGTTCAGCCGCTGGCTCTGCGCGCTGACCGCGCTGCCCGACACGCTGAACACATTGAAAAGACTCATGTCAGCCCCTCGTCCGACGGGTACGTCGGCCGATCCCCCGAGGGGATGCCGGCCGGCTTGGGAGCGGCCCGGCGCTCGGCCGGCTCAGTGCGCTGAAGACTTGCATGGTCTTACCCCTGGGTGTGGCTCTTCATCGCGTCCTGCAGCGTGCGCAGGCTGCCGTTGATGAAACGCAGCGTGGCCTCGTAGCGCACGGCGTTGTCGGCAAAGCTGGCACGTTCGCGGTCCATGTCCACGCTGTTGCCGTCCAGGCTGGTCTGCGACGGCGTGGCGTAGGTCAGGGCCGGGTAACGTTCACCCGGCGCGGTGCTCAGGCCGCTGGCGCCGCGGGCGATGGGCGCGCCCAGCTGGTTGGCGGCCGCGGCGCGCGCAGCACCGGTGGCGTCGGCGAGTGCGGCCTTGAAGTTGAAGTCGCGCGCCTGGTAGCCCGGCGTGTCGGCGTTGGCGATGTTGCTGGCCAGCACACGCTGGCGCTCGGAGCGCAACAGCAGCGCCTGCGACTGGAAATCGACGTTGGTGGTCAGGCGGTTCAGCATGTGGCGCTCCCCGCGGCTGTGGGCCGGGTCATGGGGGTCGATCATCGGCATCCGGGCGCCGGACATGGCTCGGATAAGCACGCCCTAAGCCCGGCTGTTCCCGCCTCTGCGCAGCGCACCCGGCCCTACAGTGGCGCCGTGAAGATCCGACACCCCCTGCCGTCCCTGCGCGCCCGTGCGGCGGCCCTGCTGGCCTTGCTGGCCAGCGCGGCACCGGCTGTGGCCCAGGGCATCGACAGCGCCGCCCTGGGCGCCGAACTGCAACGCTGGACCCTGGCCCGCGCCGACGCTGCCGAGCCGCGCCCCGGTGCACGGGTGTCGGTGACGCTGGGCCAGCTGGACCCGCGGCTCAAGCTCGCGCCCTGCACCCAGATCGAACCCTACCTGCCCAGCGGCAGCCGGCCCTGGGGCCGCACCCGCGTGGGCCTGCGCTGCACCAGCGGACCGAGCTTCTGGAACGTCTTCCTGCCGGTGACGGTGCAGGTGCACGCCGTGGCGCTGGTGCTGCGCGAGCCGCTGCCCGCCGGGACCGTGCTGACCGAAGACCACCTGACCGAAGCCGAGGTGGACTGGGCCGAACGCCCCGCCCCCCCGCTGGCGGAGCTGGACGCCCTGCTCGGCCGCAGCCTGGCGCGCCCCATGGCCGCCGGCGAGGCGCTGCGCGACAACGACTTGCAGCGCACCGTCTGGTTCGCCGCGGGCGAGCGCGTCAAGGTCACGGCGCTGGGCCGGGGCTACCGGGTCAGCGTCGAAGGCCAGGCCTTGTCGCGCGGCCTGGACGGCCAGCCGGTGCGCGTGCGCACCGAAGGTGGCAAGGTCATCTCCGGCAAGGCCGTGGCACCGCGCGAAGTGGAGATCGCGCTGTGAGCGCACGCCTGGCCCCGATGCCCCCTGAACACGGGGTCGCTTTCGATTTTTTGCACTTGCCACTAAAGTCCGCCGCGGCCCGTGCCGATAGCACGTGCATGACAAGCCGGCAGCACCCATCCCGGAACCGCCGCAGGAGCACGCCATGAAGATCGGTCCTTTCGAGAACAAGCCTGCCGTCGCCCCGGCGACCACCGAGCGCAAGGCCGATTCCGCCAAGAGCTCGGCCACGGCGTCCACGCAGGAGGCCAGCGCCAAGGTGGCGTTGTCCAGCACGGCGGCAGCCTTGTCGGGCGACGTGGCCGAAGCCAGCTTCGACCAGGCCAAGGTGGACCGCATTGCGCAGGCCATCCGCGATGGCAACTACCAGATCAATGCCGACGCCATTGCCGACAAGCTGATTGCCAATGCCCAGGAACTGCTGGGCAAGGCCGGCGGCTGACACGGCACACCCGATGCAGACCTCTGCCGCCGAGATGCTGGCGCTGCAGCGCGCCACCGAAGAACTGGAACGCCCCGTGGCCGCGCTGGAAGAGCGCCTGCAGGCATTGGCCGCGGCACTGCGCGAGCGCGACGCCGACCGCATCGAATCCGAGGCCGCTGCACTGCACCGCGTGCTCGCCGGCGCGGTGGACCAGTTCGGCCGCGCCGCCCGCCATGGGCCCATCCCTGCACCGTTGCGCCAACGGCTGATGGCTGCCGGCGCCCAGGTGGCCGCGCAGCGCGAGGTGCTGGCCCGTGCCACCGCGGCACTGGACCGTGCGATGGATGTGTTGCTGCCCACCCCCGGCACGGCACGCCACGGCGTGTACTCGGCCGCCGGTGCGGCCAGCCGCAGCCTGCACAGCGGCGAAGCGCAAGCCTGAACCGGCGCGCACCCGCCTCACCGAACCAGGCCGCTGAAGCGGCCTTTTTCATGCCGGCCTGCTTCTTGCGACACAATGCCCGCAGGGTCAAACGACCTGCGGGGCAACGCACCCCGCGGGCCCCCTTTGGATCGCGTTGGGAAGCTCACTCATTGCCAGTCCGCGGCGTGGCACGCCCGAGCGCTGGCTGTTGTTCATGGCCGCCACCTTGGCGGTTTGCGCCGCGGCGCTGTCGGTCTCGACGGCGCTGCACCTGCGCGCCGCCTGGCCCACCTGGACGGCCGTGGGCGGTGTCGCCGCCGCGTTGCTCGCATCGCTGTTGATGACCTGGGCCGCGCTGGTGTTGCGCCAACAACGCCACCAGCTGCGTCAAATGGCCCTGCGTGTCACTTCTGACCTGGAGAGCGGCACCTGGCAGGACGCCGTGCGCACGCTGCGTGATGACCGCCTGGGGGTGCCGTCGGCCTTCGACACCCTGGCCACCGGGTTCGGGGAGGTGCTGGAAGAGTCCGAGCGCCGCTGGCAGACGCTGGCCGACCTGGCAGCGGACTGGTACTGGGAGACCGACGCGCAGCACCGCCTGGCCTGGGTCTCGGGCGCGGGCCCGCTGATCGCCAGCCAGGCCTTGCGGCCCTCGGAACTGATCGGCCGCCGGCACGACCAGGTCGAGGTCTTTGATGCCCCCACCGACGGCTGGCAATCGCTGCACGCGGTGCTGGACAGCGCCCGCCCCTTCCGCGACCTGGAGTTCCGCGTGCGCCCGCATGGCGCGCCCGACACCCGGGTGTGGGTGGCCATCAGCGGCCGCCCCCGGCGCGACAAGTCGGGCGCGGTGCGCGGCTACGAAGGCGTGGGGCGCGACATCAGCGAGCGCAAGCGCGCACACGAACGCTTGCGGGCCAGCGAACAGCGCTGGGCGCTGATGGCCGGCCTGGCCACCGACTACTACTGGGAAACCGACACCGAGCACCGCATGCTGCCGCTGCGCCCCGAGGTGGCCCGGCGCTTCGGCCAGCTGGCCGACATCACCGAGGGCCGCACACCCTGGGAGAGCCACCCCGATGGGCTGAGCCGCGAGGCCTGGGACCAGCACCGCAGCGACATCGCCGCGCGCCTGCCCTTCAAGGGGGTGGAGATGGAGATCCAGCTCGATGCCGATCGCCGCCGCACCGTGTCGCTCAGCGGCATCCCGCGCTTCGACGGCAAGGGCCAGTTCCTGGGCTACCACGGCATCGGGCGCGACATCACGCTGCGGCGCGAGGCCGAGCGCCTGCTGCTGCGCCACAACGAGGCGCTGCAGCGGGCCGTGGCCGAGCGCACCGAGGCGCTGGGCCGCATCAACGCCGACCTGG
This sequence comes from uncultured Rubrivivax sp., assembly GCA_964442175.1. GTDB lineage: Bacteria > Pseudomonadota > Gammaproteobacteria > Burkholderiales > Burkholderiaceae_C > Rubrivivax. The sequence continues at coordinate 6,573 of CAYTWU010000141.1, forward strand.
ACGCCTTTGCCCGCCAGCTGGCCCACGAGCTGCGCACGCCCATCGCCCATGTGCAGGGCCTGGTGCAGTTGCTGGAATCACGGCTGGCCACGCAACTGGCGCCGCAGGACCGCGAGCTGATCACCTTGCAGGGCCGGGCCACGGCGCAGATGCGCGCGACGCTGGACGCCCTGCTGCACCTGGCGCGCTCCACGTTGCAGGCCTTGCCGCAGGAACCGGTGGACCTCTCCGCGCTGGCGCGCAGCGCGGTGGCCGAGCTGCCGGCCGTGCCACGCCGCGCACCGGTGCACTGGCACCTGGCCGAGGGCCTGCACGTGGTGGGCGCCCCCACCGCGCTGCGCCTGGTGCTGGACAACCTGCTGGGCAATGCCGCCAAGTTCACCTGCGACACCGAGGCGCCACAGGTCTGGCTGCACGGCCAGGCCGACGAGGACGGCTGGCTGACGCTGCAGGTGCGCGACAACGGTGCCGGTTTCGACATGGCGCAGGCGGACCGGCTGTTCAAGCCCTTCGGCCGCCTGCACGCGGCAGAGCGCTTTGCCGGCACCGGCATCGGCCTGACCCTGGTGCAGCGCATCGTGGAGCGCCACGGCGGCCAGATCAGCGCCCGTGGCGAACCGGGTCAGGGCGCGTGTTTCGAGTTCCGCCTGCGGGCGGCGGGCAGCGCCCTCAGAACCTGAAGGCGAGCCGCAGGCCACCCCAGTGGCGGCCACCCACGGTGATGGGCGCCGCGGCCTCCTTCATCACCACGAACTGGCCGCCGCCCATGTCGCGCCGGTAGGTCTGCAGCAGGAAGGGCCGCTGGTTGCGCGCCGAGCCGAGGCCGGTGCGGTCGTTGAAGATGCGGCGGTTGCGGCAATGCGCGGTGTTCCACAGCACATCGCCGGGGCGCTGCGCGTTGTTGTAGGCGCGGTTGTGGCAGGGCACATAGCCGTTGCGGTCCACCGCGATGCAGAAGACCACCTTGTCGCTCAGGCGCAGCAGGCCTTCCTGCACGGCCGGGAACAGCCGTTCGGCCAGCGCGACAAAACGTGTGAGGTGCTGCTGCGGGTTGCTGCCGGGCACGGCCTCGTAGCGTTCGTCGAAGAGATCGGCCTCGCTGAGCGCACGGCTGCGCACGGCGTCTTCCAGCAGCTGCGAGATCTCGCGCGCGGCCTGTTGGGCGGCGCGGATGTAGGGCGTGTCCACGGTCTCGACGCCGGCATTGGCCACGGCCTCGATCATCTGCTCCGAGATCTGGAGAAAGGTCTCGGTGCGCTTGAGCGTGCCGTCCAGGTGCTGCGTGGTGCGGTGCAGGTCGGCTTCCAGCCCGGCCATGTGGCGGTCCAGCGCGGCACACACCTGCTGGCTGGCGGCGGCGCCGGCGTCGATGTCGCCCACCGCGGCCTGCACCTGGGCCAGCGCCGTGTGCACGGCGCCGGGTTCCTGGCCATCGTGGCGGGCCTGGATCTCGCGGGCCAGCGCCGCGATGCGCGTGTCCAGCTGGCCCATGGTGCCCATGATGGCCTTGGACGACGCTTCCACGCGCCCGGCCAGGTCCTTCACGGCATCGGCCACCACGCCAAAACCCCGCCCGGCTTCGCCGGCACGTTTGGCCTCGACGCTGGCATTGAAGGCCACCAGCCGCGTCTGCAGCGCCACCTGCGTGATCTGGCTGGCCGCCTCGCCCACCTGGCGCAGCGTGTCGACGATGCCACCGACCTCGTCGCCCACGGCCTGCACGGCCTGGCCGGCGCGGGCCACGGCGTCCTGGCTGGCACGCGAATGTTCGGCAATGCGGGCCTGCGACTGCGTGACCTCGCGCACCTGCGCTGCCAGCGTGTTCAGCGCCTGGGCCTGGGCGTTGGCGGCCTTGACCGTGTCGTCGATGGCACCACGCACCTCGGCCGCCTCGCGGCCCATGGCCGAGGCGTGGCCGCTCATCATCGTGACCAGCTGGTTGGGCGCCGGGGCGGCCACGACCACCGGCTCGACCGGCGCGGGCGCCTTGCGGAAGGCCGCGAGCACGGCGCTCACCAGTCGCGCAGCCGCGTGCGCAGCCGGGCGATGGACTGGCTGTGCAGCTGGCACACGCGGCTCTCGGTCACGCCCAGCACGGCGGCGATTTCCTTCAGGTTCATGTCGTGTTCGTAGTACATGCTCATCACGTACTGCTCACGCTCGGGCAGGTTCTTGATGGCCTCGACCAGGGCCTCGCGCATGCGCTGGTCCTGCAGGCGCATCAGCGGGTTGGCCTCGGCATCGGCCACGTGGCGGTCGAGGTAGTCGTCGTCACCGTCGTCGCCGCTCATGTCCTCCAGGTGGATGAGCTGGGTGCCGCGCACCTTGCCCAGCAGCTCCTGGTACTCCTGCAGCTTCAGGCCCATCTCCTTGGCGATCTCGCTCTCGGTGGGCGCACGGCCGTGGCGCTGCTCCAGCTTGTGCACGGCGGCTTCGATGGAGCGCTGGTGGCGGCGGTCACCGCGGCTCATCCAGTCGTTGCCGCGCAGCTCGTCGAGCATGGCGCC
>CAYTWU010000142.1:0-9074 GCA_964442175.1 uncultured Rubrivivax sp.
CGTGGCACGGTTGTGGCCGGCTTTCACCATCATCGGCAGCAGCAGCGCCGCCAGGGCTGCGGTGTCGGCCACCGCCGAGCCCGACAGCGCGGCCATCAGGCAGGCCGCCAGGATGGTGACGAAGCCCAGGCCGCCACGCACGTGGCCCACCAGCGTGAGCGCCAGGTTGACGATGCGGCGCGACAGTCCGCCAGCGTTCATGATTTCGCCGGCCAGCATGAAAAACGGCACCGCCAGCAGCGGAAAGCTGTCGGCGCCGTTGACCACGTTCTGGGCCAGGATCTGGGCGTCGAACATGTCCAGGTGCCACATCAGCGCGGCGCCCGACAGCAGCAAGGCGTAGGCGATGGGGATGCCCAGCGCCATCGCGGCGACCAGTGCGCCCAGGAAGACGGCGATGGTCATGGCCGCTCCTGTCCGTGGTCGCCGCGCGGCGAGTGCAGGTCCTCGGACTCTTGCACCATCACCAGATCGGCTTCGTTCAGCTGCCCGCTGAAGGCCCGCCACAGCTCGCGTGCCAGCAGCGCGATGGCCGATGCCGCAAACACCACACCGGCGCCATAGACCCAGGCCATGGACGCACCAGAGACCGGGGCCTCGACCTCCAGGTTGATCTGGGTCTGCGCCCAGCTGCCCTGAAGCATCACCACGGTGACAAACAGCATCAGCGCCTGCGCCAGCACCAGGCAGACCCGCTTGCCGACCGGGCCCAGGCGGCTGACCAGCATGTCCGTGCCCAGGTGGCCGTGTTCCTTCAGGCCGACGATGGCGCCCAGGAAGGTCATCCAAACAAAGAGCCAGCGCGACAGCTCTTCCGACACCGTGATGCCGGAGTTGAAGACATAACGCAGCACCACGTTGCCAAACACCATGGCCACCATCACGGCCATCGCGGCAAACAGCAGAAATTCCAGGGCCCGGCAGTAGGCGTCAACCCATCGGTTCACGGCGTCTCCTTGTGCCGACACACAGGCCAGCGTTCCATGAGTCAAAATGTACTAAATAGTTCATTTAGCGATATCCGTGAAAACCCGGGTTTCGCACAAATCGAATGCCTCGACGGCTGCTGAAGGCCTGTTCGTCCGTCGGCGGGGTGTTCAGGGTTTCTCTGGGGCGGCATCGGATTGACATGAATTAACCGATTCGTACATCATGGATGTGTCCTATTCAGCGGCTGTCAGACCGCCCCCCCCTCAGGAGACCCCACGATGTCGCAGCACCCCCTCAACCGCCGTTCCCTGATCGCCAGCGGTGCCGGCCTGGCCGCCGCTGCGTTTGCGCCGCGTCTGCTGGCCCAAGGCAAGATCACGCTGACCTACTCCGACACCGTGACCGAGCAGGACCCGCGTGCCGCGATCCTGAAGGACGTCTTCGGCAAGGCCCTGGGCGCCGAGTTTGATTTCAAGCCCTACTTCGGCGCCACGCTGTTCAAGCAGGGCACCGAGCCGGTGGCCATGCAGCGCGGCAACCTGGACATGGCCAACCTGGCTGCGTTCGACGTGCAAAAGCAGATCCCGGCCTGGTCCATCACCACCACGCCCTACCTGTTCCGCGACGCGGCACACATGAAGAAGGTCTTCGCCAGCGATGTCGGCCGCGAGCTGAACAAGGCCATGGAAGACCAGATGGGCATCAAGGTGCTGTCGGTGCCCTACATCGGCACCCGCCACCTGAACCTCAAGCCGAAGAAGAAGGTCATGACCCCGGCCGACCTGGCGGGCATCAAGCTGCGCATGCCGGGCGGCGAGGGCTGGCAGTTCGTGGGTTCTTCGCTGGGCGCCAACCCGGTGCCCATCGCTTTCACCGAGGTCTACACCGCGTTGCAGACCGGCGCCATCGACGCGCAGGACAACCCGCTGGGCGCCAACAAGGTGATGAAGTTCTACGAGGTCACCTCGCAGATCGTGCTCACCGGCCACCTGGTGGCGAACAACCTGTTTGCCATCGCGCTGAAGAAGTGGCAGTCGCTGAGCCCGGCGCAACAGAAGACGCTGCAAGCCGCGGCCGACCAGTTTGCCGACGCCATCACCGCGCAGGCGCAGAAGGACGAAGCCGAGCTGGTGGCCTTCTTCAAGCAGCAGGGCCTGGACATCTACACGCCCGATGTGGCCGCCTTCCGCAAGCACGTGCTGGGGGTGTACGCCACCAGCAAGTACGCCAAGGAATGGACGCCGGGCATGCTCGAACGGATCAACGCGCTGTGATCCGTCTGCTGAGGCGCGGCGCCGAGGCCGTGCTGGTGGCGATGATGGCGGTGATGTTCATCGCCTTCATCCTGCAGGTGACGTTCCGCTATGCGCTGAACTGGCCCGTGGGCTGGACCGACGAGCTCTGCACCCTGGTGTGGTTGTGGGGCATCCTGTGGGGCGCCTCGTTCGTGATGACGAACCGCGAGGACATCCGCTTCGACATGCTCTACAGCCACCTCCCGCGGGGTGTGCGGCGCGGCTTCACGCTGCTGGGCAGCGGTTGCGCCGTGGTGCTGCTGCTGGTGTCGCTGCCCGCCACCTGGTCCTACGTCACGTTCATGAAGGTCGAATCCACGGCCAGCTTCGGCATCCCCTTCAACTGGGTGTTTTCGATCTACGTGGTCTTCGTGCTCGCGATGAGCGTGCGCCACTCCGGCATCGTGTGGGACGCGCTGCAGGGCCGGCTGGTCGAAGACGGCCACATGCTGGGTGACGGGGGCTCGGCGACATGAGCGCGCCGGGCCGTTCCCAAGCGCTCATCCCGCAGCGCGCAGCGCGGAGGATCTTCCAGTGACGGCGCTGATGTCGCCCTTCAGCTGGTGTGTGCTCGCCATCCTGGTGCTCAGCCTGCTGGGGTTGCCCATCGGGCTGTCGATGATCGTGAGCTCGGTGTTGTACCTGCTGGTCTCGGGGCAGGACATCGGCATCGCGGCCGAGCAACTGCTGCAAGGCCTGAACAACTCCTACACCCTGCTCGCGATCCCGCTGTTCATCCTGGCGGCCGAGATCATGAACATGGGCTCGCTGAGCGACCGGCTGCTGGCCTGGTGCAATGCGCTGGTGGGCCGATTTCGCGGCGGCATGGGCCATGTCAACGTGGTGTCGTCGCTGATCTTCTCCGGCATGTCGGGCTCGGCCATCGCCGACGTGGTGGGCGTCGGCAAGCTGACCATGGACATGATGACCAAGGATGGCCGCTACACCCCGGCCTATGCCGCGGCCATCACGGCGGCCACGGCCACCATCGGCCCCATCATCCCGCCGTCCATCCCGCTGGTGCTGTATGCGCTGATCTCCGACACCTCCATCGGCTACCTGTTTGCCGCGGGGGTCATCCCGGGCCTGGTGATGACGCTGGTGATGATGGTGCTCAACGGCTGGCTGGCGCACCGGCGCAACTTCCCGGTCGAACGTGCGGTGCCGATGCGCGAGTTCCTGCCGCTGACCTGGCAGGCCCTGCCTGCGTTGATGATGCCGGTGGTGCTGCTGGGCGGCATCTACAGCGGCGTGATGACGCCCACCGAATCGGCTGCAGTGGCTGCGCTGTATGCCATCGTCGTGTCGGTGGTGCTGTACCGCTCGGTCACCGGGGGCGGGCTGTACCGTTCGCTGCTGGGCAGCGGGCGGCAGATGGCGTCCGTGGGCCTGCTGATCGCTGGCGCGCTGGTGTTCAATTTCGTCGTCACCAAGGAAGACGTGCCGCAGACGGTGAAGCTCTTCCTGCAGGGCTATGACCTGAGCCAGGTCACCTTCCTGCTGCTGGTGAACATCGTGCTGCTGGTGCTGGGCGCGCTGCTGGAAGGCGGCACCATCCTGCTGGTCATCGTGCCCATCCTGATCCCCACGGCGCAGGCGCTGGGCATCGACATGGTGCACTTCGGGCTGGTGGTCACGATCAACCTGATGATCGGCCTGATCACGCCGCCGTACGGGTTGCTGCTCTTCATCGTCGCCAGCATCGCCAAAGAGCCGCTGACGGCGGTGATCCGCGAGACCGTGCCCTTCATCGTCGTGCTGCTCGCAGCACTGGCGTTCCTGACCTTCGTGCCCGACGCCGTGCTGTGGCTGCCGCGGGTGCTGGGTTACACCGGATGAACTGATGATCAACCCCGAACTGAACGCTTTCCTGGCCGACTGGGCCGCCGGCTGGGCCTCGCTGCCGGCCGGCTCGGGCCCGGCGGCGCGCCGCGCGCACTTCGAGGGGGTGGCCGCTGCGATGCGCCAGCCCACGCCCGCGGGCGTGGTGACGCAGGAACTCTGGATCGACCCCGACGGCCGGCGTGTGCGGCTGCGTTGTTTCCGCGTGCCCACCGATTCACCGCAATCGGCCCTGGTCTACTTCCACGGCGGTGCCTGGATGCAGGGCAGCCCGGAGACCCACTGGGACATCACCGCCGGCCTGGCCGCACGCACCGGGCGCGCGGTGTTCAGCGTCGATTACGCCAAGGCGCCGGAACACCCCTTCCCGGCCGCCGTGAACGATGCGCGTGCCGTGGTGGGCTGGTTGTTCCAGCACGCCGCGGCGCAGGGGGTGGACGCGTCGCGCATCGCCATCGGCGGCGACAGCGCCGGTGCCAACCTCTCGGCCGCGATGACGCTGGTCTTTCGCGGCACGGCCTGTGCGCTGCAGAAGCAGCTGCTGGTCTACCCGGCCTGCGACTTCGACATGAGCCGCCCGTCGTACACCGAAAACGCCAACGGCCCCATCGTCACCACCGCCACGATGCCGGCCGTCAACGCGATGTACTGCCCCGACCCGGCGGACCTGCAGAACCCGCTGGCCGCCCCGCTGCTGGCAGAGAGCCACGCCGGCCTGCCGCCGGCCTTCGTGGCCGTGGCCGAACATGACCCGTTGCGCGACAGCGGCCTGGCCTATGCCGAGGCCTTGCAGGCCGCCGGGGTGGACGTGGTGCTGGACCCCGGCCCGGGCCTGATCCACGGTTACCTGCGTGGCATGGCCTATTGCAACGACGTGCGCGTGGTGTTCGCGCGCATGGCCGATTGGCTGGCCCGCTGAGCGCGGCCGTGTGCGGTCAGCGCCGCACGAAGCGCACCACCATCTCGATGATGCTGTCGCGCCGCGCCACGATGGCGGCCGACGAGTCCAGGTCGCGCTGGAAGATCAGCGCGAAGGTGTGTTTGTTGGCCACGTTGAAGAAGCTCAGTGCGCTGATGGACATGTGCAGGTCCACCGCGTCGATGCCGCTGCGGAAGATGCCCGCCTGCAGACCGCGCTCGTAGACCCGGCGCAGGCCGTCGATGGCCGGCACGTTGAGTTTCTGGATGGCCTTGCTCTCGCGCAGGTACTCGCCGCGGTGGATGTTCTCCGTCATCACCAGGCGGATGAAATCGGGGTTGGCGAGCTGGTAGTCCACCGTGAAGCCGACCAGGCGGCGCAGCGCGTCCTCGGGCGGCAGGTCGTCCAGGTGCAGGTCGGCCTCGATCACGCGGATGCGGCGGTAGGCCTCCTCCAGCACGGCCACGTACAGGCCTTCCTTGCTGCCGAAGTAGTAGTAGATCATGCGCTTGCTGGTGCGCATGGCCTCGGCGATGTCGTCGATGCGCGCGCCGGCCAGGCCCTTTTCCGAGAACTCGCGCGTGGCCACCGCGATGATGTCGGCCATCGTGCGCGCCGGATCGTTGGTGCGGGTCGGCAGCTTGGCTGCAGCGGTTCGTCGGCGGCTTTGTACCGGTTCGTTCATTCGCCCAGTGTAGGCGAGCCGCGCTCAGCGCAGGGCGGTTTGCAGCGCTTGCAGCGTGGCGTCCGGTGCTTCCGTCATCAGGTTGTGGCCGGCCTCCACCGTGTGCACCGCGGCCTTCAGCGTGGCGGCCAGCGTGCGCGCGGCCTTGGGCGAGGTCATCTGGTCCACCCGGCCCAGCACGAAGTGCACCGGGCAGCTCACCCGCGCCGCGGCTGCTTCGCCGCCGCGGTAGCGGTCACAGACCGAAAACTCGTGGTGGAACAGGTTGGTGCTGGGGCAACCGGCCTGCATGCGCCGCATCAGCGCGCGGTTGCTGCCGTGCAGCCACATGCCCGGGCCCGGGTACGAGGGCTTGGCCGCCAGCGACGCGTAAGACCAGGCGTTGACCATGTCGATGGCCTGCAGAGGGTCCGCCAGCGCCGTGGCCAGCAGCGCGGGCGAGACCTGCATCGGGTAGGCCGTGCCCATCATCACCAGCCGCGTGGCACGGGCCGGGGCGCGGCCCGCGGCTTCCAGCGCCGCCAACGAGCCCATGCTGTGGCCCACCAGCGCCGCCTGTTGCACGCCGGCGGCATCCAGCACCGCCAGCAGCCAGCCGGCGATGGCCTCCACATCGGGCAGCGGCGGGCCGGCACTGCGGCCGTGGCCGGGCTGGTCCACGGCCAGCACCGCGTGGCCGTGGTGCGCGGCCCAGCGCGCCAGCAGGTTCCAGCAGCTGTGGTCGTGCAGGGCGCCGTGCACAAAGAGCACGCAGGGCAGGGCGGGGTCGAAAGCTTTGCCACCGGTGTAGGCATAGGCCTCGCGGCCGTCGACGCAGAGCTTCATGCGGCCGCCTTTTCCGCCACCTTCAGCGCCCGCTTCAGGTCATCGACCAGGTCGTCCGGGTCTTCCAGCCCGATGGACAGCCGGATCGTGCCCGGCCCGATGCCGGCCTGCGCCAGCGCCGCGTCGTCCATGCGGAAGTGCGTGGTCGAGGCCGGGTGGATGACCAGCGAACGTGCGTCGCCCACGTTGGCCAGGTGGGAGAAGATCTTCAGCGCCTCGATGAAGGCCACGCCCTGCCGGCGCGAGCCCTTGAGGTCGAAGCTGAACACGGCGCCACAGCCGCGCGGCAGCAGCTTCTTCGCCAGTGCGTGGCTGGGGTGGTGTTCCAGCTCGGGGTAGCCCACGCGGGCCACCATCGGGTGCGCCGCCAGGAAGGCCACCACCTGGCGTGTGTTGGCCACGTGCCGCGCCATGCGCAGTGGCAGGGTCTCGATGCCTTGCAGCATCAGCCAGGCGGTGTGCGGGCTCATGCAGGCACCGAAGTCGCGCAGGCCTTCGCGGCGCGCGCGCAGCAGGAAGGCGCCCACCGTGCTCTCTTCGGCGAACACCATGCCGTGGAAACCGGCATAGGGCTGGTTCAGCTCCGGAAAACGCGCGGCCGTGGCCCAGTCGAAGCCGCCGCCGTCCAGCAGCACACCGCCCACCACGGTGCCGTGGCCGCACAGGAACTTGGTCGCGGAATGGAAGACCAGGTCCGCGCCCAGCGCCAGTGGCTGCATCAGCCAGGGCGTGGTGAAGGTGGAGTCCACCAGCAGCGGCACGCCGGCTTCGTGCGCGATGGCACTGACGGTCGGGATGTCCAGCACGTCCAGCCCCGGGTTGCCCAGGGTCTCGCCGAACAGCAGCCGGGTGTTGGGCAACACGGCGGCGCGCCAGCCATCGATGTCGCCGGGTTGGACGAAGGTGGTGCTGATGCCGAAACGCTTCAGCGTGTAGTGCAGCAGGTTGTGCGAGCCGCCATAGAGCGCGCTGGACGCCACGATGTGTGCGCCCGCGCCGGCCAATGTGCTGATGGCCAGGTGCAGCGCGGCCTGGCCGCTGGCGGTGGCGATGCCGCCGACGGCGCCCTCCAGCGCCGCCATGCGTTCCTCGAACACCGCGTTCGTGGGGTTGCTGATGCGGCTGTAGACATGGCCCGCGCGCTCCAGGTTGAACAGGCCGGCCGCCTGCTCGCTGCTTTCGAAGACAAAGCTGGTGCTCAGGTGCAGCGGCACGGCGCGTGCGCCGGTGGCCGGGTCGGGGGCAGCGCCGGCATGCAGCGCCAGGGTGTCGAATCCAGGGTCGGCGGGGCCGGGCATGGCAGGGTTCCGGGGGGTGTGGCTGCGGCGGGATTGTGGGCTATATTGAAGCGAAGACACCCCCGGACATACCGCCCCGCCGCCTGCGCACCCCGCGCCTGCGGCGACCCCCTGAGGAGGCTCGAATGAAGGTTGCCGACATCCTGCGCGTCAAGGGCAGCACGCTGTTCACCGTGCCGCCCGACCAGGCCCTGGCCGATGCCGTCCGCACCATGTCGGAGATGGACATCGGCTCGCTGGTCGTGATGGAACACGGCGACCTGGCCGGCATGCTCACCTTCCGCGAGGTGATCCAGGCCGTGGTGCGCAACGGCGGCGGCGTCGGCACGTCGCTGGTGCGCAGCGTGATGGACGACGCGCCGCTGACCTGCACGCCCGAGACCGAGATCGACGAGGTGCGGCGCATGATGCTGATGCGCCACGCCCGCTACATGCCGGTGCTGGACAGGCGCACGCTGATGGGCGTGATCTCGTTCTACGACGTGGCCAAGGCCGTGGTGGACAGCCAGGACTTCGAGAACCGCATGCTCAAGGCCTACATCCGGGACTGGCCGGTGGAAGAGGCCGACCAGGCCCCGTCCAGCGGGGGCTGATCAGCCCCGTCTTCAGCGGCCGCCCAGCAGCGTCAGCACGTTCTGCCCCAGCAGGTTGGCCTGTGCGGCCATCGCCGTGCCGGCCTGCTGCAGGATCTGCGCGCGGCTCAGGTTGGCGGTCTCGGCCGCGAAGTCGGCGTCCATGATGCGGCTGCGGGCGGCGGACTGGTTCTCCACCCCGATCTGCAGCGTCGAGATCACGCTCTCGAAGCGGCTCTGCGAGGCACCCATCGTGGCGCGTTCGCTGTTGACCTTGTTCAGCGCCGCATCGATGTTGCTGATCACCGTTGCGATGGCGCTGGTGTTGGCGGTGGAATCGATCACGGCCCGGCTGGCACCGGCGTTGTTGGTGCCGGCGACCACGGTGATCGCCGAATCCGACGCCATGTTCGTGGTGGCGATGTCGATCGCATCGTTGCTGGTGACGTTGGCACCGATCTGGAAGGTCTGCGAGCCGGCGTCCGTGCCCAGGATGGTCTTGCCGTTGAAGGTGGTGCCACCCAGCACGCGCTGGACTTCCTTGGCCAGTTCGCCGAACTCCTTGTCCAGCGAATCCTTGTCGGCGGTGGAGTTGCTGGCGTTGCGGGCCTGCACGGCCAGCTCGCGCATGCGCTGCAGGGCATCGCCCACCTTGCCCAGCGCGCCTTCGGCGGTCTGGGCCAGCGAGATGCCGTCGTTGGCGTTGCG
>CAYTWU010000143.1:0-9072 GCA_964442175.1 uncultured Rubrivivax sp.
GCGCAACATCGTGCTCATGCGCCCGGTGGGCTCGATGATCGAGTTCAAGCAGATCGTCGGCCGCGGCACGCGTCTGTACGACGGCAAGGACCACTTCACGATCTATGACTTCGTGAAGGCCCACCATCACTTCAGCGATCCGGAGTGGGATGGAGAGCCGCAAGAGCCGGAATCTGGCGCAGCCCGGGCGCCGAGCGAGCCCGCCGCTGAGACCCATCCGCTGCGCGTTTGTGAGCCAGATCCACCCATGCAGAAGGTCAAGGTGAAGTTGGCCGATGGCAAGGCCCGTGCCATCCAAAGCATGACGGCCACCACCTTCTGGAGTGCGGACGGTCGCCCGATGTCGGCGGCGCAGTTCCTGGAGGCGCTGTTCGGCACCCTGCCCGAGTTCTTCAAAGACGAAGACGAGCTGCGGCGCATCTGGAGTGCCCCAGAGACCCGCAAGAAGCTGCTGGCCGACCTGGCCGACCGCGGCTTCGGCAAGGAGCCGCTGGCCGAGATGCAGAAGATCATCGAGGCCGAGAAGAGCGACCTCTTCGACGTGCTGGCGTACGTGGCCTATGCCCGAGAGCCGCTCACGCGCGAGGCCAGGGCGGAAGCAGCGCGTGCCGCCGCGGCGGGTGAGTTCACCGACAAGCAGCAGGCCTTCATCGACTTCGTGCTTGCGCAGTACGTCAAGCAGGGCGTCGACGAACTCGACGCGGAGAAGCTCTCACCGCTGCTGAGGCTTCGGTACAAGGCGCTGAATGATGCCTTTGCGGAGCTCGGCAGGCCCGACCAGGTGCGGCAGGTGTTTGTCGGGTTTCAGCGGCACCTGTATGACTTCACCACCAGAGCCAATTGATGGCGTTCAAACAGAGAGCGCTGCGCTCGCAGGCCTCAGCCCCGGTACGGATCAGCCACCCCCAGGCCCGCCAGCAACAGCGTCTCCCGCGCCTCCATGCGCCTGGCGTCGGCCGCACGCTCATGGTCCCAGCCCTGCGCATGCAGCGTGCCATGCACCAGCAGGTGGGCGTAGTGGTCGCGCAGCGGCGTGCCGGCGGCGGTGGCCTCGGCTTCCAGCACCGGCGCGCACAGCACCAGGTCGGCCAGCACCACGGGACTGTGTTCGTAGTCGAAGGTCAGCACGTTGGTCGCGTAGTCCTTCTGCCGGAAGTCGCGGTTCAACGCGCGGCCTTCTTCGGCGTCGACGATGCGCACCGTGATCTGCCCCGGCGCCTGCAACGCCGCGCGGATGCAGCGCGCCACGAAGTGCCTCGGCAGCAGCGCCCGGTGGCGCTTGTCGGCGAACTGCAGCGACAGTTGCAGGCCCGGCTTCATGCGGCGCCACCCCGGTCGCCCCGTCGTTCGTAGGCGTTGACGATGCGTGCCACCAGCGGGTGGCGCACCACGTCCTCTGCGCCGAAGTGCGTGAAGCCGATGCCGGGCACGCCGCGCAGCACCTGCTCGGCGTCCACCAGGCCACTCTCGCTGCCCTTGGGCAGGTCGATCTGGCTGGTGTCGCCGGTGACCACGCACTTGCTGCCGTAGCCGATGCGCGTGAGGAACATCTTCATCTGCTCGGGTGTGCTGTTCTGGGCTTCGTCCAGGATCACGAAGGCGTGGTTCAGCGTGCGCCCGCGCATGAAGGCCAGTGGCGCGATCTCCAGCTGACCCTTCTCGAAGGCCTTGCCCACGCGCTCGAAGCCCATCAGGTCGTACAGCGCGTCGTACAGCGGGCGCAGGTAGGGGTCGACCTTCTGCGCCAGGTCGCCGGGCAGGAAGCCCAGGCGCTCGCCGGCCTCCACCGCCGGGCGCGTGAGCACGATGCGCTGCACCGCGCTGCGCTCCAGCGCGTCCACCGCACAGGCCACGGCCAGGAAGGTCTTGCCCGTGCCGGCCGGGCCGATGCCGAAGCTGATGTCCTCGGCCAGCATCTGCTGCAGGTACTGCGTCTGGCGCGGTGTGCGGCCCACCAGATCGGCATGGCGGGTGTGCAGCTTCACGGCGGCCGGGGGCGGTGCGGGTGCGGCCACGGGCTTGGCGCCCACCTCGATCAGTGCCAGCCGCAGGGTCTGCGGGTCCAGCGGGGCCTCGGCACGTTCGTACAAGCTGCGCAGCAGCGCCCGGCCCACGGTGGCGGGGGCGCGGTCGCCCTGCACCGCAAACTCGGCCTCGCGGCGCTCGATGCGCACGCCGAGCGCCCGTTCGATGCTGCGCAGGTGTTCGTCCAGCGGCCCGCACAAATGGGCCAGGCGGTGGTTGTCGGGCGGGTCGAAGCGGTGGCGGAGGATCAAGGCGGCGGCGCTGCGTGTGACGGGGTTGGCAGGGGCCGCATTGTCCACCGCGTGCGCGCGGTTGTGGCGGGTGTCGCGCGGCTAGCATGCCGGGCTCGATGACACGCCCGACCTTCCTGCACGTGTGGCTGCTGGCCGCGCTGGCCCTGTTCTTCACCGTGCCGGGCGTGGCGGGGGAATGGCGGCTGGACCAGGCGCAGACCCTGGTGTCGCCCGCCGAGCGCCTGCCGCCGGCCCTGGCCGACGGTGCTGCCACGCGGCTGCGCACGCTGCCCGACACCTGGGGCCGCGACGACGGCCCGGTGGTCTGGTACCGCGTGGCCCTGCCGCCGGCCGCGCCCGGGGCCGATGCCGTGCCGCTGGCGCTGTACATCGAGCGGGTCTGCAGCCAGGTCGAGGTGCAGCTCAACGGCGTGGCGCTGTGGGGCGCCGGGCCCCGCCCGCTGTGCCACCGGCCGCAACTGCTGCCGCTGCCCGGCGCCTTGCTGCAGGCCGAGGGCAACCGGCTGGACCTGCGCGTCAGCGGCAGCCCGCTGGCCCAGGTGGCGTCGCTCGGTCAGGTGGGCGGGCTCTCGGCGCTGGTGATCGGGCCGCAGCCCGAGCTGGCGGCGCGCCACGCGCGGGCCCTGCTGCTGCAGGTGGAGCTGCCGCAGGCGCTGGCGGCCTCCTTGCTGCTGATGGGCGGCTTTTTGTTCGTGCTGGGCTGGCGCCACCGCGACCAGAGCCACCTGGCCTACTTCGGGGCGCTGTGCATCGGCTGGGCACTGGCCGATGCCCCACGCTGGCTGCCCGAACTGCCGCTGGACGACGAGGTGGCGGCCTTTTTGCACAGTGTGCTGCTGGCCTTCGTGACGCTGGCCGCGGTGCAGTTCCTGCTGCGCGAGGCGCGCTGGCGCAGCGGCCGCGTGGGCCGGCTGCTGGCGCTGCAATGTGCGCTGATGCCGGCCAGCCTGGTGCTGGCCGGGCCCGGCCGGTTGAACGCGATGATGTCGCTGTGGCTGCTGGTCTTCGTGCTCGAGATCGCCGCGGCGGCGTTTTTCCACCTGCAGCTGCGCCAGCGCCAGCAGGGCCGGCTGCCGGCGCTGGCGGCCACGGCGCTGGGCATCGTCGGCACGGCCCTGGGCGTGCAGCTGGTGGCGCGCTTTGTGCCGGTGGCGCCTGCGCTGCTGCACCTGGCGGTGCTGGTGGCACCGCTGGGCCTGGCGCTGGTGGGCCTGCGCCTGGTGCGCCAGCATGGCCGGGCGCTGCAGGCGGCCGAGGTGACGCGTGTCAACCTGGAGGCCCGCATCCGCGAGGCCACGGCCGAGATCGAGCGCAACTTCCGCCAGCTGACCGAGCTGCGCGTGGAGCAGGTGACCGAGCGCGAGCGCAAGCGCATCGCTGCCGATTTGCACGACGACCTCGGCGCCAAGCTGCTGACCATCGTGCACACCAGCGAGGACCCGCGCATCTCCACACTCGCGCGCGAGGCGCTGGAGGAGATGCGCCTCTCGGTGCGCGGCCTCACCGGCAAACCCGTGCGCCTGGCCGATGCGCTGGGCGACTGGCGGGCCGAGCTGATGTCGCGCCTCAGCCAGGCCGGCATCGAGGGCGCATGGGATTCACCCGACGACTTGCCGCAGACGCTCTCGGCGCGCACCTATGTGCAGACCACGCGCATCCTGCGCGAGTCCACCAGCAACATCATCAAACACAGCGGTGCGTCGCAATGCAGCTTCACCTGCGGCATCGCCGACGGTGACCTGCAGCTGGTGATCCAGGACAACGGCAACGGCATCCCGATGGAGCTGGACGGCCGGCTGGACCGCGGCCACGGCATGGCCAGCATGAAACAGCGGGCCAAGCAGATGCAGGGCCAGTGCCTGGTGGAGTCCGGCCCGGGCTATGGAACCGTGATACGCCTCACGTTGCCGCTGGATCGTGCCATCGAGCAGACCCCCTGAAACCGGGTGGGGCTGCTAGCATGAATTTCCGTGACGCGCCACCGGGGTTGCCGGGGACCATGACCAACATCCTGCTGCTCGAAGACCTGCCCGAGATCCGCACCTGGCTACGCAGCCTGGTGATGCAGGTGTTCCCCAACGCGCATGTCTCCGAGAGCTCGCGCATCCACGATGCGCTGGAGCTGGTGTCGGCCGTCAAGTTCGACCTGGCGCTGGTGGACCTGGGCCTGCCCGACGGCTCCGGCGTCGATGTGGTCACCAAGCTGCGCGACCTGCAGCCCGAGGCGCAATCAGTGGTGGTCACCATCCACGACGACGACGAACACCTGTTCCCCGCGCTGCAGGCCGGCGCCTTCGGCTACATCCTGAAAGAGCAGCCGCGTGAGCTGATCACCGAGCAGCTGCAGCGCATCAGCCAGGGCGAGCCGCCGCTGTCGCCCAGCATCGCGCGCCGCGTGATGGCGTATTTCAGTGCCAAGAGCAAACCCACGCCGCAGACCAACATGCTGCCCAACGTCTCGCTCACCGAACGCGAGAGCGAGGTGCTGCTGCGTGTGGCCAAGGGTTACACGCTGCCCGAGATCGGTGTGCAGCTGGGCCTGAGCCGCCACACCATCGCCGACTACGTGAAACAGATCTACCGCAAGCTGAACGTCAGCTCCCGGGCGGAGGCGGCGCTGGAAGCGCAGCGTCTGGGGCTGTTCGGGCGCTGACGCGGCGGGTATCGTCGTTGCAGAGGCCGGCGCCCCGTCGGCCGCGACGACGAAGGACCGGCCATGGTCGTGCGCAGCGCTTGTTGTCTGATCACGCTGGCGCTGCTGTGCGCCCCAGCGGCCCACGCCGGCACGGCGCGTTTCGACAGCGGTGGCAAGGGTGGGCGTTTTGGCGCCACGTACGTGGCCGACCGCCTGTACACCGTGGCCAACGGTTCGGGCGCCATCGGCGGCACGTCGGCCACGCCACCGCTGATCGTCAATGGCCAGGTGATCGAGAACACCGCCTACCCGGCGCTGCTGAACAGCGTGCGCGACGGTGTTGACGAGTACCGCTTCGATGTGCCCAACGGCAGCTACCTGCTGACACTGCAGTTCGTCGAGCTGCAGATGAACGGGCCGAACCTGCGGCGCTTTTCGGTGCTGGCCGAAGGGCTGCCGCTGCTGCCGGACCTGGACCTCTACGCCCGCCACGGCCGCAACTACGCCGTCACCTACCGTTTTGCGGTCACGGTGGCCGACGGGCAGCTCAATGTGGTGTTCCCGGCCAGCATCGGGCAGTCGACCATCGCCGGCATCGCGGTCGAGGCCTTCAGCCCGCCCGCGCGGGCGCCACGCACGCCGGCGAGCGTGACGGCCCTGGGGGGCTACGCGCGCAACATCATCGCCTGGCCCGACCAGTCCGAGCCCGGCCTCGCGGGTTACCTCGTCAGCCGGGCCGACACCGCGGCCGGCCCCTACACGCCGATCACGCCGCTGCCGGTGCCCGACAGCCGCTACTTCGACGACGCCGTGACGCCGTTTGCCAGCCGCCACTACCGGGTGGCCGCGGTGGATGTGTTTGGCAAGCGCAGTGGCTGGTCGGCCGCGGTGGCTGCCGCGCCGCTGGACGACACACAAACCAGCTTGCCGGCCTACCGGCTGACGATCCCGCCCGACCAGTACGCCATCCTGCAGGCCGACACCGATGCCGACTACGTGAGCGCAGACTTTGCCGCCGGCGGCATCGTCTACCCCGACATCGGTGTGCGCTTCCGCGGTGCCACCAGCCGCGACAACCAGAAGAAGTCCTGGAAGATCAACTTCAAGAAGAGCGCGCCCTTCGAAGGCGACGACAAGCTGAACCTGAAGTCGGTCTCGCTCGACCCTGGCCTGCTGTCGGAGTGCCTGGCGGCAGGGCTGCTGGCGCAGGCCGCGACGCTGAGCGCCGACTGCAGCTTTGCGCACCTCAGCGTCAACGGCGAGTACCTGGGCGTGCACAGTCGCATCGAGGAGATCGACCCCAGCTACTTCCAGGCCCGCGGCATCGATCCCCAGGGCCAGTTGCTGGAGGCCGAGGGCCCGGTGTATGCCAACTTCAGCCTCCTGGACGACTATGCGACGGCCTGGAACGACCAGAGCGAAAACGACGACGGTTACCCCGCCCTGGCGGCCCTGATCCAGACCATCAACACCACGCCGGACCGGGACTTCCCCGGCACCATCGCGGCGGTCCTGCACGTCGATGCCTACCTGGAGTATTGGGCCTGGATCCAGCTCTTCGGCGACTGGGACCACGTGACCCACAACTTCCACATCTACCGCAGCCCGGGCAGCCCGCTGTGGGAGCTGATCCCCAAGGATTTCGACCAGGGTTTCGGGCAGGTCACGCTGCCGCTGCTGTACGGCACCCAGACCACGCCCGACCAGCCCGTGGCCACCTACAACGTGCTCACCTCGCGCCTGCTGGCCGTGCCGCTGTTCCGCCAGTGGTACGCCAACAAGCTGGGCGAACTGCTGGCCACGCAGTTCACGCCCGAGCGGCTGGCCGCGCGGATCGACGGCCTGCACCAGGCCATCGCCGCCGATGCGCGACGCGATGTCTACAAGCGCCACCGCGAGGACAACACCGCCTTCGACGCCTCGCCGACGACGCTGCAGGACTTCGTGGTCCAGCGCCGGGCCTTTGTGCAGGCTCACCTGCCCGCACTGTCGCCGGGTGTCGCCTTGCCGCTGATGATCAACGAGGTGCTGGCCGACAACCGCAGCGGCATCGTCAACGGGGCCGGCCTGCGCAGCCCCTGGCTGGAGCTGTACAACCCCGGGCCGCAGCCCTATGACCTGAGCGGCCACCACCTGAGCAACGACCCGAGCCAGCCCACCCGCTGGACCTTCCCGGCCGGCACCACCGTGCCGGCCGGCGGCCACCGGTTGGTCTGGCTGGACAACCAGCCTGTGCCGGGTGAACTGCATGCCTCGTTCACGCTTGATCCGCGCGGGCAGAGCATCGCGCTCTACGCCCCGGCGCCGGGCGGCCCGAAGATGCTGGACCTGATGGCCTACCGCGCGCTGCCGCCCGATGTCGCCCATGGCCGGCGCGCCAGCGGCTCAGCCCTGTGGGTGCGGCAGGGCGTGCCGACACCGGGCGCAGCGAACCTGGGGCCGCAACGTGTGGCGGCCCGCCGATAATCCCGACCCATGATCGGACGGCTGGTTGGAACACTCGCGGCGAAATCGCCCCCGCAACTGCTGATCGACGTGCAGGGTGTTGGCTACGAGGTGGACGTGCCGATGAGCACGTTCTACAACCTGCCCGGCCTCGGCGCGCCGGTCACGCTGCTCACGCACTTCATCGTGCGCGAAGACGCGCAGCTGCTCTACGGCTTCCTGACCGAAGAAGAACGTGCCACCTTCCGCGAGCTGATCAAGATCAGTGGCGTGGGCCCGCGCACGGCGCTGTCCATCCTCTCGGGCCTGTCGGCGGGGGAGCTGGCGCAGGCCGTCACGGCGCAGGACGCCGGGCGGCTGGTGAAGGTGCCCGGCATCGGCAAGAAGACGGCCGAGCGGCTCCTGCTCGAACTCAAGGGCAAACTCGGGCCCGACCTGGGCCTGCCGGCCGCCGACGCCGTGGGCGACGCGCAGGCCGACATCGTGCAGGCCCTGCTGGCCCTGGGCTACAACGAACGCGACGCCAAGGCTGCGCTCAAGGCCCTGCCCCCCGGGGTGGGCGTGGCCGACGGCATCAAGGCCGCGCTGCGTTCGCTCAGCAAATAGCGCTCACTTCATGCCGTGACCGCTGTGGCCGCCGTGGCCCGCCATCGCGCCCAGCGGCTTGACGGGCGCCTTGAGCTCGACGGTCTCCTTCTTGCCGCTCGGGCCTTCGATGGTCAGCGTCACCGGCACCAGCTCGCCGTCTTTCAGCGGCTGCTTCAGGTCCATCAGCATCACGTGGTAGCCGCCGGGCTTGAGCTCGACGGCCTTGCCGGCCGGCAGGTCCAGACCCTTGGCGAGCTGGCGCATCTTCATCGTGTCGCCGTCCATGCGCATCTCGTGGATCTCGACCACGCCCGCCACCGGCGAGTTGGCGGCCACCAGCTTGCCGCCGGTGGTGGAGGTGATCTTCGCGAACAGGCCGGTGGCCTTCTGCTGGGCGACGGTGCCGCGCACCCAGGCGTCGGCGACGGTGGTCTGCGCCAGCGCAGGCAGGGACAAAGACAGGGTCAGGGCAGCGAGCAGTGTTTTCATGCTCCGGATTATCAGCGCGCGCGTCGCGATAATGCCGCGATGGCCGTGCAGACCGATGACTTCCAGAGCCCCCGGCGCGTGATCAGCGCAGCGCCCGCCTCGCCGCAGGAGGAGGCCATCGAACGTGCGCTGCGCCCCAAGGGCCTGCAGGAGTACGTGGGCCAGGCCAAGGCGCGCGAGCAGCTGGAGATCTTCATCGGCGCAGCCAGACACCGCGCCGAGGCGCTGGACCATGTGCTGCTGTTCGGCCCGCCCGGCCTGGGCAAGACCACGCTGAGCCACATCATCGCCAACGAGCTGGGCGTGAACCTGCGCCAGACCTCGGGCCCGGTGCTGGAAAAACCCAAGGACCTGGCCGCGATCCTGACCAACCTCGAGAAGAACGACGTGCTCTTCATCGACGAGATCCACCGCCTGAGCCCGGTGGTCGAGGAGATCCTGTACCCCGCACTGGAGGATTACCAGATCGACATCATGATCGGCGACGGCCCCGCGGCCCGCTCGATCAAGCTCGACCTGCAGCCCTTCACGCTGGTGGGCGCCACCACCCGCGCCGGCATGCTGACCAACCCGCTGCGCGACCGTTTTGGCATCGTTGCGCGGCTGGAGTTCTACACGGCCGAAGAACTCACGCGC
>CAYTWU010000144.1:0-9062 GCA_964442175.1 uncultured Rubrivivax sp.
TGGCACCGAAGATGCCCTCGCGCCGCTTGCCGGTGGCCAGTTCGTCGAGGTCGCACACATCCGCCGTCATCGACATCATCAGCGTGAACAGGCCGCCGATGCCGAAGCTGAAGAACGGCAGCGCGAACATGAACATCCAGGGCTTGCCCGGCACCATCAGGAACCACAGCAGCACGTAGCCGATGATGGAGATGCCCTGCGAGAGCATGAAGGCGTTTTTCTTGCCCATCCGCCCGGACATCCAGGCCACGGTGGGGATCACCGCAAACGTGGTCACCAGCGCACCGACGCTGCCGAACAGCGTGGGCCAGATCCAGGCGGCCGAGGTGCTGCCGTTGAACAGGTGGTAGACGACGATGAAGAAGGAAAACG
The DNA here is from genome assembly GCA_964442175.1 of uncultured Rubrivivax sp. Classification (GTDB taxonomy): domain Bacteria; phylum Pseudomonadota; class Gammaproteobacteria; order Burkholderiales; family Burkholderiaceae_C; genus Rubrivivax. The sequence continues at coordinate 373 of CAYTWU010000144.1, forward strand.
CCGCCACCGTGTTGAAGGCGTTGAAGATCAGGAAGGTGGAAAAACACAGCTTGCGGAAGGGCCTGGAGCCGAAGGCCTCGACAAAACCCCGCAGGATCTCCCGCATGCCGCCGCCCAGGTTGGCCAGGGTCAGCGGCACCAGGTGGGTGTCGTCCTTGCTGGAGCGGCTGGGCAAGAAGATGGCCGGCACCATGGCCAGCAGCATGCAGACGATGCCCACCCAGACCGACAGCGTGCGCGTGGCGGTGTCGGCGTTTTCAAACCAGCCCGGGTCGTACATCACCACCCAGAACCAGGGCGCGATGACCCAGGCCCACTGGCCGATCCACTGCGCCACGGCCATGATGCTGGTGCGCTCGTGGAAGTCGTCGCTCATCTCGTAGCCCATGGCCACGTAGGGGATGCTGAACAGCGTGAGCCCCGTGTAGAAGATGAAGGACCAGCACAGGAAGTAGATGAAGTTGTAGGTGATGCCGTCGGCGCGGTGCAACTGCCACATGGCGACGAAGGAGATGCCCATCACGATGGCACCGAGGAACACGTAGTGCTTGCGCCGGCCCCACTTGGAGCGCGTGTTGTCGGAGATGAAACCCATGATCGGGTCGGTGACCGAATCGAAGACACGCGGCAGGAAGAACAGCACGCCCCACATCCAGCCGGGGAAGCCCATGTCCTGCACCAGCACCACCATGAAGATGCCCAGGGCCGCCGGGAACATCTGGTTGGCCAGCATGCCCAGCCCGAACGCCACCTTCTGCCCGAAGGGCACCCGGTGTGAGGTGGTGGCCGGGGCAGCAAGGGGGGTGGCGTTCATCGGGTGCTTTCTGCGGTCAGGCCGCGGGCGCCAGCGCGGGGAACAAGGCCTGCACCACCCGCTTGGGGCGGCGGTCGGCGGTGTACAGGCCCCAGTGTTTTTCAGGCTCCAGCGGGTCGGGTGAGCCCTTCCAGTTTTCGTCGAAGGCCTCGAACACAAAACACAGCAGGCCGGCTTCGCGTGTCCAGTCCATCAGGTCCTGGCAGTAGATCGCCTGCAGTTCCTGCACCGCGTGTTCGGCGTGCATGCCGCGGCCGTTGCTGTTGGTGCACCAGCCGGCTTCGGTGATCACGATGGGTTTGTCGGGGTACAGCCGGGCCACGCTCTGCACGTTGTCCCGGGTGTAGTCCAGTGCCTCGTGGATGTGTTTGTATTCCCACACCGGGTAGGTGTGCAGCGAGATGAAATCGAGCTCGGGCACCAGGCTGCTGAGTTTGTGCTGCCAGGGCACGTAGTTCTCGCAGAAGGTCACGGGCTGTTGCACCGCGGCCTTCACGCGGCGCACGAGTTCGATCATGCGCGGCACGGGCACGAAGTGGTCGGTCCAGTCCACCGTGGCCTCGTTGCCCACGGCCACGGCGAACACGGTGTCGGGGTAACGCCGCGCCAGTGTGACCAGGCGCTGCACCTCGGCGTCGTTCTCCGCGCGGTTGGCGTCGAGCTGTTCTTCGCTGTAGGTGCCGCCCCAGGGGCAGCCGAAATTGTTCATCTCCGCGCCCAGGTAGGCACCCAGCATCACCCGGAAGGGCAGGCCGTCCTCGGCGATCACCTGCAGCACACGCTCGGCGTGCGGGCTGCAGTCGTACAAGCGCAGCAGCTGCCAGTGCGGTTGCAGCAGGGCCAGGTCTTCGCGGATCTCCGCCAGCGACGGGTAGGTCTTGTCACCTGGGTTCTGGCCATCGCGGTAGCCGGAGTAGCAGATGGCATTTCCGGTGGGCAAGCTGAGCATCGGCCTCATCCGAACTTGAGCGCGCCGTGTTTGTCCCACAGGCCCCAGAAGGCCCCCACGTCGCCTTCGGCCCCCACCTTCCAGGCCTCGTCAAAGGCCGCGAACCAGAAGAGCTCGATGCCGTCTTCTTCGGCCCAGCGGCAGGTGTCGACGAAGTACTGCATCGCGCCTTCGCGCGAGGGCACGGAGCCCTGGAAGTTGCTGCCCTGGTCGGGCCATCCGGTTTCGCTGATCACCACGCGTTTGCCGGGCGCCACCGCGCGCACACGCTGCACCATGGTCTGCATGTAGGCCAGCGCCTGGTGGCGCGGGCAGCCTTCCCAGAAGGGGTAGCAGTTGCTCAGCACCACGTCGCAGGCGGCGGTGATGCGCGGGTGTTTCTCGAACAGGAAGTAGGCGTCGACATAACCCACCGGCACACCGGGCAGCGCATCTTTCACGCGCTGGATGTTGGCCAGCAGTTGATCCTCGGACATGTCCTCGCGCAACAGCACCTCGTTGCCGACGGCGACGATGTCGGCATGGCCGGCCTGGGCCACGGCGATCACGCCTTGCAGCTCACGTTCGTTGATGTCCGCGTCCGTGCCCAGCCAGGCGCCGACCAGGGTCTTGAAGCCGAGTTCGTGGGCGATGCGCGGCGTGTGTTCGTGGCCGTCGGTGCAGGAGAAGCTGCGCACCCAGCCGGTGTGCGGGCGGATGATCTGCAGGCGCTCGCGGATCTGCGCTTCGGCGATCTGGTCGCCGGGCTGCTGGCCTTCGAGGTAGGGGCTGAAACACAGGCCCGGCACGCCGCGTTGCAGCGTGGCATTGAATTGTTCGGCCAGGCTGCGGCGGGCCTCGGGCGTCCAGACCTCGGCCACCGTGGGGCCCCAACGGCCGGTGTCCGGGCTGCCGGCGGTGTGCGGCGTGGACGCAGAAGGCTGCTGCGAATCGGAGGTGGCGCCAGGTCTTGACATGGGTGCTTTCTCAGCGCGCCTTGGTGCGGCGCTTGGCAGGTGTCTTGGCGGGTGTCTTGGCCGCGGGCTGGGACTGCCATGGGAACTGGCCGGGCCCGATGGGCTTGGCTTCGCCGTAGCCGCCGCGCTTTTCGTAGACACGCACGTAGTCCACCACCAATTCGGCGGGGAACGGCGTGGCTGCGTTGGGCGCGCCGGGGAAGTTGCCGCCCACGGCCACGTTCATCACCAGGTAGAAGGGCTGGTCAAACGGCGCCGGCCAGGGGTTCAGGTCGGCCGGGCCCCGGGGCTCGACGCCCACGCCGTCGTCGAGCCGGCTGCAGCTCCACCAGTGGTTGTAGGAGCAGGTGTGCACGTCGTCCACGTAGAAGCGGATCTCACCCGGCTCCCACTCCACCGCGTACACATGCCAGTCGCTCACGGTGCTGCCTGCGGGCAAGGGGTGCACCCAGGTGATCAGCGAGCGCTTGGGGTAGACCGAGCCGAAGTGGATGCTGTTGAGCACCTCCTGCGGTTTGTCGCCGACGATTTCCATCAGGTCGATCTCGCCGCTGGCGGCCCAGCCGCCGTAGCGGTCGTCCTGCGGCAGCATCCACAGCGCGGGCCAAAGCCCCTTGCCCCAGGGCACCTTGGCACGGAACTCGACCCGGCCGTACAGCGTGGTGAACAGCGGCGTGCCGTCGCGCCGGCGGGTCTTGAGCCGCGCCGAGGTGTAGCCGCAGCCGTGCAGCGATTCCTTCTGTGCGCGGATGGTGAGCAGGCTGTCCTTCACGCTGGCGTTGGCCGGTGCGTCGGTGTAGTACTGCAGCTCTTCGTTGCCCCAGCCGGGCACCCAGGCGTGGTTCTTGTAGTCGTAGAAGCCGTTGCCGATGTCGAAGTCCCACTTCGTGCGGTCGATCTGCTCGCCGTCGAACTCGTCGTGCCAGACGAGCTTCCAGCCGGGGATCTTCTTGATGGTTTTTTTGGCCATGGTGCTCGGCGAGTGGTGCTCAGCGCGCGGTGCGGGCGAGTTTCTGCGCGCGCAGGAAATCGCGGTACCAGAGCGCGCTGTCCTTCAGCGTGCGCTGCTGGGTGGCGTAGTCCACGTGCACGATGCCAAAGCGTTTGGCATAACCCGAGGCCCACTCGAAGTTGTCGAGCAGGCTCCAGACCATGTAGCCGGCCATCGGCACGCCCTGGCGCAGGGCATCGCCCACGGCCGCGATGTGGCGCGCGATGTAATCGGTACGCTCCACGTCGTGCACCCGGCCGCCCTCGAACACGTCCTTGAAGGCGGCGCCGTTTTCCTTCACGTACAGCGGCGGCAACGGCCAATCACGGTGCAGGCGGACCAGCAGTTCCGTCAGGCCTTCGGGGTAGACCTCCCAGCCCATGTCGGTGAGTGGCTTGCCACTGGTCTTCACGTCCCAGCTGCCATCGGCGCTGACCACCGAGCGCGTGTAGTAGTTCAGACCCAGGAAGTCCAGCGGCGCCTGGATCGCGGCCATGTCGCCCGTCTCGACCTGCGGGGCATCGGCGCCCAGGTGCTGCAGCACATCATCGGGGTAGGTGCCGTGGAACAGCGGGTCCATGTACCAGCGCACCGAGCGGCCGTCTTCCAGCCGGGCCTGTGCAATGTCTTCCGGGCGGTCCGTGGCAGCGCGGGTCGGCGAGAGGTTCAGCACGATGCCCAGGCGGGCCTGGCAGCCCTGGGCGCGCAGCGCCTGCAGCGCCAGCCCGTGGCTGAGCAGCAGGTGGTGGGCCACCTGCACGGCCGTGGCACGGTGGCGGATGCCGGGCGCGAAGATGCCGGTCTCGTGGCCCAGCGTGGCCACCACCCAGGGTTCGTTGTGGGTGGTGATCGCGCGCACGCGGTCGCCGAGGCGGCGGTCCATGCGGCAGGCGTAGTCGACGAAGCGCTGGACCGTGCTGCGCGCCGCCCAGCCGCCCTGCGCCTGCAACGCCGAGGGCAGGTCCCAGTGGTTCAGCGTCAGGTAGGGCTTGATGCCGCGCGCCAGCAGGCCATCGACCAGGCGCTCGTAGAAGGCCAGGCCCTGGGGGTTCCAGGCACCCGAGCCATCGGGCTGCACACGCGACCAGGACACCGAGAAGCGGTAGGCATCGACGCCGAGGTCCTGGATCAGGTCCAGGTCCTGCTCGAAGCGGTGGTAGTGGTCGCAGGCGACATCGCCGTTGCTGCCATCGGCAATGGCGCCGGGCACGCGGCAGAAGCTGTCCCAGACCGAGGGCCCCCGGCCATCCACCGCGGCCGCCCCTTCGATCTGGAAGGCGCTGGTGGCCACCCCCCAGACAAAATCGTGCGGAAAGGCATGGCCGGGGTGGAAAGGCGCAGAGGCGTTCATGTCGGGAACGGGCAGAGGGGCAGAGGAGCCGGGGGTCGCCTCCCATCAAAACGCCCGCCAGGCGAATCTATGAAAGCGCTTTCAAGAATTTACGGCGCGGCGCCAGCCGTGTCAACAGAGGGTAATCGCGGGGCCGGCCCTGGCGCCGCCCCAGCGCTGCTCAGGCGCCCGGGCGCTGGCGCGTGGATTCGCGGGCGATGAAACGCGGCGTCGGCAGCTGCGCGGTGGGCGTCTCGCCGGCCAGCAGCTGCAGCATCGTGGCGGCGGCCAGCTGCCCCAGTTCGTAGACCGGGTGGTGCACGGTGCTCAGCGGCGGGATGCTGTAGAGCGAGCTGTGCAGGTCGTCAAAACCCACCAGCGACACATCGCCGGGCACGTGCAGGTTGCGCCGGTGCAGCGCCAGGCGCGCGCCGTAGGCCATCTGGTCATTGGCGGCAAAGATTGCGCTGAAGGGCTCGCGGCTGTCGAGCAGGCGCTCCACCGCCATGCGGCCGCTGTCCTCGGTGTACTGGCCGGGCACCACCAGCGCCGGTTCATAGGCCAGGCCTGCGGCCTCCAGCGCGGCGCGGTAACCGCGCTGGCGCTCCCGCGCATCGGGGTGGCGCGTGTCGCCGTTGATGAAGGCGATGCGCCGGTGGCCCAGGCTCAGCAAGTGGTGCGTGGCCAGGCGCCCACCCTCGAAGTTGTCGAAGTGCAGCGCGTACAGGCCCGGGGCCTTCATGTTGCGGCCCGTCACGACGACGGGCAGGTGCTGTGCGTGTGCGGCCAGCGCGGCATCGCTGAGCCGGCCGGTCAGCACGATGATGCCGTCCACACGGCGGGAGCGCAGGGTCTCGATGCAGCGTGCTTCATGCGCCGCGTTCCAGTGGCCGCTGACGAACAGCGGGCTGTAGCCGGCGCGGCTGAGCTCTTCTTCAATGCCGCGCAATGCGCCGCCGTAGAACGGGCTGTCGATGGCCTGCGTGACGACGCCGATGCTCAGCGTGCGGCCACCGGCCAGGCCACGGGCCATCGGGTTGGGCACAAACCCCAGCCGCGCCACGGCTTCGTCCACCGCCGTGCGCTTGTCGTCGCTGACCACCGCGGTGCCATTGAGGATGCGCGACACCGTGCTGGGCGAGACACCGGCGGCGGCGGCCACCATCTCCAGCGTGACCTTGCCGGCATCCGGCGTGGTGGCGTTCCGGCGCCTTGGCGCGGCGGCCGGTGCCGATTTGGGTGCTGTCTTGCCTGCCATTGCTGGGGCCCTGTCAGTCTGCAGTTGTCTGGCGTCGGAGCCGCGGGGCCCGTCGGCCCCGTGATGCTGCTGCAGTGCAGGGGAACAGCAAGCTGACTGCAGCGGCGGGCAGTTTAAGCGGCGGGAACGGACGCGGGAGCGCTTTCAGGGCTGGGCGGTGGCGGCGTGCCGCTGCTGCGCGCGGCTACCACCGAACGATGTCGGATTGTGAGGCGTGCATCGAAAAGCGTCGGCGGGCCCACGGCGTGCGGTTGGCCCCTTGGCTTGTGGCGGTTCGAGCTACCCGTCTGGCTACCTGGATAGCGTGGGCTGTCATGGGCCTCTGCGGTCCGCAATGAGTGCACGCGTTGCCGATCATGGCTGCCACACGACCCGGCACCTCACTCATCCGCCAGCACTCTCTGCAATCAGCACCTCGGCGGGAATACCGAGGCTGCGGTGCAGCCGGCGGATCATCGCCAGCGTCAACGGGCGCTTGCGGCTGAGCACCTCGTACACGCGGTTCGGACGGCCGATGATCGGCTCGAGGTCCTTCACCGTCAGGCCGCTCTGCTCCATCCGGAACTTGATGGCCTCGACAGGATCGGGCGCGTCGATAGGGAAGTGCCGCGCCTCGTAGGCCTGCACCAGCGTGGCCAGGATGTCGAGTCGGTCGCCCTTGGGCGTACTTGGCGCCGGGTCGGACTCCATCAAGGCCGAAATGTCGGCCAGCGCAGCGCGGTAATCGTCTTCGGTATGGATGGGGCGGATGTTCACGGTGACTTCGCTCAACTCGGCTCGATGGTGTGGGCGTTGATCGCGTCGTACTGATGGTGCGTGCCGATGAACTTCACGTAGACGATCTGCAACCGGTAGGCCACCGCAACGACGAGGCGGTAGTCGTTGCCCTTGATGTTGAAGACCACCCGACGATTCTTCAGGATGCTGGCGCTCCGGTACTGGGCCTTGATGTCCGACGGCTGCGTCCACGAGGCCTTTGAGGCTTCCTCGAACCAGGCCTTCAGGGGCTGCTCGGCGTCGGGGTGCTGCAGCCAGAACGCCCTCAGTGAGGCGACCGCGATGACTCTCACCACAGCAGTGTGGTCCCAAAATGGGACTTTTGTCAAGCCGCCGGCGCGGCGCGAAGGTCAGAACAGCCACTGCGCAGCGCCGGACGCACAGGCGCGCCAGGCCATCGTCAACGCGTATTTAGGCCGACCCCACCCCGGCGCCAAGGCGTCTTCACCCGCAGCCCACCCGAACCCCGGCACCCGCAACCCCGAACCCCAAGGAGATGAATGATGTTCGTGACCGACGAAATCCAGGAACGCAGCCCCTACTGGCTCAGCCCCGGCATCGACGTACCCACGCGCGAAGAGACCCTGCCAGGCATGTGCCGCGCCAAAGGCCTGTTCCACATCTGCGACGAACACGCCGAAGGCGCCTTCGTGCCGACGGCCTTCTTCATGCGCAACTCGCCCACTTGGCGGCTGGACGTGCTGGGCGACATCCTGCTGGACATCCAGCAGCGCCGAAAGCATGATGCGGTGGCAGGGGTTGGCGTTGATCAGCCGCTTGCCGCAGGCGTGCGTGAACAGGCACTTGGTGGTGATGAGCAGCATGTTCGAGTCGCCCCAGGTGAGGCCGGCGCCTTCGATACTTGGCCTTCTGCGTTTCGGCCGCCGGGTTGCGGCCCTGCTGCACCTCCGCGCGCTTGAGGGTGGTGATGCCGCGCGCCTCGGCCAGGCCGATGTCGGGGTAGCGGCCGATGGTCAGCTCGCGGCGCCGGCCGCCGTGCCGGTAACGCAGGATCCAGCCGGCCACGCCGGCAGCCGAAAGCGTGAACATGAGGCCGTCGCCGTCGATCTTGGCCAGCGGCTTGCCGGCCTTGATCCAGTGCCTGAGTTGCAGGTCCGTCAGTTGGCCCTTGGCCCGTGCCATGCGCACCCCCGTTGTTCGGATGTGGGCCGGGTCGCGGCTACCCGCCTAGCGACCCGGCCAGCTACCCGATCGGAGTGGGACTCGATGAGACTTCAAGGGCCTCCAATAGACTTGCCGCCCGAAAACACCTGGGAAATCAGGCGCTTGCGGGTGGCAACCGGCACGGGGTGAGACCCCGTGAACCGCTACATCAGCACGATGTCGTACTGCTCCGGGTTCATCGTCGGCTCCGCGCTCAGCGAAATCGGCTTGCCGATGAACTCGCTCAGCCCCGCCAGGTGCGTGCTCTCTTCGTCCAGCAGCATCTCCACCACCGTGGCGCTGGCGATGACGCGGAATTCCTTGGGGCTGAACTGGCGCGCTTCGCGCAGGATCTCGCGCAGGATGTCGTAGCACACGCTGCGCGCGGTTTTCACCTGGCCGCGGCCCTGGCAGGTGGGGCAGGGCTCGCACAGCATGTGGGCCAGGCTTT
>CAYTWU010000145.1:0-9028 GCA_964442175.1 uncultured Rubrivivax sp.
GCATGGCCTGCCAGCCGGGCCGCGCGGCCACGTGTTCGGGCCGGAACTTCTTGCCGCACCAGGAGCCGATCATCACGTCCGGTGCCCGCCGCACGGGCTCGAGCGCATCGGCAATCACACGGTCGCGGCCCATGGCCTGCTGGCCGAGTTCGGCAAACACGTCCTCGCCGCCGGCCAGCGTGATCAGCTCCGAAACCCAGCGGATCGCGCTGATCATGGGCTCGTCCCACTCTTCGAAGTACACGCGGGGCCGGCGGGGCCAGGTGGCCGCGACGGCGGTGATGCGGGCGTGTTCGGCTTCGCATCCGGCAATCCAGCGCTCTGCGGCTTCGCTGGCCTGCACCAGGCCGGCGACCAGCCTGAGCGTGGCGAAAATCTCCGCCACGCTGCGCTGGTTGGTCACCAGCACGTTGAGGCCGGCGCGGATGAGCTTGTCGGCCAGCGCCGCCTGCATGTCGGAGAAGCCGATCACCAGGTCGGGCTGCAGCGCCACGATGCGCTCGATCTTGCCGTCCAGGAACGCGGAAACCCGGGGCTTTTCAGCGCGTGCCCGACGTGGGCGCACCGTGTAGCCGGAGATGCCGACGATGCGTTCTTCGCACCCCAGCAGGTACAGCCACTCGGTGGTCTCTTCGGTCAGGCAGACGATGCGGCGCGGGCCGCGCACCGTCATCGCGCCGTCACTTGACGGCGAAATCCGACAGCTGCTTGCCGGCGGCCAGCGCCGTGCGCAGCCAGGCCGGACGCGGACCGCGACCGCCCCAGGTGTTGCCGGCTTCATCGCGGTACTTGGGGGCAGCGCTGCCCTTGGCAGCGGCCTTGCGGCCGGCCTTCTTGGCGGCGGGCGCCTTGGCGGCCTTCGGGGCACGGGCCACGCTGGCCAGGCCCAGATCATTCGCGGTCAGGCCGTAGACGGCGATGGCTTCCTTGATGCGCTGGACAACGCCTTCGACTTCCTTGCGGCGCAGCTCTTCTGCTTCGCGCTTGAGGACGTCGATCTGCTTCATCAATTGGCTGTAGCTCTTGGTCATGAACGGTTCTCGGTGATGATGGGGTTTCCTCCCCCGGCAGACTCTGTCGGCCTGACTCTGGGTCGGAAGGTTACCACCGAAGGGCAGTTATCATTGGCGACCCAATAACCTCCGTTGCAAATATGAACAACACCGTGTCAGTCCAGCGCGGCCAATTCCTCTGGCCCGTGATCGCAATGGCCTTCGTGGTCGTTCTGTCGAATTGGGCCGTGCAATACCCGATCAATGATTGGCTCACCTGGGGCGCATTCACCTACCCGGTGGTCTTCCTCGTGACGGATCTCACCAACCGGGCCCTGGGGCCCGTGGCGGCCCGGCGTGTCGCATTCGTGGGTTTTGCCGTTGCAGTGGTCGCGTCCTTGGCGTTGGCGCCTTGGCGCATCGCATTGGCTTCGGGTGTGGCTTTCCTGGTCGCACAATGGCTGGACATCTCGGCCTTCAACCGGCTGCGTCAGCAATCGTGGTGGCAGGCGCCGTTGATCGGCTCGGTCATCGCATCGGTGCTGGACACCGCGTTGTTCTTCTTCATTGCCTTTGCCGGCTCTGACATGAATTGGCTGATGCTGGCCGCCGGTGACCTGGCCGTGAAGTGGGCGATGGCGCTGGTGCTGCTGGCGCCTTACCGCGCCCTGTTGCCGCACCTGGGTGTGTGGCGTCCGGCCGGCACCTGATGAACAAGGCGTTCACGCGCGAGAACGAGGCCGACACCGAGGACGACGACGACGCCCCCGGCCTGCCGGCGTTGCCGGCCGGCGCCCGCAACTACATCACGCCCGCCGGCTACAAACGCCTGCGCGAGGAGTTGATGACGTTGCTGGATGCGGAACGCCCCAAGGTCGTCGAGATCGTCTCCTGGGCCGCGAAGAACGGCGACCGCAGCGAAAACGGCGATTACCTCTACGGCAAGAAGCGGCTGCGTGAAATCGACCGCCGCATCCGCTTCCTGACGCGCCGGCTGGACATCGCCGAGGTGGCCGACCCCTCGGCCCACCACGGCAATGACCAGGTCTTCTTCGGCGCCACGGTCACCTACGCCAATGCCGCCGGCGAAGAGCGCAGCGTGACGATCAAGGGCATCGACGAAGCCGACAGTCTGGCCGGCGAGGTGAGCTGGATCTCGCCGATCGCACGTGCGCTGCTGAAGGCGCGGGTGGGCGACGAGGTCACCCTGATCACCCCGGCCGGGCCGGAGAAAATCGAGGTGGTCGAGGTGGCCTATCCCAGCGCCTGAGCCGGCGCAGCCTCGGCCCGCTCAGGGTTTGTGGCGCGCCACCTTCAACACCGTGGGCACCCGGCGCAGCACCCGCAGCACGTCGGCCAGGTGCTGGCGATCCCGCACGCTCACCAGCAGGCGCAGTTCGGTGGTTTCGCTGGCGGGCTCCTGGCCCATGTCCAGGTGCATGATGTCGGCCTCGGCGCCGCTGATGGCCGCGGCCATCTGGGCCAGCACGCCCTTGCCGTTCTGCACCAGGGCCTCGATGCGGGTCTCGAAGCTGCGGTCCAGTTCGTCGGCCCAGGCCACCTGGATCCAGCGTTCGCGGTCGCGTTCAAACAGGCGCTGGCCCACATGGCAATCGGCTGTGTGCACCAGCAGGCCTTCGCCACGGCCCAGGTAGCCGGTGATGGCATCGCCCGGGATCGGTCGGCAGCAGGGCGCCAGGCGGATGGAGGCGCCGTCGCGGCCGTCCACGAACACGATGCCTTGTGTCGGTGTGCTGTCGTCGCTGCTGTAGCGGCCCAGGGTCAGCGTGACGGCGTCGGGCCGGGTGCCGAGCTCGATCAGCTGCGTGGCCAGACGTTTGGCCACGATGATGGCGATCTTGCGGCCCAGGCCGATGTCCACCATCAGCTCGGCGCGGTTGCGGTTGCCGCTCCAGCGCGTGAGCGTGTGCCAGACCGCGGCGGCGGCTTCGTCGTTCGGGTCTGAGCTGGGCAGGCGCAGGCCTTCGGCGCGCAGCGCCTGGGCCAGCATCTTCTCGCCCAAGGCGAGCGATTCTTCCTGCTCCAGGTTCTTGAGGTAGTGCCGGATCTTGGAGCGCGCCCGCCCGGTGCGCACGATGTTCAGCCAGCCCGGGTTGGGCCGGGCGCCGGGGGCGGTGATGATCTCCACCACATCGCCGCTCTTGAGCTCGGTGCGCAGCGCCACCGGTTCGCTGTTGACCTTGGCGGCCACCGTGTGGTCGCCGACATCGGAGTGGATGGCGTAGGCAAAGTCCACCGGCGTGGCGCCGCGCGGCAGCGCCAGGATCTTGCTCTTGGGTGTGAAGACGTACACCGCATCCGGGAACAGGTCGATCTTGACGTGCTCCAGGAACTCGGTGGAATCGCGGGTTTCGTCCTGGATGTCCAGCAGCGACTGCAGCCACATCGCACCCAGGCGCTGGGCGTCGGCGGCGGCGCTACCGTCCTTGTCGCCGGCCTTGTAGAGCCAGTGGGCGGCGATGCCTTTTTCGGCCACCGCATGCATGGCCTCGGTGCGCACCTGGAACTCCACCGGCGTGCCCAGCGGGCTGACCAGGGTGGTGTGCAGCGACTGGTAGCCGTTGCCCTTGGGGATCGCGATGTAGTCCTTGAAGCGGCCCGGCACCGGCTTGTAGAGCTGGTGCAGCACACCGAGCGAGCGGTAACACTCGTCCAGCGTGGCGACGACGATGCGGAAGCCGAAGATGTCGTTCACCTGCGCGAAGCCGTCGTGTTTTTCGCGCATCTTGCGGTAGATCGAGAAGATCGTTTTCTCGCGGCCCGACACCTGGACCTTGATCTTCTGCTTGGCGAACGCTGCTATCACTTCGGTCTGCACACGTTCGACGATGTCGCGCCGGTAGCCGCGCGAGCGCTGCACCGCCTTGGCCAGCGCGGCGCGGCGCCAGGGGTGCAGGTGTTCGAAGGACAGATCCTGCAGCTCGCGGTAAACCTCGTTCAGGCCCAGGCGGTGTGCGATGGGGGCATAGATGTCCAGCGTTTCACGCGCGATGCGTTGCGCCTTGGACGGTGCCATCGCGTCCATCGTGCGCATGTTGTGCAGCCGGTCCGCCAGCTTGACGAGGATCACGCGCACATCGCGCGACATCGCCAGCAGCATCTTGCGGAAGGATTCGGCCTGGCCTTCTTCGCGTGTGTTGAACTGCAGCTTGTCGAGTTTGGTCAGGCCGTCGACCAGGTCGGCCGTGGGCGCACCAAAACGCTCGATCAGCTCGGTCTTGGTGACACCCTTGTCCTCGATGGTGTCGTGCATCAGCGCGGCCATGATGGCCTGCACGTCGAGCTTCCAGTCGGCGCACAGGCCGGCCACCGCGATCGGGTGCGTGATGTAGGGCAGGCCGCTGGCGCGGAACTGGCCCAGGTGCGCCTCGTCGGCGAACTTGTAGGCCTCGCGCACCTGCTTGAGCTCGCCCTTGCCCAGGTAGCTGAGCTTGGCGGCCAGGGCGTCGAAGGAGTCGGCCTCGACCGCAGCCGGTGCGGACGCGGCAAACGACACGCGCTGCAGACCCTGCAGCGCGGTGGGCAGCAATTCGGCAGCCAAGGAGCGGAAACCCATGGTTCGGAATGTAGCCCGAACCACGGTGCCCGCCCCGCGTGGGGCTGTCGTTTACCGGGCCGTGGCGGCCGCCTTGGCCAGGCGGGTGTTGGCGGCTGGCAGCTGGCGCTCGAAGTTCCACGCTTCGGCGTTGCGGCGAGCCACTTCACCGCTGCGCAGTGCGGCGATGGCTTCGGCGCGCACGGCCTCGCGGGTCAGCGGTGCGGCGATGGCGGCCTTGGCGGCCGGCGCTTGCTCGACCGTCGCTTCCTGGGCGAAGGCGCCACCAGCGGCAACCGACAGGACGAGGGCGGAGAGGAGGGTGCGGGTGTTCATGGTGTGGGGCTTTCCGTGTGTGCGGTTGTGGTCGTCAGGATCAGCGGGCGTTGCCGGCCAGGCGGGTGTTGCCAGCGGCTGGCGGCAGGGTCTGGCCCAGGGCCGGTGCCTCGGCGTTCATCTGCGCGATCTCGCCGGTGGCCAGGGCACTGCGCGCAGCAGCGGCCACATCGGCGCGGTTCTGGCGGCTTTGCACCTTTTCCATGTAGCCGGCGGCGCCGAACTTGATGCTGCCGTCGGCGCGGGCCTGGGCCAGTTCGGCCTGGACCTGGGCGCGGCTCTTGGTGGCGCTGGCGTTCATCCAGGCGTCGGAGGTGGCTTCCTGGGCCAGCGCGGAGCCAGCGGCGAAGACGAGGGCGAGGGAGGCGATCAGCGAGGTGGTCTTCATGGTGCAGTCCTTCTGTGTCAGGTGGTTCAGTGGGTTCGGGGTCTGGGAGAAGGCCGGTGGGCACCGGCCATGGACTGAACTTTGATCGCCGCATCCGACGCTTGCCGAACACCAGGATGACAAATTCGTAATGCGCGGCGGCGCCGGAAAATGGCACCATGTCGGCCTTATGCGATTGCTCGTGATCGAAGATGAGGTCAAGCTCGCCCAGTACCTGCACAAGGGCCTGAGCGAAAACGGCCACGTGGTGGACCTGGCCCATGACGGCATCGAAGGCCGTCGTCTGGCGCTGGGTGGCGATTACGACCTGGTGCTGCTGGACCTGATGCTGCCGGGTGTGGACGGTTTTGGCGTGTTGTCGGCCATCCGCGCGCAGAAGCGCCAGCTGCCGGTGTTGATGCTGACGGCGCGTGACAAGGTCGAAGACCGGGTGCGCGGGCTCGAACAAGGTGCCGACGACTACCTCGTCAAGCCCTTTGCCTTCAGCGAGCTGCTGGCCCGCGTGGGCGCGCTGCTGCGGCGCGGCAGCACCGGTGCGGCGCAGCCGGCCACGGTGCTGAGCCTGGCCGACCTGGAGGTGGACCTGCTCAGCCGCCGCGCCAGCCGTGGCCACGAGCGGCTGGACCTGACCGCCAAGGAGTTCAACCTGCTGGCCCTGCTGTTGCGCCGGCGTGGCCAGATCCTGAGCCGCACCACGCTGGCGGAGCAGGTCTGGGAGATGAATTTCGATTCCGACACCAACGTGGTCGAGGTTGCGGTGCGCCGCCTGCGCGCCAAGCTCGACGATCCTTACCCCGCCAAGCTGCTGCACACCGTGCGCGGCATGGGTTATGTGCTCGAGGAGCGCGCGTGAACACCTGCCACGGGCCGCTGTGCTCCCATTCCATCAGCACGCGGCTGTCGCGCAAGCTGGCACTGTTCACGATGCTGGTGCTGGGCGTGCTGTTCGCGATGACCTGGGGTGCCGTCAGCATGATGCTGAAGGAGCGCAACGCGCAGGACCTGTACGCGCGCTGCAAGCTGGTGTCCAAGGTCGTGGCACTGGAAGCGCGTGACGGTGGCGAGCTGGCCGTGGTCACGCGCCTGCGTTCGGACGCTGCGATGCGGGCCAGCACCAAGCTGGAGGTCTGGCGCGCCGACGGCAGCCTGATGTACGCCGACCCGGAGACCGCGGCCAACCAGCTGTCCGAACATGTGCAGTCGCGCGACTTCAACATCGACACCCCCGGCGTCGCCGGTGGCAGCGTGCGCGCCCGCTACACGGTGGACTACGCCCGAGATGCCGCCATGGGCACACGCTGGGCCTGGATCCTGGCCCTCGTCACGCTGGCTGCCGGCGCCACCGTGGGCGCCGGCAGCTGGTGGCATGTGCGGCGTGCGCTGAACCCGCTGCGCGAGCTGGCGGGCCAGACCCGCGCGATGTCGCCCAGCCAGCTGGACCGGCGCCTGGCGCTCAGCGACCCGGCCGAGGAGTTGCTGCCCTGGGTGCAGCAGTTCAATGCGCTGATGGACCGGCTGCAGCGGGCCTATGTGCAGCTGGAGGCCTTCAACGCCGACGTGGCGCACGAGCTGCGCACGCCGCTGGCCACCCTGATCGGCCAGACCGAGGTGGCCTTGTCGCGCGAGCGGGACACTGAAAGTCTGCGTGACACGCTGGTGTCCAACCTCGAGGAGATTCAGCGCCTGGCGGCCCTGGTCAACGACATGCTGTTCCTGTCGCAGGCCGACCGCGGTGCCGTGGCGCGGCGCGGTGAGCCGGTGAGCCTGGCGGCGCTGGCCCAGCAGGTGACCGAGTTCCACGAGGCGACGCTGGAAGACGCGGGCCTGAAGCTGCGCATCGACGGCGACGCGCAGGTGGCGGTGGACGTGCCGCTGCTCAAGCGCGCGCTGTCCAACCTGGTGGGCAACGCCACGCGCTTTGCTGCGCCGGGCTCCACCGTGGTGGTGGTGATCGCGCCCGACTCACCCGAGCAGGTGCGGGTGACGGTGGAAAACGCCGGCGACGGCATCGAGGCGGAACACCTGCCCCGGCTGTTCGACCGCTTCTTCCGCGTCGACAGTTCGCGCTGCTGCGACGACCACGTGCAGCACCACGGCCTGGGCCTGGCCATCGTGGCCGCCATCGCGCGCATGCACGCCGGGCGCACCCTGGCCGAGTCGGCCGCCGGCACCACGCGCGTGGGTTTCACGCTGGCGGCGCACTGAGAACAAAAAAAGCGCCTTGCGGCGCCTTTTCCCGGGGACGAAGAACCGGTTTAGACCGGCACCTTCTTCAGCATCTCCACGCCGACTTCACCGGCGGCGATCTCGCGCAGCGCGGTCACGCCGGGTTTGTTCTTGGTCTCGACCTTGGCCGCGTGGCCCTGGCTCAGCATGCGGGCGCGGTAGGTGGCGGCCAGCACCAGCTGGAAGCGGTTGGGGATCTTCTGCAGGCAGTCTTCGACGGTGATGCGCGCCATGGGCAATCCTTTGGGGGTCAGCTGAGTCCGAGTGCCGCGAAGACCTGCGAACGGTTTCGCATCTGGGCGGCATACTTGAGGCGTTGTGAATGCACGACCGTCTTCAGGTCGAACAGCGCCGTCTCGAACAAGCTGTTGATTATAACGAAGTCGAAGTGCCGGGCCTGGGCCACCTCTTCGCGGGCGTTGTGCATGCGGGTCGCGATGACCTCGGGCCCGTCTTCGCCGCGGCGCTTCAGGCGCTGGCGCAGTTCGTCCCAGCTCGGCGGCAGGATGAAGATCAGCACCGCGTGCGGGAAGATGGTCTTCATCTGCAGCGCACCTTGCCAGTCGATCTCCAGCACCACGTCGTCGCCGCCTTCCAGGCGCGCCTGGATCGCGGTGCGCGAGGTGCCGTAGAGGTTGCCGTGCACCTGGGCCCATTCGAAGAACTCGCCCCGGTCCACCATGGCGCGGAAGCTGTCCGGGGCTATGAAGTGGTACTCGCGGCCGTCCTGCTCCTGCCCGCGCGGTGCGCGTGTGGTGTGCGACACCGACACCGCCAGCCGGGAATCCAGCTCCAGCAGCGCCTTGACGAGGCTGGACTTGCCGGCGCCGCTGGGGGCGGCGACGACAAACAGGTTGCCAGGGGTGTCTTCGGTGTTCATGCGCGCGAGGGCCGCGAGTTTATCAGCGGCGCTGTTGGCCTTGCCGTGCATGCCGCACACCTCTGCCCCCGCACACCGCCGCCCGTGGGGATGGCCCGGGCCTGGCGCGCACCGTGGCCGCCGTCTCGGCCGCGCTGGTGGTGATGCTGTTCAGCGTGTGGCAGGTGCGGGCCGGTCGCTGGCGCCATGTGGATTCCTCCGTGCCGCAGGAGCGGCGCCACCTGAACCTGCTGCTGTGCGGCCTGCTGTTCGGCGGCGCCGCGTGGGTGCTTGCAGCGGGCGCAACGGCCGCGGTGGCGCTGGGCCTGGGGCTGGGCGGCGTGCTGGTGCTGCTGGCCTTGCTGCTGGCGCGCTGGCTGGCGTGGTGGTCGGGGCCTGCTTCGTGGCCTGATCAGCGGCCACGCAGGAACAGGCCGTCCAGCTCGCGCAGGCTCAGCTGGCGCCAGGTGGGCCGGCCGTGGTTGCAGGTGTCGGCGCGTTCGGTGGCCTCCATGTCGCGCAGCAGTGCGTTCATCTCCTCCAGCGTCAGCCGCCGGTTGGCGCGCACCGCACCATGGCAGGCCATGGTGGCGAGGATGTCGTGTTCGGCACGCTGCACCACGCGGCTCGCGCCGTGTACCAGCGGTTGGGGTTCGGCGACGCCTACGCCT
>CAYTWU010000146.1:0-8905 GCA_964442175.1 uncultured Rubrivivax sp.
GGCGCACGTCCACGCCGGCCACGCGCGCCGCCAGCGTGGCGCTGGCCTCCGGCAGCACCAGGCGCCGGCCCGGGGCGCCCCGCCGCACGGCCAGCGCCAGCGCGACGGCGCCGCGCACCGGGCGCAGCTCGCCGGCCAGGCTGAGTTCGCCGGCAAACTCGCTGCCGGCCAGGCGGGTGGGGTCGATCTGTCCATCGGCGGCCAGGATGCCGAGTGCGATCGGCAGGTCGAAGCGGCCGGATTCCTTGGGCAGGTCGGCCGGCGCCAGGTTGACCGTGATGCGCTTGTTGTGCGGGAAGTTGAAGCCGCTCTGCTGCAGCGCGGCGCGCACCCGCTCGCGGGCCTCCTTCACCTCGGTGTCGGCCAGGCCCACCAGCGTGAAGCTGGGCAAACCGGGTGCCAGCTGCACCTCCACGTGCACCTCGGGCGCGTCCAGCCCGTCCAGCGCACGGCTCACCACGACTGCCAATGACATGGCTGCTCTCCCCTCGCGGCATTGTGCCGCGCAGGGCGGCGGCCAGAGACGCCCGCCGATGGTGCGCACTGGCTTGGTGCACTGCATTGGTGCCTTCTGCCGGGCCTGCTTGCACCGTGGCGGAGGCTTCAGGCCCGTCGCGGTGCGTGGCCCGGGTGGCACGGAAGCTGCAAACCCTGCCGCTGACCCCCTACCTTCACACCGTCCTGGAGCCTTCATGAAAAGATCGACCCTCGCGCTGGCCGTGGCGCTGGCCCTCCCGGTGCTGCCCAGCATCGCCCACGCCCAGCTGTCGTTCAACGTCGGCGCTGTCACCGACTACCGCTACCGCGGCATTTCCCAGACTCGCGTGAAGCCGACGGTCCAGGGCGGGGTGGACTACGCCGCCGGCGCCTTCTACGTCGGTGCCTGGGCCTCGGGCATCAAGTGGATCGACGACCTGGGCGGCGACGCCAGCTACGAGCTGGACGTGTACGGCGGCTTCAAGGGCGAGATCACGTCCGGCGTCACCTACGACATCGGCCTGCTGCGTTACCAGTACCCCGGCACGGGCGCGGCCAACACGACCGAGCTGTACGGCGCCGTCACCTACGGCCCGGCCACGGTGAAGTACTCGCACGCCGTGACCGACACCTTCGGCAACACCGACAGCGAAAACAGCTTCTACCTGGACCTGAGCGCCGGCTTCGACGTGGGTGGCTTCATGGTCACGCCGCACATCGGCTACCAGAAGATCAAGGGCCCGTTCAGCACGCCCGGCACCTACACCGACTACGCGCTCACCGTGTCCAAGGATTTCAGCGGCGTGCTGCTGAGCCTGGCGCTGGTCGGCACCGATGCCGACAAGGCCTTCTACTCCTCGCCCGTCAACGGCAAGGAGCTGGGCAAGGCCGGCGTCGTGCTCGGCGCCAAGTATTCGTTCTGATTCCCACCACCGTACATCGGAGATGACCATGAAGATGGTGACCGCCATCGTCAAGCCCTTCAAGCTTGATGAAGTGCGTGAAGCCCTGAGCGCGATCGGCGTGCAGGGCATCACGGTGACCGAAGTCAAGGGCTTCGGTCGCCAGAAGGGCCACACCGAGCTGTACCGCGGTGCGGAGTACGTCGTCGACTTCCTGCCCAAGGTGAAGATCGAAGCCGCCGTGGACGAGTCCATCGTCGACCGCGTGGTCGAGGCCATCGAGGCCGCGGCCCGCACCGGCAAGATCGGCGACGGCAAAATCTTCGTCAGCACGCTCGAACAGGTGGTGCGCATCCGCACCGGCGAAACCGGCAAGGACGCGCTCTGACGCGCCGCCGACCACAAGAGATGACAACCATGAGAAAGATCCTATTGATGCTGGCCCTGGGCGCCGCGGCGCTGGGGCTGTCCTCGGGTGTGCTGGCGCAGGAGGCGGCTTCCGCTGCCGCGTCGGCCGCATCGGCCGTGGCCGAGGCAGCACCCGCTGCTGAAGCCGCGTCGGCCGCCGCCGAAGCCGCACCCGCTGCGGCCACGCCGGTGCCCAACAAGGGCGACACCGCCTTCCTGACCGTTGCCACGCTGCTCGTCATCCTGATGACGATCCCCGGCCTGGCGCTGTTCTACGGTGGCCTGGTGCGCAGCAAGAACATGCTCAGCGTGCTGATGCAGGTGTTCATGGTCTTCGCGCTGATCTCGGTGCTGTGGGTCGTGTACGGGTACTCGCTGGCCTTCACGGCCGGCAACCCGTTCTTCGGCACGCTGGACAAGATGTTCCTCAGCGGCGTGACCATCGACTCCATCGCAGCCACGTTCAGCAAGGGCGTGTACCTGCCGGAGTTCACCTTCATCGGCTTCCAGGGCACCTTCGCGGCCATCACCTGCGCGCTGATCGTCGGTGCCTTTGCCGAGCGCATGAAGTTCTCGGCGGTGCTGCTGTTCGTCGTGCTGTGGTTCACCTTCGCCTACCTGCCGGTGGCGCACATGGTCTGGTACTGGGACGGCCCGGACGCGATCACGGATGCCAAGTCGCTGGAGGCGGTGACGGCCAACGCCGGCTTCATGTGGGCCAAGGGCGCGTTGGACTTCGCCGGCGGCACCGTGGTGCACATCAACGCCGCGGTGGCGGGCCTGGTGGGCGCCTACCTGGTGGGCAAGCGCATCGGCTACGGCAAGGAATCGATGGCGCCGCACAGCCTGACGCTGACGATGGTCGGTGCCTCGCTGCTGTGGGTGGGCTGGTACGGCTTCAACGCCGGCTCCAACCTGGAAGCCAACGGCATCGCCGCGCTGGCCTTCGTCAACACCACGGTGGCCACGGCCGCTGCGGCGCTGGCCTGGGCGGGTGCTGAATCGCTGATGAAGGGCAAGGCCTCGATGCTGGGCGCAGCCTCCGGTGCCGTCGCCGGCCTGGTGGCCATCACCCCGGCCTGCGGCTTCGTCGGTGTCGGCGGTGCGCTGGTCATCGGCCTGGTCTCCGGCGTGGTCTGCCTGTGGGGCGTGAACGGCTTGAAGAAGATGCTGGGCGCGGACGACTCGCTCGACGTCTTCGGCATCCACGGCGTGGGCGGCATCATCGGCGCACTGCTGACCGGCGTGTTCGCGGCCCCCAGCCTCGGCGGCCAGGGCATCTGCGACTACGTCGAGAACAAGTGCGGTGCTTTCCCCGGCATCGGTGCCCAGGTCTGGATCCAGGCGCAGGGCGTGATCTACACCGTGCTGATCTCGGCCATCGTCGCTTTCATCGCCTACAAGATCGTCGACCTGACCATCGGTCTGCGCGTGCCGGAAGAAGCCGAGCGCGAAGGCCTGGACATCACCTCGCACGGCGAGACGGCGTACCACAACTGATCGGTTCACAACCGTCTGCGAACAAGGGCTGCCTGCGGGCAGCCCTTTTTTTACCGTTAGAACGCGCCGGCGGCGTTGTGCAAGGCCCCGCGCAGCGCAGGTGGCCAGTCGGCCGGCGGCTCGCCCGTGGCCTGCCGGGCATGGTGTTGTGCCAGCAGGGCCATCAGCGCAAAGCCGGCGTCGGCCGCGTCCTGGGCCAGCGCCCGCCAGCGGCGCTGGCGTTCGCCCGGGGGCGCGCCATGGGCCAGCACCCAATCGGCCTGCAACTGCTGCTGGCGCGTGCCATCGCGCTGCGCGCGCGGCCACAGGGCCATGGCCTTGTCGCGGGCCGCGTCATGGTCACCGGCTTCGTGGCTGGCCAGGGCCGTCAGCAGGCCGGCGCTGAGTGCGTACTTGGTTTCGCCCAGGCGCAGCAGCTCGGCCTCCAGCCGCTCCAGCGCAAGCCAGGCGTCGCCGGCCACCGCGCCTGGCGCCAGCCGCAGCGCGCTGCGGCGCAACGCCAGGTCGATCTGCGAGACGCGCACCCCGCGGCGGCGGCGCAGCGCATCGGCGGCGTCCAGCTCGGCCTCGGCCGCGGGCAGGTCGCCGGCCAGCTCCAGCAGCCGGGCGCGCGCTGTGTGCCAGCAAGAGCGTGGCAGCGGCCCGCTGCCCGCCGCGGCCGTGGCCGATGCCACGAGCAGGGCGGCAGCGGTGTCGGGGTCGGCCATCTGCAGGGCCAGGTCGGCACGGGTGGCCACGGCCATCGTGCACAGGTCGCTGCCGGGCAGGGTCTGCAACTGCGCCAGGGCAAGATCGAAGGCGGCCGAGGCGGCGCCCAGGTCACCCAGGTCCCGTTCGTTGACGCCGGCGTTGTAGGCGATGCGCCCGAGCTCCAGCACCGCCTTCAGCGGCTGCAGCAGGCGCAGCGTGTCCTGGTAGGCCTGGCGCGCCTCAAGCCGGCGGCCCGCCCGCTCGGCCATCAGCGCCAGGTTGGCGCGGGCGCGCACTTCGCCCAGCGTGTCGCCCAGGTCCCGGCTGCCGTCGGCGGCCACGCGGAAGCAGGCCTCTGCCCGCTCCGGCTGGCGGCGCATCAGGGCCAGTGCGCTGCCCAGGTGGTGCTGGGCGGCGGTGGCCAGGCGTTGCAGGCCATGGCGGCGCGCCAGCACGGCCGCTTCTTCCAGCACGCGCAAGGCCTCGTCGGCCTGGTGCAGCGCCGTGTGGCAGCGGCCCAGCAGCAGGACCAGCCCGGTGTCCAGCAGCGGGTCGGCATCGGCGGCGGCTTCGGACTGCAGTTGCAGCAGGGCCATGCGCACCGGCTCGGCGTCGCCGGCACGCAAACGGGCCTCCAGCGCACCCAACCGCATCTGCCGCGCCGGGCCGGGCCAGCCGGCCTGCGCCAGCCGCTCGGCGCAGGACTCGAACAGCTGGCGGGCCGCGGCCAGTTGCCCTTGTTCCAGCCGGCAGCGGGCGCGCAGGGCGGCCAGCGGCTGGCCGGGCAGGCCTTCCAGCCCTGGCGCGGCGTCCAGCAGTGCAGCGGCCTCGGCAACCTCGCCGCGGTCCAGGAGCATGCCGGCTTGCCGGGCCAGGCGTTGGGCGTCGTCCTGAGGGGGCAGCCGCGCCTGCAGCCGCGCCTGCTGCGCCAACGCCGCCTGCCCCAGGCCCAGCGCGTGCTGGTCTGCCAGCACGGCCAGCGCCAGCGGCAGGTCGTCCGGCGCCAGCATCGCCGCGGCACGCAAGGCGGACAAGGCCTCGTCGCGCCGGCCGTCGAGCTGGCCGCGCAAGGCTTCGATGCGCAGCTGCAGCACGGGGTCGGCCGGCGCGGTGCTGGCAAAGCCCTGCAGCTGCAGACGCGCCTCGGCACGACGGCCGGCGCCGGCCAGGGCCTGGGCCAACCAGAACAGTGGCCAGCCGGCCCCGGGCGCGCCGGGCAGGGCTGCGCGCAGCGCGTCAAACTGCTGCAGTGCGGCGCCGTGGTCGCCCTGCACCGTCGCGACCACGGCAGCACACAGCCGCTGTGCGCCGGCCGGTGGCATGGCGGCCGAGGCTGGCGCGGCCCATCCTTCTGGCCAGGCCAGCGGGCCGGCGCCGGTGGCCTCGCCCAAGGCCTGCAGCAGTTCGCCCAGCTGGGCCATCGGGGTGGTCTGGCGCAGGCGGCCGCTGAGGCTGTGGGTGTCATCCGGCGCCTGCAGCTGCCAGCGCGGGCCGGTCATCCGCAGCGTCCACGTGCGTTCGTCGGGAGCCAGTGGTTCGTCGGGCCAGCGCAGTGCCCAGCCGTTGGCACCGGCGGCCACGGCGCGCCAGGCCTCTGCGAGGGCCGGCGGCACCGCCACCGGCCGCAGCAGCAGGCCGCGCCCACTGCGCGGCAGGCTCGCCGGAACGCCGCCAGGCCCGG
Source organism: uncultured Rubrivivax sp. (assembly GCA_964442175.1). Taxonomy (GTDB): domain Bacteria; phylum Pseudomonadota; class Gammaproteobacteria; order Burkholderiales; family Burkholderiaceae_C; genus Rubrivivax. The sequence goes on from CAYTWU010000146.1 coordinate 5,659, forward strand.
CACCGAGGTGCAACACGGGGGCGATGAGTGCATAACCCCGGCGGTGCCGGGTGGCGATCAAACGAGGGTGGCGCGGGTCGTCACCGAGCGCGCGGCGCAGCTCGCTGACGGTCTGCGCCAGCACGCCGGGGGACCAGGCGTCCGGCCCCCACAGCGTGTCCAGCAGCTCGTCGTGGCCCACCACGCCGGGTGCGCGCTGCGCCAGCAGCAGCAACAGCCGGTACAGCAGCTGGCGCAAGGGCACCGGCCCGGCCGGGCCGATCAGCAGCTCGCGGCGGGTGTCCAGCTCGAAGTCGGCGATCCGGTAGGCCATGGGCGGGGCAGTGTAGTGAGCAGACCAGCCCCTGGATCGTGGGGGTTCGATCAGATTTGAGAATAACTTGAGAACTTGCGCAGCTGCCTTGCAAGTGCGCGGCGGGCGCGCAGCCGAGCATGGAGCCCGTCAACCCCAGCACCTGCACAGGATCCCCGCATGCACACACCTTTCTTCCCCCGCGCCCGCAGGGCCGTGGCCATGGCCGCCGCCGCCCTGCTGTTGGCCCCGGCCGCGCAGGCCGCCTTGGTGCTCACCGACGACGCCGCCTTCGGCAGCCAGGCCGTGGTGCGCGACACCGTGTCCGGCCTGGACTGGCTGCGGCTGGACTTCAGCTACGGCAAGACCTTCGACCACGTCGCCAGCCAGCTGGACGCGGGCGAAGAATTTGCCGGCTGGTCGATCGCGACCGCCGACCTGCTGACCACGCAGCTGGGCGACGTGAACGGCCTGCAGCAGGGCGACACCGAGGCGGCTGAAGTGGCTGGTGCCGAGACCTTGCGCGACATGCTGTGTTTCACCGCCGACACCTGCAAGTTCCTCTCCAGCACGCACCACGTTGCCCGTGCCCTGGTGGCCGATACCTACGACGGCGGCAGCTTCATCGCGCAGCAGGCGTACACCGTCGGCATCAGGCTCGACGACGGCAGCGGCGCCAGCGTTGACTTCCGCACCAGCGGTTTTGCCGGCGGCAACGCCAGCAACGAATCGGTCTGGCTGTACCGACAGGTCTCGGCAGTGCCAGAGCCCGGCAGCCTGGCCCTGCTGCTGGCCGGGGGCCTGGCCCTGGGCTGGAGCCGCCGCCGTTGAGTGCCTTCCACACCTTTGTTCTTCCGCCACCCACCCAAGGAGTCCCCATGCGCATCCGCACCCTGCTATGTGCCAGCCTCGCCCTGCTGGGCCTGCACGCCCAGGCCACCCAGCTGAGCTACACCGTCGCCACCACCGGCACCGCCCTGGGCGACCTCGCCAACCTTTCGGACGGCGACTTCACGCTCGACACCTGGTGGGACGACGCGCGCAACGTGCACTGGGTCGACCAGGAAGGGGCGACAGGGGCCACGCTGTTGTTCGACCTGGGCGGCGTGCACCTGCTGCAGGACGTCACGCTGAGCCAGGACAACAACGATGTCTACCAGCTCGACACTTCGCTGGACGGCAGCACCTGGACCACGCTGGTAACCGCCCTGCAGCTCGGCCACGGCGGGCAGTGGGGCGGCGTTTCCATGGTCAAGAAGTCGTCGGATGCGGCCGAGGCGCTGAGTTATGTGCCCCACATGGAGTTTGCGCCGGTGCAGGCGGCTTACGTCCGGCTGTACGCCGTGGGCGGCGACAGGCTCTACTCGATGGGCGAAGTGCAGTTCAACGGCGTGGCCGCGCCGGTGCCGGAACCCGGCAGCGTGGCCATGATGCTGGCGGGTGCGGCGGCCCTGCTGGGCCTGCAGCAGCGCCGGCGCCACGCGGGCCGCTGAGCGCGTTCAGCCCAGGCCGGCCTCGATCAGGTCGGCCACCCGCTCGCCGGTCTGCGCGGGCCGCAGGCCCTGGTGCTGAGCCGCCAGCACCTGGGCGCGGGCGCGCCAGCCGGGCTCGTCCAGCAGCCGGCGCAGCAGCGGCAGCGGGTCGGCCGCGGGTTCGCCAGGCTCCCAGACCAGGCCGATGCCGGCCTGGGCCACGCGCCAGGCCACCATGGCCTGCTCCATGTGGCGCGGCAGCACCAGCTGCGGCCGGCCGGCCAGCACGGCCGCCGTCACGGTGCCGATGCTGGCGTGTGTGATCACCAGGTCGGCACTGGCCAGGGCAGCGTCCACCCGCACCGGCTCGGGCTCGATCCGCATGTGCGTGGCACCCAGGCGCCGGGCGGCGTCCGGGTGCACGCCTTTGGCATGCACCAGCGCCACGGTGCCAGCCGCCTGCAAGGCCTTCAGCGCCGCCTCGAAACGGGCATCGGCTGGCGCCAGGTAGGCGAACACCCGCGGCCCCTCACCGGCCGGCCAGGGCACGACCGGGCCGACGTCGTCGGCAAACACAGGGCCCAGCACCGGCGCCTGCCCGTCGCCATCCGGGTAGTGGCACAGCTCGGGCAAAGAGACGTTGGCGCGTTTCGCCTGGTCGAACAAGGCCGTCAGGCGCGGCAACGGGGCCAGGCCCAGCAGCGCCAGCGCGGCGTTGGTGGGCGCCAGCACCTGGGCGTCCCAGGCCGGGCAGTCGGCGTCCGTGCCGGGCAACCAATGCGCCATCGGCGGGAAGTGCGGGCCCAGCGGCGGCACCTCGAAGTTGTTGCCCACCAGCCAGTGGCGCAGGCCCAGGCTGCGCGCCGCCAGCGTGGCCGTGGGCGCGTGGTCGCACACCACGCCATCGGCGCGCCAGAGTTGCATCAGCGCCCGCCAGGCGCCCAGCAGCCCGGCCAGGCCGGCCGGGTCCAGCCAGCCGGCGGCCACCAGCACGGTGGCGTAGTTGCCCAGGCGCGGCGCGCGTGTCACGCTGGGCAGCCAGACCGGCGCCTGCAGCAGCTCGAAGCCCTCGGCCGCCAACCGCTGGTGCGCGCGTGACAGGTCGCGCAGCACGAAGACCACCGTGTGGCCGCGCTGCCGCAGCGCACGTGCCGTGACCAGCATGCGGTCGATGTGACCCATGCCGCTGCCCATCTCCCAGGCCAACATCAGACGGGCCATGTGTTCTCCGGTGCGGCCGCGGGGCGTGCAAGCGGGGCTGAACCCCGGCATCCTAGAATGGGTTTTCCGCCTCTGCTGAGCACGTCCATGGTCCCGCACCTCATCACCGCGCTCAATGGCCCCATCAACGAGCTGGAACAGCGCATCCTCGAGTCCATGCCGGCCATCGAGCGCTGGTTCCGGCTGGAGTGGATGGAGCACACGCCGCCGTTCTACACCTCGGTCGACGTGCGCAACGCCGGCTTCAAGCTGGCGCCGGTGG
>CAYTWU010000147.1:0-8875 GCA_964442175.1 uncultured Rubrivivax sp.
CGTCTGCCGGCGCTGGTAGTCGGCCGGCACCTTGGCCACCTGCCCGGCCGTGACCTCGATGTAGAAGCCGTGCACCTTGTTGAACATCACGCGCAGGTTGGCTATGCCGCTGCGGCTGCGCTCGCGTTGTTCCAGGTCCAGCAGAAACGCGTCGCAGTTGGCGCCGATGGCGCGCAGCTCGTCCAACTCGGCGTCCACGCCCGCGGCGATCACGCCGCCGTCGCGCAGCAGCACCGCGGGTTCGTCGGCCACCGCGCGCAGCAGTTCGGCGATGCCGGCATCGGGCTGCAGCGCGCCGTGCAGCTGGTCCAGCAGGGTGCTGCCGGCCGGCGCCACGGCGCGCAGCGCCGGCAGTGTCGCCAGGGTGTCGCGCAGGCCGGCCAGCTCGCGCGGGCGCACCGAGCGCAGCGCGATGCGGGCCGTGATGCGCTCGACATCGCTGATGTGGGCCAGCGCCTCGCGCAGCGCGTTGAAACCCTGCGCGTGCAGCGCGGCAACCGCGTCCAGCCGCTGCGTGGCCGTGCGGCGCTCGCGCAGCGGCTGCGTCAGCCATTGCCGCAGCAGCCGGCTGCCCATGCCAGTCTTGCAGCTGTCGAGCAAGGACAGCAAGGTGGGTGCGTCTTCACCGCGCAGCGTCTGCACCAGCTCCAGGTTGCGCAGCGTGGCCGGCGGCAGGTTGATCAGGTCCGTGGCGCGCTGCACCTCCAGCGTGCGCACATGGCTGAGCGCGCGGCCCTGGGTGTGCTCTGCAAAGCTCAGCAGGGCGGCGGCGGCGGCGTGGGCAGCAGGCAGGTCCTGCGCATTGAAGCCCTGCAATGACGCCACCTGCAGCTGCGCACACAACTTCTTCAGGCCCAGTTCGGCCTCGAACTGCCAGGCCGGCCGCGTGGTGCGGGCGGCCGCCACGCCGGGCCAGGCCGGCGCGCTGCCGTCATGCAGGATCTCGGCCGGCGCCAGCCGTGCCAGCCAGCCGGGCAGCTCGTCGTCGTCGCACTCGCTCAGGCCCAGCCGGCCGCTGCTCAGGCCCAGCCAGGCCAGGCCCCACACGACGCCGTCAGGCGTTGTGCTGGATGGCCTTTGGCGGATGCGGTGCACCGCCAGCAGCAGCGTTTCTGCGCGGTCGGCCATCAGCTCGGTGTCGGTCACGGTGCCGGGCGTGACCACCCGCACGACCTTGCGTTCCACCGGGCCCTTGGCGGTGGCGACATCGCCCACCTGCTCGGCGATGGCCACGGCCTCGCCCATCTTGATCAGCCGGGCGAGGTAGTTCTCCAGCGCGTGCACCGGCACCCCGGCCATCACCACCGGTTCACCGGCGCTCTGGCCGCGCGTGGTGAGCGTGATGTCCAGCAGCCGGTGCGCACGCCGCGCATCGTCGTAGAACAGCTCGTAGAAGTCGCCCATGCGGTAGAGCACCAGGGCGTCGGCGTGTTCGGCCTTGATGCGCAGGTATTGCTGCATCATCGGCGTGTGGGCCGAGAGGTCGACAGGCGGAGTCGGGGCGTGCGGCAGCGGCTGGTTCATGGAGGCGCGCATCTTAGGCGAGGCCCATCGCGAGGTCCGCCACCGCGGCGCAAACTGCAGTCCTGACGGGCTGATCCGGGTGCCAGGCATGGTCGCCAAGACAAAACGCAAGGCCACGGGCGTGGACCTGCTCGCGCTCTACCGCTGGGCCGTGCAGGACCCGGAGACCCACGCCACCGTGCTGCGCTTGATGTTCGAGCGCCTGCACCCCGGCCATACACCCCGCGTGCTGCGCGAAGATTTTGCCGGCACCAGCGCCGAGGCCGTGGCCTGGCTGGCACTGGCGCCCGGCCGCCAGGCGGTGGCGGTGGACCTGGACGGCCCCACGCTGGCCTGGGCCCGGCGCCGGGCCGAACGCCTGTTGGGCGACCGCACATCAGCGCTGCAGTTTGTGGAGGCCGACGTGATGGCCACTGCTCCACCGGCCGTGCCGCCAGCCGACATCCTCTCGGTGCTGAATTTCAGCATCCTGTACCTGCGCGAGCCGGCGCAGCTGCAGGCCTATCTGCAGCACGCCTGGCACTGCCTGGCGCCGCAGGGCGTGCTGGTGCTCAACCTGTTCGGCGGACCCGCCGCCATGAAGCCCCGCAGCGACCACCACCGGATCACCCCGCAACCGAGGTTGCCCGCCGAGGCGGCTGTCCCGCCCTTTGAATACACCTGGGAGCAGCGCCACTTCGACGCCCGCACGCGGCACATCGATTGTCGAATCCACTTCCGCACGGCCGACCCGGCGCACCCGGGCCGCGTGCTGGACCTGCGCGACGCCTTCCGCTACCGCTGGCGGCTGTGGACCGTGGCGGAAATGACGCTTGCACTGCAGGCCGCCGGTTTTCACACCGTGCAGCTCTGGCGCCACACGCACGACCCGTCGCCCGGCGGTGCCGGGGTGTTCCTCGGCGCGGTGGACCCCCGGGTGCTGGACCCGCTGCCGCACTGGACGGCCTACGTGGTGGCGTCGCGCGGCGGCCCGTCCTGACCCTCTCCGCTGGTCGCCGACTGCAGCCTCAGCGTGTGGTGCGCCGACGTGCCGCCCAGCTGGCCACCAGGCCCAGGCCGATCAGGGCCGCGGTGCCCGGCTCCGGCATCGGCGTCGGGTCCCCCGACCGAAGCGCAGGGCCGGAGCCGAACAGGAACAGGTTGCTGAGGCCACCACCGGTGCCGGCAATGCGCTCGTACGTGAAGTTGCCCGAGGTCTCGCCGGGCGTGATCAGCCAGGCGAAGGCATCCGGGTTGCCGCCACCGTGGCCCACGTGCATGGTGATCACCGCGCGGGAGTAAGTCTGCCAGAACGACTCGTCGATCTCCCAGGTGCCGGTGACGTCTGTGCCCCAGCTGTCGGTTTGCACCGTGAGCCGCAGGTTGGTACCGGCGCCTGTCAGTTCACCCTGGTTGCTCCAGCTGTAACTGGTGCCGAAGAGGGCGTTGATGTCGTCCGAACTGTTGAGGTTGGTGCTGATCACCGTGCGGCATTCGACGGCGTCGTCCAAGGTCGCCACACGCTGGTCGCTGGGCAGGCAGGTCACGGCGCCGGACCAAGCCGCGCCAGCCCACAAGGTGCCGGTGGCCGTGGCCAGGCGAAGAGCGGTGATGAGTCTCATGGAGTCGTTCCTGGTGGGAGCGTTGTTGTGAGCGCCCGGTGAGGCAGCTCCGCCTGACATCAAGCAAGTCGAGGGCCAGGAAAAAACATCTGAAAAATCATTGACTTAAAAGCCCGCCTCTGGTGAGGTGGAAATTTTTTCGACAGGTTGGGTGGACGACGGTGTGTGCAGGTCCTCCCCCAGCGCCGCGCGCAGCGGCCCCAGGTGCGCCGCGTAGTGCCGCCAGCGCCCGGACGAGCGGGTGTGCAGCGGCTGGCGCACCTGCCACAGGCTGGCGGTCTGCACCACGCTGCGGCGGTCGTGGAAGCGCAGGCAGGCCGGGTCCCAGGGCAGGCCGCAGAAGGCCAGCAACTGCTGGGCGACCGGCTCGGGGTCGCGCACGAAGCGGTCGTAATCGAACACGAACACGTCGTCCGCATAGACCACCTGCCAGTGCCGCAGCAGGCGCAGGTGCTGCCGGTACCAGTGCGCGGTGTCCAGCAGGTCCAGCGCGTAGGGCATGCTGCGGCTCAGGTGCAGGAACCAGACCGCCAGGCAGTTGTCCAGCGGCTCGCGGCGCGTGAAGACGATGCGTGCCGTGGGGAACAGCGCCTTGATCAGGCCGATGTGCAGGAAGTTGTCGGGCCGCTTGTCGGTGACCTGTGTCGCGCCAGGGAAGCGTTGCGCGACACCGGCCCGGTACTGCTCGGCCAGGGCCGACAACGTGGCGGGCTCGTCCAGCACCGGCCAGGGTGCGCCCGGCAGCAGGTGCTGGCGGGCGAGGCTGGGCAGCAGGTCCAGCTCGCCGCCGGCCGTGATCTGCGGGTGTGCGCCCAGCACCTGCTCCACCAGCGTGGAGCCGGAGCGGAACATGCCGCAGATGAAGATCGGTGGCGGGTGGCCTGCGGTGTCGGGCCCTTGCACCGCCGGGCGCGGGAAGGTGGCGATCAGGCGGTCCACATGCCGCTCATGCGCTGCGGCGTCGTAGCGCGTGGCCGGGCCGCCGGCTTCGCGGCTGGCGGCGTTGGCCGCCCGGTAGGCCGCGAAGGCCTCGTCGTGGCGGGCCACATCGTCCAGCGCCTTGCCCAGGCCAAAGCCCAGGTCGGCGCGTTCGGCGGGGTGGCGCCCGGGCACCTGCAAGGCCTGCTGCAGCTGGCCGATCAGCGGGTCGGCCGGGTCCTGCAGCGTCTGCAGGTTGGGCAGGCGCGAGAGCGCCAGGGCCTGGCGCGGGTCCAGCGCCAGCACCTGCTGGTACAGCGTGCGCGCACGTTCGCGTTCGCCGCGCTGCTCGCACACATTGCCCAGGTTCAGCAGCGCCGGGCCATAGCGCGGGTTCAGCGCCAGCGCGCGTTCCAGCTCGTGCACGGCCTCGTCGCTGCGGCCCAGGTCGCGCGCCAGGATCACGGCGCGGTTCAGGTGCACTTCTTCGGGCTGCGTGATGCCCAGGCCCAGCGCGTGGGCGTAGGTGGCCAGTGCCGCCTCGAACTGCCGGGCCTTCCACTGCGTCTGGCCCAGGTTGTACCAACCGTCGGCCCACAACGGGCGCAGCGCCAGCAGCCGCCGGTGCGTGGCGATGGCCTCGTCCAGGCGGCCAGCGCGTTCAAGCTGGGCCGCCTGCTGGCGCAGGGTGTCTGGGGCGTCTGCCGATGTCATGGTGTGCGCCGGCACTGTAGCCTGCCGGCATGCGACTCTTCTCCACCCGCGACCGTCCTGTGCACCTGGGCCCCTATCCGCTGGAACGCCTGGCGCGCCAGCAGGCGGTGCCCGATCTAACGCACCTGCCGCCCATGCAGGCCCTGGCCTTCGACGCGGCCGATGCCGAGTCCATCGTGCACGCGATGGCACCCTACATGGCGATGTTCGACCTCGTGCGCGACGGTGCCGTCAACCCGCTGCCAGGCGAGGTGCCGGCCGACCCGGCCGAACGCGCGCGCCACCTGAAGGCGGCGGCCCAGTACTTCGATGCCACGCTCAGCGCCGTCTGCGCGCTGCCCGCCGCGGCGCTGCTGGCCGAGCCCATCCGCAACCCGCGTGTGGCGGCGCTGGGCGAACAACTCGCACGCAGCCAGCCACAGAGCTTTGCGGCCGGCATGGACATGATCCTGGCCGATGTGATCGAGTCGGCGCAGGCCCAGCACGGCCCGGTCGCCCACCACAGCCATGCGCTGGTGATCGCGGTCGAGTACCCGCGCGACCCGCGCCCCGACGAGCCCGGCTGCGACTGGCTGCACGGTGCGCAAGCCCAGCGCGCCGGGCTGCTGGCCGCACAGACGGCGGTGCTGCTGTCCAGCTACCTGCGCATGCTCGGGTTCGAGGCGCGTGCCCACAGCGCCAGCTGCAGCGACGTGCACCTGGGCCGCCTGGCCTGCGTGGCGGGCGTGGCCGATGCCGACGGTCTGCACCCCTACCTGGGCACACGCTACGGGCTGGCGGCGGTGAGCACCACCTTCGAGATGGCGCCCGATGCACCGCTGGGGCCGCAGGATGCCGCTGCACGCTGGCACAGCCACGGCCCGGCCTGGTGGCTGGGCCTGGGTACGGCCAAGAGCGCACTGAACCACCGGCCCTACGAAGCGCGTGACTTCCGCGATGGCGCCTGGCCGTTCGAGGACCTGAAGCGTGTGGAGCAGCCCACGACCTTCATCGACCACGCACGTGTGCCGCGTTTCCCCAAACGCGCCGACTTCTTTGCGCGCGCGCTGTTCGGCGACCTGGGCGCTGACGTGCAGCAGGACGCCAAAAACGCGCACTACGTGATGAAGAGCCCCATCGGCGCCTGCGCGCGCCGCGCGCTGGGCGCCTTGTTGCTGCTGCAGTTTGGCGAGGCACGCAGCCCGGTGTCGCCGACCGCGGCCGACCCGCGGCGCAACGCCGAGCGGCTGAAGGCCACCGCGCATTGGCTGGGCGTGGACGCCGTGGGCCTGTGCGGCGTGCCCGCCTGGGCCTACTACTCGCACGACGCCGGCGGCCGACCCATGGCCGCCTACCACGCCAACGCCGTGAACCTGCTGATCGACCAGGGCCACGAGACCATGGAGGGCGCCAGCGGCGACGACTGGATCAGCGTCGCACAAAGCATGCGGGCCTACCTGCGGTTTTCGCTGATGGGTGGCGTGCTGGCCGAGCAGATCCGGCGCCTGGGCTACAGCGCGCGCGTGCACTCGGTACTGGACGGTGATGTGCTGCAGCCGCCGCTGCTGCTGCTCTCGGGCCTGGGCGAGGTCAGCCGCATCGGCGAGGTGATCCTGCACCCGTTCCTGGGCCCGCGCCTGAAGAGCGGCAGCATCACGACCGACCTGCCGATGGCGCCCGACCAACCCATCGACTTCGGCCTGCAGCGTTTCTGCGAGGGCTGCAACAAGTGCGCCCGCGAGTGCCCGTCCGGCGCCATCACGGCAGGGCCGAAGGTCATGTACAACGGCTACGAGATCTGGAAGAGCGACGCCGAGAAGTGCGCGCGCTACCGCATCACCAACGCCGCCGGCGGCATGTGCGGCCGCTGCATGAAGACCTGCCCCTGGAACCAGGAAGGCCTGCTCGCCGACAGCCTGTGGCGGCAGGTGGCGATGAAGTTGCCCGCTGCCGCACCCGCGCTGGCCCGGCTGGACGACGCGCTGGACCGCGGCAGCATCAACCCCGTCAAGACCTGGTGGTGGAACATCGAGCTGGACCGCGCCACCGGCCGCTACGTGCAGGCCAAGATGACCCACCGCCGCGGCCTGCAGAAAGACCTGGTGCTGCGCGCCGAAGACCAGAGCCTGGCCGTCTACCCGGCCGACACCATGCCGCCGCCTTACCCTGTGCCCCACCCCGTGGACCGCGAGGCCGGCCTGCAGCGCTACCGCGCGCTGCTCAGCCCGGCGGCCTACCGCGCGCGCCTGGCCGCCGGCGAGACCGAGGGCCTGGCACCCGCCACGGCGCCGCTGCCCGCCGAGCCGCCGGTGTTCCCGGTGCGGCTGGTGCGGCGCGACGAGATGGCCGAGGGCCTGGCCCGCTACGAGTTCGAGGCGGTGGACGGCGGCCCGCTGCCCGCCTTCGAGGCCGGTGCCCACATCGACGTCGTCATCGCGCCCGAGTACCAGCGTGCCTACAGCCTGGCCGGCGACCCGGCCGACCGCCAGCGCTACGTGCTGGGCGTGCTGCGCGAGCCGCCGGTCAGCGCCGGTGGCACCGGCCGGGGTGGCTCGGCGTTGATGCACCGCGCTTTCCGGCCTGGGCGGCAGGTGTTCGTGCGCCGGCCGGCCAACCACTTCCCGCTGGTCGAAGATGCGGCCTTCAGCCTGCTCTTTGCCGGCGGCATCGGCGTCACGCCCCTGATCGCGATGGCGCACCGGCTGCACGCGTTGGGCCGTGCTTTCCAACTGCATTACAGCGTGGCCAGCCGCCGCAGCGCGGGTTTCCTGGACGAGCTGGCCCAGGTGCCCTGGGCCGCGCAGGTGCAGCTGCATGTGAAGGACGAAGGCCGCCGTGCCGACCTGGCCAGGCTGGTGCCACCGTACAGCGCCGGGGCCCAGCTCTACACCTGCGGGGCGGCGCGCTACATGGAGGCCGTGTTCGCCATCGCCAGCGCCGCCGGCTGGCCCGAAGAGGCCTTGCACCGCGAGTACTTCAGCGTACCCGAGGCCCCGGGTCGGGTGGACCACCCCTTCCAGCTGAAGCTCGCGCGTTCGGGCCGTGTGCTGGCTGTGCCCGTTGGGCGCAGCGCCAGCGCGGTGCTGGCCGAAGCCGGTGTGGCACTGGACCTGAAGTGCAGCGATGGCCTGTGCGGCGTCTGCGCCACGCGCTATGACGCAGCGGCCTCCGACGCCGTGGACCACCGCGACGTGGTGCTGGGCCGCAGCGCGCGCGCCACGCAGGTCATCCTGTGCTGCTCGCGCAGCGCGGTCCCGGGTGGCACGCTGCTCGTCGACCTGTAGCGTGTCGTCCTGACCCTGCATTGAAACCTTGGAGAACTCGCATGGACATCGGATTCATCGGCCTGGGCGTGATGGGCGCCCCCATGGCCACGCACCTGGCCAAGGCCGGCCACCGGCTGACGCTGCTGGACGTCAACACCGCCGCCGCGCGCGACCTGGCGGCCAGCATCGGCGGCCAGGCCGTGGACACACCGGCGGCCGTGGCCGCAGCCAGCGACGTGATCATCACCATGCTGCCCAACGGCCAGGTGGTGCAGCAGGTGGCACTGGGTGCGGACGGCCTGCTGCACGGCCTGCGGCCCGGGGCGCTGCTGCTGGACACCTCGTCGGCCGAACCCTGGCTGACGGAACAGACCGCCGCCCGCCTGGCCGAGCGCGGCGCCAGCATGGTGGACGCGCCGGTCTCGGGCGCGGCCTGGGGCGCGCAGGCGGCCGAGCTGGTGTTCATGGTCGGCGGCAGCGATGCCGACGTGGCCCGTGTGCGCCCGCTGCTGGACCTGATGGGCAAGGCCGTGCACCACCTGGGCGGCCTGGGCAGCGGCCATGCGATGAAGTGCATCAACAACTGCATCACCGCGCTGACCTTCACCGCCACCGCCGAAGGCCTGGTGGCCGGCAAACGTTATGGCCTGGACCCAAAGGTGATGGTCGACGTGCTGAACCAGTCCACCGGCGGATCGTGGATCACGCAGACCCACTTCCACCAGCGTGTGTTCAACCGCAGCTTCGACGACCCCTTCAAGCTGGAGCTGATGCTGAAAGACATCGGCATCGCGGTGCAGCTGGCGCAGCAGACCCACTCGCCGATGCCGATGGCCGGCCTGGGCCAGCAGCTGTGGCGCATGGCCGACCACG
>CAYTWU010000148.1:0-8611 GCA_964442175.1 uncultured Rubrivivax sp.
AAGGGCACCGGCAAGGAAAACAAGATCACCATCAAGGCGAACTCGGGCCTCTCGGAGGCCGAGATCGAGAAGATGGTGAAGGACGCCGAGGTCAACGCCGCCGAAGACGCCAAGAAGCTGGAGCTGGTGCAGGCCCGCAACGCGGCCGACGCGATGGCGCACTCGGTGAAGAAGAGCCTGGGCGAACATGGCGACAAGCTCGACGCGGCCGAGAAGACCGCGATCGAGACCGCGCTGAAGGACGTGGAAGAAGCGCTCAAGGGCGACGACAAGGCCACGATCGAAGCCAAGACCGAGGCGCTGATGACCGCCAGCCAGAAGCTGGGCGAGAAGGCCTATGCCGAAAGCCAGGCGGCGCAGGCGGCCGCGGGTGCTGCAGGCGCCGCAGCCGGCGGCGAGGGTCCCCAGGCTTCCGCCAAGCCCGACGACGACAACGTGGTCGACGCCGAGTTCAAGGAAGTCAAGAAGTGATGCCCTGCCCGGCCCGGCCTGCACCGCAGGGCCCGGGCCGGTGCTCCGCAGCGCCGCGTTCGACGCACCAGGCCCGGCCTGGCGGTCAACGCGGCGTCGGTGTTTGATGCCCCCAGGACCATTCCATGGCAAAGCGCGATTTCTACGACATCCTCGGCGTTCCGAAGAACGCGTCGGACGACGACATCAAGAAGGCCTACCGCAAGCTGGCCATGAAGTACCACCCGGACCGCAACCAGGGTGACGATGCCAAGAAGGCGGAAGAGAAGTTCAAGGAGGCCAAGGAGGCCTACGAGATGCTCTCCGACGCGCAAAAGCGCGCCGCCTACGACCAATATGGCCACGCCGGGGTGGACCCGAACATGGGCGCCGGCCGCGGCGGCCCGGGCGCGGAAGGCTTCGGTGGTTTTGCCGAGGCCTTTGGCGACATCTTCGGCGACATCTTCAGCAATGGCGGCGGCGGCCGGCGCGGCGGTGGTGGCCAGCAGGTCTACCGCGGCAGCGACCTGAGCTACGCGATGGAGATCACGCTCGAAGAAGCCGCCGCTGGCAAGGAAACGCAGATCCGCATCCCGAGCTGGGACAACTGCGACACCTGCCACGGCAGCGGCGCCAAACCCGGCACCAGCGCCAAGACCTGCCCCAGCTGCAACGGCTCCGGCACGGTGCACCTGCGCCAGGGGTTTTTCAGCATCCAGCAGACCTGCCCGCACTGCCACGGCAGCGGCAAGATCATCCCCGAGCCCTGCCCCAGCTGCAACGGCGCCGGCAAGATCAAGCGCCAGAAGACGCTGGAGGTCAAGATCCCGGCCGGCATCAACGAAGGCATGCGCATCCGTTCGGCCGGCAACGGCGAGCCGGGCACCAACGGCGGGCCGGCGGGCGACCTGTACATCGAGATCCGCATGAAGGCGCACGAGGTCTTCGAGCGCGACGGCGACGACCTGCACTGCACCGTGCCGGTGGGCCTGACCACGGTGGCCCTGGGCGGCACGATCGAGGTGCCCACGCTGGGTGGCAAGGCCGAGATCGAGCTGCCCGAGGGCACGCAACACGGCAAGACCTTCCGCCTGCGCGGCAAGGGCATCAAGGGCATCCGCTCCAGCTACCCGGGTGACCTGTACTGCCACGTGACGGTGGAAACGCCCGTCAAGCTCACCGAACACCAGCGCAAGCTGCTGAAGGAGCTGGACGAGTCCTTCCGCAGCGCCGGTGAGCGCCACTCGCCCAACGCCAAGAGCTGGACGGACCGCGTCAAGGACCTGTTCAAGTAAGCTGAACTGCGGCCGATAGTCCCCGATAGAGCCCCGCCCCGAGGTGGGGCGATGCCTATCCATGCCCTGGGGACTGCCGCCATGATGATCCTGGACCGCGACATCGAACGGGCCACCGCGCTCGTGATCGATGGCAACCCGACCTCGCGCAGCATCATCATGAACCAGCTGCGCGAGCTGGGCGTGGGCACCGTGGTGCAGGCCCCGCGCCTGGCCGACGGCCGCCAGAAGCTGGAGGCCCGCCGCTACGACATCGTGGTCTGCGAGCAGACCTTCCCGGGCGACGACCAGACCGGGCAGGACCTGCTGGACGACCTGCGCCGCAGCGGCCTGCTGCCGTATTCGACGGTGTTCGTGATGATCACCGGCGAAGCACGCTACGAACACGTGGCCGAAGCGGCCGAATCGGCGCTGGACTGTTACCTGCTCAAGCCTTATGCCGCTGCCACGCTGGCCGAGCGGCTGCGCCAGGCGCGCCACCGCAAGCGCGTGCTGGGCCAGGTGTTCAGCGCGATCGAAAACGACCAGTTCGAACTGGCCGCCAAGTACTGCCTGGACCGCTTTTCGAGCAAGGGCGAGTTCTGGCTCTACGCCGCACGCATCGGCGCCGAGCTGCTGCTGCGCACCAACCGGCACGAGATGGCGGGCAAGCTCTACAACGCCATCATCGAGGCCAAGGCCGTGCCTTGGGCCAAGCTGGGCGTGGCCCGGGCCCAGGCCGACGCCGGCCAGATCGCGACCGCGCGCCGCACGCTCGATGTGCTGGTGGCGGCCGAACCGGGTTATGCCGACGCCTGGGACGTGATGGGCCGCGTGCAGATCGAACAAGGGCAGTTCGACGAAGCGCTGGAGACCTTCCGCAAGGCCGCGGCCATCACGCCGGGCTCGATCCCGCGGCTGCAGAAACAGGGCATGCTGGCCTACTACCAGGGCCACACGGCCGAGGCCGACAAGATGCTGGACCGCGCAGCGCTGCTGGGCATCAGCTCGAAGATGTTCGACCAGCAGTCGCTGGTGGTGCTGGCCTTTGCACGCTTCCAGACCAAGGACAGCAAGGGCCTGCAGCGCTGCCGCGAGAACCTGGAACACCTGGCCGGCCGCGAAGACGCCACGCCCCGGGTGCAACGCTTTGCCCGGGTGGCGCAGGCCCTGGAGCACCTGCTGGGCAAGCGCCTGTCGGCCGGGCTGGAGCTGGTGACGCAGCTGGCCCAGGAGCGCCTGGACCCGGAACTGGACGTCGAAGCCGGCTGCAACCTGCTCAGCCTGCTGGCCGAGCTGGCCGCCAGCGAGCTGCGGCTGGACCACATGGACAGCTGGGTGAGCGAGGTCGCGGTGCGGTTTTCCACCTCACGCGCCGTGTCGGAGCTGCTGACGCGCTCCGCCGCGCGCCACGCCCCGTTCACCGACCTGGTCAACCTGGGCCATGCCCGTGTGCTGGCGATGTCGGAAGAGGCCATGAACCACGCGCTGGAAGGCAACCCGGGCGAGGCCGTGCGCAAGCTGCTGGCCTACGCCGAAACCACGCTGAACGCCAAGCTGGTGGACACCGCCAAACTGACGCTGACCCGCCACCGTGCGCGCATAGCCGATGCCGAGGCCCAGGAGGCCCGCATCGCCGCGCTGAAGGAACGTTATGCGGCCTCCTGGGCGGGCCCGCGCCTGGGCCAGGGCACACGCGCGGCCGGCGGCATGACCTTGCGCGATGGCAGCCCGGCGGCGCAGACGATGGCCCGCGACACCGCCGCCGTCAGAACAGACTTGCCTGCCCCGGCTGACGCGGCGGCCGCCTGAAGCGGGTCAGGTCCAGCTCAACGCGCGTGCGGTTCAGGCCCAGGCGCGCACAGGCCTTCTCGAAGCGCTGGCGCAGCAGCTGCGCCCACACACCCTGTCCGCGCATGCGGTGGCCGAAGCGGGCATCGTTGTCTTTGCCGCCGCGCATCTCGCGCAGCCGCGCCATGATGCGGTCGGCACGCTCCGGCACATGCTGCTGCAGCCACTGCTGGAACAGCGGGTTCACCTCCCAGGGCAGGCGCAGCACGATGCTGAAGGCCGAGCACGCGCCCGCCGCCGCGGCGGCTTCCAGCAGACGTTCGAGTTCCGGCTCGTTGAGGAACGGGATCACGGGCGACACACTCACCCCCACCGGCACACCGGCCCGGGCCAGGGTCTCGATGGTGCGCAGCCGGCGCGCCGGGGCGGCGGCCCGCGGCTCCAGCGTGCGCGCCAGTGCCGGGTCCAGCGTGGTCAGCGACACGTAGACCGCGGCCAGGCGCTGCGCGGCCATCGGGGCGATCAGGTCGAGGTCGCGCTCGATCAGCGCCGACTTGGTGACGATGGAAAACGGGTGCTGCGCCTCGGCCAGCACCTCGATGACCCCACGTGTGATGCGCAGCCGGCGCTCGGCCGGCTGGTAGGCGTCGGTGGCCGAGCCGATGTTGAGCGACAGCGGTGTGTAGTCGCGGCCAGACAGCGTCTCACGCAGGCGCTCGGCGGCGTTCACCTTGGCGATGATGCGGGTCTCGAAATCCAGCCCGGGCGACAGGTTCAGGTAGCTGTGCGTGGGGCGGGCGTAACAGTAGATGCAGCCATGTTCGCAGCCCCGGTAGGGGTTGATGGAAAGATCAAAACCGATGTCCGGTGAATCGTTGCCGGTGAGGATGCTGCGCACCCGCTCCTCGATCAGCTGGGTGCCGGGCGCGACCTGCTCCTCTTGTGCCGCCTGTTCCAGCGTGCCCCAGCCGTCATCCAGGGCCTCGGTCTGGGTGGGGCTGAAGCGGTGTTCGATGGCCCAGACGGTGCCACGGCCCTTCACGGCTGGCACGGGGGCGTACATCAGGGTGGCGTTCGCTTCAGATGGCATGCTGTGCTCGTGCAAGGGGCGCATGGTGGATGTGGGCCGCATCAAGACTGTACAAATATACAGTTTTCTGCGGAACCTGTGGCTGTACGCTGCACGCCCATGACACCCACGAAAACACCCGCACCCCTCGCAGCCTGGGCCTGCGCGCTGGCGCTGGCCACGGGCCTGCCCGCGGCGGCCCAGCCCTTGCCGCAGGTGGCCACCGGCCGCATCGAACGGCTGGAGAACTTCAGGTCCCAGCACGTGGCGGCGCGCCACGTGGACGTCTGGCTGCCAGCCGGCTACAGCCCGGCCCGGCGCTACCAGGTGCTGTACATGCACGACGGGCAGATGCTGTTCGACCCGGCCACCACCTGGAACGGCCAGGCCTGGAACGTGCATCTGGCGGTGGACCAGTTGGTGCGCAGCGGCCAGATCGCCGACACGCTGGTGGTCGGCGTGTGGAACGTGCCGGCGCTGCGCTACGCCGAGTTCTACCCGCAGAAGATGCTGGCCCATGTGCCCGAGCCGCTGCGCCAGGAGTACGTGGCGCACGGCATGGGCGGCACGCCCCGCGCCGACGCCTACCTGCGCTTCCTGGTGGAGGAGCTCAAGCCGGCCATCGACCGCCGCTACAGCACCCTGCCCGGCCCCGAACACACGGTGGTGATGGGCTCCAGCATGGGCGGGCTGATCTCGCTGTATGCGCTGGCCGAGTACCCGCAGGTCTTCGGTGGCGCGGGCGGCGTGTCCACCCACTGGGTGGGCCTGCCCACGGCCTGGGGGCCGGAGCGGCTGCGCAACGCGGCGCTGCCGCTGGCGGCGTTCAATTACCTGCAGCAGGCGCTGCCACCGCCGGGCCGCCACCGGCTCTACCTGGACCGTGGCACCACCGACCTGGAAGCCTTCTACGCCCCGCACCAGGCCTTTGTGCTGGAGTTGCTGCACGGCCTGGGCTGGCGCGCGCCGCAGCTGATGGCGCAGGTGGCCGAAGGCACGGGCCACAACGAACGCGACTGGGCGGCGCGGGTGGTGGTGCCGCTGCGCTTCCTGCTCGGGCCACGGCCGTAACCCATCAGGCGAACCGCCCCTGCAAAAACCAGCCGCTGGGCCTGGCCAGCGGCAGCCGCGTGCGGTAGATCCAGACCAGGGCACCGTCGTCGGCGCAGGCGATGAAATAGTCGCGGGCGGCCAGGCCGGGCTCGTCCCACCAGCCGGCTTCGATGCGCTCGGGGCCGCTGACGATCTGCAGCGGCCGACCCTCCAGCAGCGGCATCGATGCCCGTTCAGCCAGCGGCTGCGGTGAGGGCAGCACCCAGGCGGGGCGGTGCAGGGGCAGAGTGCCCATGGTGACCTTCGGCGGATCCGCCGTGAAGCGGGCCTGCAGGCGGCTGGCCTGCTCCGGCCGGTGGTCGGCCACGGGCTGCAGGCGCTGCACCTGGGCATCACCCAAGCGCGCGCGCAGCCGCTCCAGCAGCCGCGCCAGGCCTTCACGCTGGCCCTGGCGGCTGGGGAACAGGTCACCGCTGGGCGCAGCGGCCACCACCAGGTGGCTGCAGTGCAGCTGCAGGTCCAGTGTGGGTGCGGGCAGCGGGCATTGCGCCAGGCGCTCGCGCAGCAGCAGGTTCAGCTGCGCGGCGTCGGCGGCCGGCTCGGCCAGTTCGACCGTGAGATCGGTGTGCGGCGGGGCGTCGGCGCGGCGCCGGGTTTCGTGCTGCATGCGCAGCGTGAACGCCGCGATGCGCGACTGCCGCGCCTGCGCCCAGGCCAGCAGCCGCGCCAGCAGCACCGCGGCACCCTGCAGCACCTGGGCCGTGGTGTCGGCGCGGGCGAAGAGCTCCAGCCGGCTCTCGAAGACGGGCGGCGCGGTGAGGGCTTCACGCGGGTCGGGCAGTTCACCGCGCGCGCGGTCCAGATCGGCCAGCAGCGTGGCGCCGAAACGGCGTGTGAGGCCGGCCCGCGGCAGCGCCCGCAGATCGGCCAGCTGGTGCAGGCCCATGCCCTGCAACGTCTCCCAGTGCGTGCGGCCCGGCCCCAGCAGCCACACCGGCACCTCATCCAGCAGCGCCTGAAAGCGGCCCGGATGGGTGCTGTGCGGGCCCCAGGCGAGGTCGTCGCGCCAACGGGCCAGCAGGGCCGCACCGCCCGGCGTGGGGGCACTGGCCAGTTGCAGGCGATGGCCCAGCGGCAGCAGCGCCGCCAGCAGGCGCTGGCGCAGGCGCTCCGGCCCGCCGTGGTAACGCAGCACGGTGTGCAGCCCCAGCAGCACGGTGGCCGGCGCCTCCAGCGTGACCATGGGCGTGAAAGCCAGCGCCGCATGCGCCACCGCCTGCAGGGCCGTGGCGTCTCGCACCGGATCGGCGGCGCCCAGCCGCAGATCGGCCACCAGGGCCAGCGCCGTGGCGCGTTTCAGCCCCGGGCGGATGCCGGCGGCGGTGGCCGCGGCATTGGTGGCGCTGATGTGGTGGTCGGCCAGCAAGGCCAGCGGCGCCACACGCTCAGCCTCGGGCAAGGTGGCGGCGAAGGCCTCCAGCGACAGCAGCGGCAGGTGCAAGGCGAGCCAGGGCATGGGGGCATGCGGTTCAGGCCGACACGGCAACAGGGCGGGGCTGTGGCAAACCCCGCGGCAACACAGCACGTGCACGGGCCGTGGCGCACAACACCGGTGGCAAGGCCAGGACCAGCGGCTCGGCGCACGCGGGCCCGCGGCGCTTGAGCAGACGCAGGCGCAACTGATCGGGCGAACCGGCCGCGAGCTGCAGGCGCAGCGGTGCCGCGCTGGGTTTCAGCCGGGCCGCCAGCTCGCGGAACAGGAACACCGGCCCGGGGTGGGCCTGGGCCGCAAGCTGCAGCCGGCGCAGCGGATCGGCCGAGCCGGCGCCACGCAGCCGCGCCGGCAGCCAGGCCAGCGCGGCCCCCAGCTGCCCGCTGGCCAGGGCCTGCTCCAGCGCCCAGAGGCCGTCCAGGGCCGTGGGCGCCCGGCCTTGCACGACAACCAGCTGGCCCACGTCCAGCCCCAGCGCCGCGAGCGTCCAGGGGCAAGGCCGGGCCGGGGGATCGAAGAGCATCACGGCGCGCGGCAAGTCACCCCCGGGCCCGCGCTGCCCGCGCTGCAATGCCGCCAGCGCCGGCGCCAGCAAACGCCACTCGCCCACGCCGGGGTGTGGCAGCAGCAGTTCGGTCAGGCCCTGGCACGGCCAGCCCCCGCCGGGCAGTTGGGCGTCCAGTGCGGCAAAACCCGTGGCCAGGCCCGGGGTGGTGACACGGCCGAGCTGTGCCGCGCGCCAGAGTGCGGGGTGCAGGTGTTCAGGGGCCGGCAGGGGCCGGCGGGCACGAGAGACTTCCACAACGATGCTGCACGCTCACAAGAGGCATCCCGTCAGGGCCAGTGGCACCCGAAAATACTGGATGTATGTACAGCATATCCCAGCACCCGAGGCCGGTAAAGGCCCGCCACGCCCCCACCGTGGGGGTCAGTACTCGTTGCCGCTGCCGTACTCCGGCGCCAGGTTCTCGAAGCGCGTGAACTGCTTCTGGAAGGCCATCTTCACCGTGCCCACCGGGCCGTTGCGCTGCTTGGCGATGATGATCTCCGAGACGCCCGGCTCCTTGCTGGCTTCCTTGTTGTAGTAGTCGTCGCGGTAAATGAACATGATGACGTCGGCATCCTGCTCGATGGCGCCTGATTCGCGCAGATCGCTCATCATGGGCCGCTTGTCGTTGCGCGTCTCGACACTGCGGTTGAGCTGCGACAAGGCAATCACCGGGCACTGCAGTTCCTTGGCCAGGCCTTTCAGTCCGCGCGAGATCTCGCCCAGCTCGGTGGCCCGGTTTTCGTCGCCGCTGCTGCGGCCGCTCATCAGCTGCAGGTAGTCGATGACGATCAGGCCCAGCGTGCCGCCGAACTGCCGCGCCATGCGGCGGGCGCGGGCGCGCAACTCGGCCACGGTGAGTGCCGGTGTCTCGTCGATGAAGAGCTGCGCCTGCTTGAGCTTGTCGACCGATTCGGCCAGGCGGCCCCATTCGT
>CAYTWU010000149.1:0-8604 GCA_964442175.1 uncultured Rubrivivax sp.
GCGGCCTGCGCCTGCTGCAGCAGTGCCGCCTGCGTGCTGGCGAGCTGGGTGCGGAAGGAGTCGATCTGCTCGTTCTGCGTGCGCGCCACGTCGCCGGATTGCGCCAGCAACATGCGCTGGAAGGTGGCCAGGTCGCCGCGCGTGGCCTGGCCCTGGCGGCCGAGTTCGTCGCGCAGTTCGCGCTCCAGCCGCTCGCTGGCCGTGCTGTCGGGACGGCGCAGCAGCAGCACGCCCAGCAGCACCAGGGTCAGCACGGCCAGCGCGGTCAGGGTCCACTCGGTCATCGTGGCCATTGTCGCAGTGGCCCCGCAGGCAGCAGGGGCGGGGACTCGCGTGAATGCATTTGATCAAATATGATCTGTGGGTCTCGTTCACCAAGCCGATCCGAAGCACGCAGGGTGCGCGAGGCGGACAGAAGCGACCTTCATGGAGCCCCGTTCGCGGGGCTCCCTTTTAGCGGCTCCGCCACCGGCTGGGGCAGGCGAAACAGTTGCACCCGTGTCAGCGCTGCGTACAGCGGTGCGCTGATCAGCCTGGACAGGCCACTGGCCACCAGCGCACAGGCCATCAGGCTCAGCACCATGGATTGGCCGGCCACCATCTCCATCACGATGATGAAGGCCGTCAGTGGCGCCTGGGTCACCGCGGCCAGGAAGCCGGCCATGCCGAGCGCGATCAGTGCCGGCCGCTCGGCAAAGCCGGTGAGCGCCGCCACATCACTGCCGATGCCCGCCCCGATGGCCAGCGACGGCGCAAAGATGCCGGCCGGCACACCCGTCCACGCGGTGAGCCAGGTGGCGATGAACTTGAGCGGCGTGTAGAACAAGGACAAGCCGCCGGTGTCGCCTTCCAGCAGGCCGCGGGTCTGCGTGTAGCCGCTGCCCCAGGTGGCGCCGCCGCTGACCAGCCCGATCACCGCCACCACCAGCGCGCAGCCGGCGGCAAACCGCACCGGCGCCACGCGCCGCCAGCGGCTGAACACGTCCACGCCGCCGGCCAGCGAGACGATGAGCAGACGGGCAAACAGCCCGCCGGTGAGGCCGCAGAGCAGCGCCACCAGCAGCCCCGGCCCGAACAGCGACCAGCCCAGCGCCGGAACGCGGATGACGCCGAAGTAGGTGTTGTTGCCGTAGACCGAGACCGACATCAGGCCGGCCAGCACGATGGCCGCGATCAGCAGCGCGCTGCTGCGCTGCTCGCTGCGCCGCCACAGTTCCTCGATCGCGAACATCACGCCGCCCAGCGGGGTGTTGAAAGCCGCGGCGATGCCGGCGGCGCCGCCGGCCATCAGCAGGCCGTGTTCGCTGATCGTGTTGCGCTCGGGCAGCCAGCGGCGGGCATGGTGCATCACACCGGCGGCGATCTGCACCGAGGGCCCTTCGCGGCCCAGCGACAGGCCGGCCAGCAGGCCGCCAGCGGTGAGGAAGAGCTTGGCCACCGTGAGCCGCAGCGACACGAACAGGCCGCGCTGCGCCGGCGCGGTCTGATCGTCCATCGCCGCCATCACCTGCGGGATGCCGGACCCCGCGGCCCCGATGAACCAGCGCCGCGTGGCCCAGACGATCAAGGCCGCCAGTGCCGGCATCCACAGCAGCGGGGCCCACCACGTGGCCGCGGCGCCGCGCTCGAACAACGCATACGCATGCTCCGACAACCAGGTGAAGCCGGCCACCGTGAGCCCGGCCGCGGCGGCAAAGACCAGCACAACCGCCCGCGTGGCCCAGGGCCGCCACTCGGTGAGTTCCTCGTGCAGGCGGGCCCGCCAATCGGGCTGGTGCAACATCACCGGCCAGGACCCCGCTCTATCATCCGCCGATGTCTGCCGTGGCCCCACCCCGCTCTGACGCTCCACCGGATGCCGAGGCACCGGCCCGGGTGCTGCAGCGTTTCCGCCAGGTGTTCACGGCGGCGCGCGCGCATTACCAGCAGGTCGAGAAGCAGGTGGGCATTGGCGGCGCCCAGGTGTGGGCACTGGGTGTCATCGCGTCGCAACCCGGGTTGGGGGTCGGCCACCTGGCGCGCGCGATGCACGTGCACCAGTCCACGGCCAGCAACCTGGTGCGTGCGCTCACCGAACGTGGCCTGGTCGCCGCGGCGCGCGAAGGCAGCGACAAACGCGCCGTGCAGTTGCGCCTGCTGCCCGCCGGCCAGGCCCTGCTGGCCCAGGTGCCCGGGCCCTTCACCGGGCTGCTGCCGCAGGCCCTGGACCAACTGGATGCGGCCACGCTGGCGCGTCTGCAGACCGACCTGACGACGCTGATCCACGCGATGGGCATGGCCGACGACGCGCCGGCGTTGCCCATAGCGCAGTTGTAGGTCAAGCACGCCGCAGCGGCAGCACGCCGGGGTTCACCGGTGTCGGCGGCACCCCGCCGGTGAGCGCCGCGATCAGGTTGGCCGCCGCCAGGTCGGCCATCGCGCGGCGCGTGCGTTCGCTGGCGCTGGCGATGTGCGGGGTCAGCACGACGTTGGGCAGGTCCAGCAGCGCCGGGTGCACGGCCGGCTCGCCCTCGAACACGTCCAGCCCGGCGGCGGCGATGCGGCGTTCGGCCAACGCCACGGCCAGCGCCGCGTCGTCGACGATGCCGCCGCGCGCCACGTTGGTCAGCGTGGCCGTGGGTTTCATCAGCGCCAGCTCGGCCGCGCCGATGGCGTGGTGGCTGCTGGCCGAATAAGGCAGCACCAGCACCAGGTGGTCGGCCTCGCGCAGCAGCGTGGCCTTGTCGACGTAACGCGCGCCCAGGGGCGCTTCGAGTTCAGGCGCGAGGCGGCTGCGGTTGGTGTACATCACCTGCATGCCAAAACCCAGCGCGCCGCGGCGCGCGATGGCCTGGCCGATGCGGCCCATGCCCAGGATGCCCAGCGTGGCGCCGTGCACGTCGGGGCCGGTGAACAGGTCGTAGCGCCATTGGGTCCAGCGGCCGGCGCGCAGGTAATGTTCGCTTTCGGTGATGCGGCGCGCGGTGGCCATCATCAGCGCAAAGCCGAAGTCGGCCGTGGTCTCGGTCAGCACATCGGGTGTGTTGGTGGCCAGCACGCCGGCAGCGTCAAAGGCGGCGATGTCCAGGTTGTTGTAGCCCACGGCCATGTTGGCCACCACGCGCAGCTGCGGGTGCGCGGCCAGCACGGCGGCATCGATGCGTTCGCTGCCGGTGGTCAGCGCACCCACCTTGCCGGCCAGGCGTGCACTCAATGCTGCCGGGCTGAAAACCTCGTCATCGGGGTTGGCCTCGACCTCGAAGTGCTGCTGCAGCCGGGCCAGGGTTTCCGGGTACACGGCCCGGGCGACCAGCACCGCAGGCTTCATGCGATGAACTTCGTGAAGCTCGCGACCGGCGCACGCTCGGTGACCAGCTGGTTTTCAGGCGCGGCCATATCGGCGTACCCGAGCGCCATGCCGCAGACCAGCATCTCGCTGTCGGGCCACTGCAGCTGCGCACGGATGATGCGGTGCCACTGCGTGAAAGCCGCCTGCGGGCAGGTGTCCAGCCCGCGCGCCCGCGCCGCGACCATGATGTTCTGCAGGAACATGCCGTAGTCCAGCCAGCTGCCCTGGCGCATCACCCGCTCGATGCTGAAGACCAGGCCCACCGGCGCATCGAAGAAATCGTAGTTGCGGCCGTGCTGAGCGTGCATGCGTTCCTTGTCGGTCTTGCCGATGCCCAGCAGGCTGTACAGGTCCCAGCCCACCTTGCGCCGGCGGTCCACGTAGGGCGACACCCACTCGGTGGGGTAATAGGCGTACTCCTCGGTGTGGCGGGCGCGTTCTTCCGGGTCGTCGTGCGCGGCGCGGATCGCGGCCGAGAGCCGGGCCTTGGCGTCACCGGTCAGCACCGTGACACGCCAGGGCTGCGTGTTGGTGCCGGATGGCGCCCGCGCGGCGACGGTGAGGATGGCCTCGATCGTGTCTTGCGGCACCGGCGTGGGCAGGAAGGCGCGCAGCGAGCGCCGGCTGATGATGGCGTCGTCAACGCAGGCGATCTGTTCTGGCGTGGGCAGGGGGGTGGGCAAAGTCATGCGCTTGATTGTTCCATCCTCTGCCGCCAGCTGCAGAAGCCGAGTTCCAGCGTGTGGTGCTGGATCGCCACCGTGGTGGCCAGGTCTCGCCCGTATCCACCGGCCATGCTGACGGCGACCGGGATGCCACGTGCGGCCAGCACATCGAACACCCGCCGGTCGCGCGCGGCCAGGCCCGCGGCCGTGAGCTTCAGGCGGCCCAGGCGGTCGTTTTCATGCGGGTCGGCACCGGCCAGGTAGAAGGCCAGGCCGGGCGGGCCGTCGGTGTGGCGCGCGAAGGCCTGGTCCAGCGCGGCATCCAGCGCGGCGAGGTAGGGTTCGTCGGTGCAGCCGTCGGGCAGGTCCACGTCCAGGTCGCTGTTTTCCTTGCGGTGCGGGAAGTTCTTGGCGCCGTGCAGCGAGAGCGTGAACACCGTGGGGTCGTCGCGGAAGATGGCGGCCGTGCCATTGCCCTGGTGCACGTCGAGGTCGATCACCAGCACACGCAGCAGGCGGCGGTGGTGGCGGTGCCACTCCGCCTGCATCAGCCGCGCGGCCACGGCCACGTCGTTGAACACACAGTAGCCCGAGCCCTTGTCGGCGTACGCGTGGTGCGTGCCACCGGCCAGGTTGGCGGCCACACCCTCGCCCTGCAGCGCGGCACGGGCCGCCGCGATGGTGGCGCCCACCGAGCGCCGCGCCCGCTCGGCCATGCGCTCGGACCAGGGGAAGCCGATCTCGCGCTGCTCGGCCGCCGACAGCAGGCCATCGGCCACCGCGCTGATGTAGCGCGGGGTGTGGGCCAGCGCCAGCTCGCCGTCGGTGGCCGGGGGCGCCTCGGTCACGCGCACCATGGGCAGCGTCTGTTCGACCGCGTCGCGCAGCAGCCGGTACTTGCTCATCGGGAAGCTGTGCCCCGGCGGCAGGGGCAGCACGAAGTCGTCGGAATGGAACGCCAGCATCCTGCAGGCGTCAGCCGCTGAAGGCGCGCACCGCCGCCAGGTCCGGCTGCTGCAGCAGCTTGCCAAAGGCCTTGGCGCTGCCGGGCGGGCCGACGTAGACACCGCCGACCAAGGCCCCGCTGCGCAGGATCAGCGACCACCAGGCGGCATCTTCCGGGCGTGCGCTGCGCAGCTCGTCACCGGGCTTGGCGGTCACCTCGCCCCAGCTGCGCAGGTCGATGCCTTCGCACTTGAGCTGCAGCACGATGCGCGGCGGCTGGTAAGGCGCGGCCTCGCCAAAGATGGTGGCCACCGCGGTGCCGGCCTGGGCCGCGCCCACCGGCCACAGGCCACCCAGCGCACCGGGCAGCTCGGCCACGTCGCCGATGGCCAGGATGTTGGGGTCCTCGGTGCGCATCGTGGCGTCGACCTGGATGCCCCGCCCCACGGCCAGGCCGGCACTCGCCGCCAGGTGCGTGTTGGCCTGGATGCCCAGGCAGGCCACAAAAAGATCGGCCCGCACGCGCGGCCCGTGCGACAGCCAGGCGGCCGTCAGCTCGGGCATGCCGTCGTACCTGACCACCGAGACGTTGGTGACGACCTGGATGCCGATGCTCTCCAGGTAACCCGCCAGCTTGGCGGCGCCGGGGGCGTCCAGCTGCGCGTTCATCAGCCGGTCGGCGCGCTGCAGCAGCGTCACCTTCAGGCCGAGCTTGTGCAGCGCATCGGCGGCCTCCACGCCCAGCACGCCGCCACCGATGACCACGGCGCGCCGGCTGCCACGGGCCTGCACGAACTGGCGGATCGCCAACGCGTCTTCGGCGCTGCGCAGCACGAAGGCGTTGGGGCGGTCCAGGAAACTGTCTTCCGGCGGCAGCGAACGTGCGCCGGTGGCCAGGATCAGCCGGTCGTAACGCAGCCACTCGCCGCTGGCCAGGCCCACACGGCGGTTCTCGCGGTCCAGGCGCACGGCCACGGCGCCGCGGTGCAGCTTCACGTCGCGCTGCGTCGCCCAGTCGGCTGGCACCAGGGCCAGCGCGTCCATCGCGGCGCTGTCGTAGATCAGGCGGCCGATGCCCATGCGGTTGTAGAAGGCATGCGGCTCGTTGGCCACCAGCTCGATGCGCAGCGTGGGGCTGTCGCGGCGCAACGCCTCGGCCGCGCTCATGCCGGCCACGCCATCACCGACGATCACCACGCGGCCAACGCCCGCCAGCGCCGCCTTGTCCACCGTCGGCTTGCGCTGGATGCTGATGGGCACGGGCGCGGACTGTGCGTCGCGGTCGATCAGCACCGGCCCGCGCACCGTGCACATGCAGGCCAGCCGAGCGCGGCCTTCCAGGCCCAGGCGGCGCAGCGTGGCCAATTCGTCGTCACCCGGTGGCGACAGGTGTTCACCACCTTCGCACACGGCCACCGGATCGGCGCCACAGACCCCGGCACGGCAGCCGAAGCTGATCTTCAGGCCGGCGTGTTCAATGGCCTCCAGCAGCGTCTGGTCGGGCGCCACCTGGAAGGCGATGCCGGTGGCGCGGTCGGTCACTTCGGCCGCACCGTCGGCCCCGGGCTGGCGGGCCAGCCGGTCCTTCAGTGCACGGCCGCCGCCCAGCTGCGTGCGGCTGTCGTCGGCGTACGCCGGGGCCGGCGCGGGCGCGGCGGCCTTGCGCTGCTGCTGGGCCTCGCGCCAGCGGGCTTCGGCGCGCAGGCCGGTGACCACCAGGCCCGCGGCCAGCACCGCGCCAGTGAACCGCAGCGCAGTGCGCAGGGCTTCGGGCGGCGTCGCGCCCAGCAGGCCGGCCACGGTGTCCAGGATCAGCGGGCCGGCGAAGGCGTAGAACAGCGCCAGCGCCAAGGCACCAAAGGCCAGCGAGACGCGGTACGGCGTGGTCGGCACAAAGGCCACGGCCAGCGCATAGACCCCGGCCGAGGCCGCCGCGCCGCCCAGCAGGCCGGCCGCGTGCACCCACGCGCCCTCGGTGGCCACCGGCCCCTGCAGGAAGTAGCCCAGGATCAGCCCGGGCATCAGCCCCATGAACAAACGGCGCTGGCCGGCCCAGCGCGGGTCGTCGTCGTAGACGTCGCTGAACACGGCGGCACGCGGGTTGAAGTCGTAGCAGTTCTTCTGGCAGCCCACGCAGGGTTCGCACCAGCCGTTCTTGACGACCACCAGCGGTGCCTGGCCATAGTCGCGCTGGATCGGCGCCAGCGGGCAGAAGGTGCCACACCAGCCGCTGCGGCCCTTGAACACCAGCCCGCCCGTGAAGGCCAGCGCCAGCACCGCCAGCAAGCCGATGCCCAACACCGGGCCGGCGTGGTTGAGCAGCGGTGCACGCAGCGCCACGGCCGTCAGGAAAACGCCGACGGCGATGGCAAAGGCAGCGGTTTTCAAGCCCGCCGGCAGTTCCCGGCCGCGGGTGAAACCGCCTTGGCGCGGCAGCTGGTTCAGCGTGGCCATCGGGCAGACCTGCCGCCACAGCCCCGGCGCCACCACCAGCACGGCCGGCAGCAGCGGCACGGCCAGGCCCCAGAACAGCTTCAGGCCCAGGGCCGGTTGCCAGATCAACAGGGCCACCAGGCCCAGCGTGATGGCCATCACCGTGCCGCGCAGCAGCCACCACACCAGCGGCGGCAACACGCTGCGCAGCTGCGTGTAGTTGCCGAAGTACGGCGCAGCCGCAGGGGGCGATGCCGGCAGGATGGGGATGACCGCCATGCGTCAGTCGCCCGGCTGCAGGCGGCGCAGGCGGGCGGCAACATGCGCGCCCAGGTCGCGCATCAGCGCCATCGCGATGCGTGGCTGCCAGGCGGCCAGCTGGCTCAGGCCCTCGGGCGTCAGCATCAGCAACTCCACCTCGGTCGCGGCCAGCACCTCGGCGGCGTGTGGCGCGCCGTCCAGGAAGCTCAGCAGGCCCACGACCTCGCCTTCACCGCGCAGCGTGGCCGCCGCACCGGGCACCTGCACCTGCACCTGGCCGGAGGCCACAAAAAACAGCGCCGGGCTGTGCGCGCCACGCGCGACCACCACGGCACCGGCCGGGTAGCGGCGGCGTGCGGTGTAGCCGATGAACTTTTCCCAGTCCTCGTCACCCAGGTCGGCCAGCAGGCGGATGGGGGCGGCGCCCACGGGCGCTGCGGGTGCAGGCGCCACCGGGCTGGGTGCCGGGCCGGGTGCGGTGTAGTGGAAAAAGTCGTTGGCCATGGCGCTTCTCCCGCGGGCGTTCTCAGTCCTGATCGTAGGCGGCTGCCAGGTGCAACAGCGCCGCCTCCACCATGCCGGCGGGCCAGGGGGCGTCGTCCGCCACCAGGCCCAGGCGTTGCCACAGCGTGCCGTACAGCGCCCAATGGCGCGCGGCATCGGCACCGGGCAGGGCCTGGGCCAGCGTGGTGGGCGCCAGGTCTTCGGCCAGGCGCTGGACGGCGCCGCGGTAGGCGGCGAGCAGTTGCTCCTGGTGGCGCGCCAGGTCGGCGGCGGCCTGGGCCATGGCCGGGCCGGGCGCGCCGGCCAGCAGCGCGAGCAAGGCGGCCTCGGTGCTGTCGGCCAGCTGCAAGGGCGACGCCGCCCGCAGCGCCACCTGGCGGCGGCTGCCGATGCGGCGGCGCAAACGGGCCTGCTGCTCCAGCAGGCTGCGCAGGCCGTCCACCGAGGCGCGCGCCAAGGCGCCGAGCT
>CAYTWU010000150.1:0-8562 GCA_964442175.1 uncultured Rubrivivax sp.
AAAACCAGCTGGGCGAGCTGGCGCAGCAGCGCCGTGCGGTCTTCGCCGCTGAACTCCACCAGCAGGATCGCCGCCGGCGCACCGATCAAGGCGGTTTCGATCACCGGCCGGAAAGCCGGGTTGGCCCGGGCCAGCTCGATCATCGTGCGGTCTACCAGCTCCACCGCGCTGGGGCCGAGCTTGACGATGTGCTGCGCCGAGTCCATCGCGGCGCGGAAGCTCTGGTAGTTGACGACGCCCAGCACCTTGTGCCGCGGCAGCGGCGCCAGCTGCAGGTGCAGCCGGCGCGTGACGGCCAGCGTGCCCTCGCTGCCCACCAGCAGGTGCGCCAGGTTCACGCTGCCGTCGGCGGTGTAGGGCCGCTCGCTCTGCGGGTGGAAGATGTCCAGGTTGTAGCCGGCCACACGCCGCAGCACCTTGGGCCAATGGGCCTCGATCTGTTCGCGGTGCTGTTCGGCCAGGCCGCGCACGAAGTCCGCGATGGCGGTCTCCCGGGGCCCCAGCACGGCCACCGGCCCGAAGGCCACGCGTGTGCCATCGGCCAGCCAGGCGTCGATGCCGCGCACGTTGTGCACCATGTTGCCGTAGGCGATGCTGCGCGAGCCGCAGGAGTTGTTGCCCGCCATGCCGCCCAGCGTGGCCTGCGCGCTGGTGGACACGTCCACCGGGTACCACAGGCCATGGGGCTTGAGCTGCGCGTTCAGGTGGTCCAGCACCAGGCCGGGATCGACCTCGGCCGTCATCGCCCGGGTGTCGACGTGGTGCACCTGGCGCAGGTGTTTGCTGGCGTCGATCACCAGCGCGGCGCCGGTGGTCTGCCCGCACTGCGAGGTGCCGCCGCCGAGGGGCAGCAGCGGCGTGCCGGTTTCGCGGGCCAGGGCGATGGCGGTGGCCACGTCGTCTTCGGTCTTCGGCACGAACACACCGACCGGCATGATCTGGTAGATCGACGCATCGGTGGCGTAGCGGCCGCGCGAAGCGGCGTCGAAGAGCACCTCGCCGGTGGTCTCCTTCTTCAGGCGGGTGGCGAGATCCATCAGGCAGCTCCCTGCTGCATCAGCTCCAGCACGGCATCGCGTTTGTTCGCCAGGTGCTGCAGCATCACGGCGCGCAGGCCGGCACCGTCGCGCGCGGCGAGCAGCTGCACCATCTGCTCGTGCTCCTGCACCGCGCGCTGCCACTTGCGCTCGTCGAAGTTGGACCGGAAGCGCAGCGCCTGCAGCCGTGCGTTGACGTTGCGGTAGGTCTGGCGCAGCACCGGGTTGCGCGCCGCGGCGTTGATGCGCTCGTGGATCTGCGCGTTCAGCGCGTAGTAGCTGGAAAGATCGCGCCGCGTGTGCGCGGCCAGCATCTCGTAGTGCAGCGCGCGGATCTCGGCCAGCTCGGCCTCGGTGATGCGCTGCGCGGCGAGTTCACCCGACTGGGCCTCCAGCCCGGCGATGACTTCGAAGGTGTCGGCCACGTCCTGCACCGTGAGCTGCACCGCCACCGCGCCACGGTTGGGCAGCAGCTCCACCAGGCCTTCGGCGGCCAGGGTCTTGATGGCCTCGCGCAGCGGCGTGCGCGACACCTGCAGGCGCTGGGCCAGTTCACGTTCGTTGAGCTTGGCGCCGGGCGCGATGGCGCCTTCGACGATGAGCTGCCGCAGGCGCAGCGCCGCCTCGTGGTGCAGCACCTGACGCGGGATGGAGAGGATGTCGGCCACCGGGTTTGCCCTGGTTTGTATGCAGAAAGTGAGCGGAATTCTGCCCCAACTCTAGCGCATACCGTTGACAAATGCATTCTGTATGCAAAACTTGCTGCACTTTCGGAGCCTTGCATGCTGACCCTAGACCACCACCCCAGCGGCCGCCACTTCCTGCAGATCCCCGGCCCCAGCCCGGTGCCGGACCGCATCCTGCGGGCGATGAGCCTGCCCACCATCGACCACCGCGGGCCCGAGTTCGGCGTGCTGGGGCTGAAGGTCATCGACGGCCTGAAGCAGGTCTTCCGCACGCAACACCCGGTGGCCATCTACCCGGCCTCGGGCACCGGCGCCTGGGAAGCCGCGCTCGTGAACGTGCTGAGCCCGGGCGACGCGGTGTTGATGGTCGAAACCGGCCACTTCGCCACGCTGTGGCAGAAGATGGCGGTGCGCCTGGGCCTGGCGCCCGAGTTCATCGCCCTGCCCGGCACCTGCGCGCAGACCGGCCTGCCGCTGGCCTGGCGCCATGGCGTGCGCGCCGACCTGGTCGCCGAGCGCCTGCACGCCGACAAGCAGCACCAGATCCGCGCCGTCTGCGTGGTGCACAACGAAACCTCTACCGGCGCCACCAGCGACATCGCCGCCGTGCGCCGCGCCATCGACGACGCCGGCCACCCGGCCCTGCTGATGGTGGACACCATCTCCGGCCTGGCCAGCGCCGACTACCGGCACGATCACTGGGGCGTGGACGTCACCGTCAGCGGCTCGCAGAAAGGCTTGATGCTGCCGCCCGGCATCAGTTTCAACGCCTTGTCGCCCAAGGCCCTGGCGGCGAGCAAGACCGCGAAACTGCCCAAGGCCTTCTGGGCCTGGGACGAGATCGTCGAGATGAACAAAACCGGCTACTGGCCCTACACCCCCAACACCAACCTGCTCTACGGCCTGCACGAGGCGCTGGACATGCTGCTGGGCCAGGGCCTGGACGTGGTGCTGGCGCGCCACCAGCGCTGGGCAGAAGGCGTGCGCGGCGCGGTGCGGGCCTGGGGCCTGCCGATCCAGTGCGCCGACCCGGCGGTGTACTCACCGGTGCTGACCGGCGTCATCACCCCCGAAGGCCTGGACGCCGACGCGCTGCGCCGCCTGATCCACGACCGTTTCGACCTCTCGCTGGGCACCGGCCTGGGCAAGGTGAAGGGCCGCATGTTCCGCATCGGCCACCTGGGCGACTTCAACGACCTGACGCTGATGGCCGCACTCTCGGGCGTGGAGATGGGCCTGAAGCTGGCGGGCGTGAAGCTGGCCGGCAGCGGCGTGGCCGCGGCGATGGACCATTTCGCGGCGCATCCTGCGCCCCGGCCGCAGGTGGCGGCCGCCTGAGATTTCGACCACAACCACGACGGAGACACCATGCTGAACAGACGCACCCTGATCCAGGCCGCTGCGGGCACCGCGGCCACACTCGCCCTGCCCCGGTTGTGGGCCCAGCAGCCTTGGCCGAGCGGCACCATCCGCATCGTCGTGGGCTTTCCGCCGGGCGGTGGCACCGACGCGCTGGCGCGCATCCTGGCGCAGAAGCTCAGCCTGATCTGGAACCAGCAGGTCATCGTCGAGACCAAGGCCGGCGTGGCCGGTGTGCTGGCCGCCGATTACGTGGCCCAGCAACCCAGCGACGGCAACACGCTGCTGATGGCGCACATCAACAGCCACGCCCTCGCGCCCAGCTTGCAGCCCAACCTCAAGTACAACGTCGAGCGCGATTTCGTGCCCATCATGATGGTGGGCGTCACCCCCAACCTGCTGGTCTGCAACACCAGCCAGCCGGCCAAGACGGTGAAGGACATCGTGGCGCTGTGCCAGCAGAAGCCGGGGCAGATCGGCTTTGGTTCCGCCGGCGCCGGCTCGGCCCAGCACCTGGCGCTGGAGCTGTTCAAACAACGCGCCAAGGTCGATGCGCTGCACGTGCCCTACAAGGGCAGCGCGCCGGTGATCACGGACCTGATCGGCGGCCAGATCCAGTACGCCTTCGAGACCATGACCGCGGCGACGCCGCACGTCAAGGGCGGCCGGCTCGTGGCCATCGCGCAGACCCGCGCCAAACGCGCCGCCAGCTACCCCGAGGTGCCGACCATGGTGGAGCAGGGCTACCCGGGCTTCGAGGCCACCACCTGGTACGGCCTTGTCGGGCCGGGCAAGCTGCCCACGGCCATCGCGCAGAAGATGAACGAAGACGCCAACAAGGTCATGGCCATGCCCGACGTGCAGGAACGCATGGCCACCTACGGCGCCGAAGACGGCGGTGGCTCGCGCGAGAAGTTCGCCGAGTTCATCCGCAGCGAGATCGCGCAGTGGCAGAAGGTGGTCAAGGAAGGCAACGTCAAGGTGGATTCCTGACAAGGCCGCGGACAAGATGGTCAAGGGAGGGATGCAGCGCCAGCGCTGAAACGGGCGTGCGCCCGGCGATGGGCAGCGTGGGCGACGTGTGCCTTGCACCCGGCGCGGTCTGGCGCTGGTGGTGGCTGGCCGGCTGTGCGGCGCTCTCGGTCACTCACCAACTTGAGCGCGGCCGCGGCCGCGAACTCCAAGTCCAACCCCTCGTCATTCGCGCGTGTCAGTGGCGGCCGGCAGCAAGGGCTGCACGAAGTCCCTGGCCACGTGGAGATTGATTGCGGCCAGCCGCCTGATCGCCGGCGGAATCGGCGCTGCGAGCTCGACGGACTGCACCGCAGTCCAGAATTGGTCGGCCGCCCGGGCCGCTGCGGACCACACAGCTGGATTTGCACCGACACGGCCGACCCGGGGCGTGATCGGCACCAACTCAGGGTCCACGCCACCACCGATGGATGCATAGCGCATGGGCAGGATGTCGTAGGCGGGCGCGACGCCCTGGTACTCACCGTCCTCGTCGATGAGCAGAGAAATGTTCTCGAAGTGTCGGTCGTTGTTCCCGATCAGCTCGCTGAAAGCTGCCATCACGTCGATGTGACGGGCGTCCGCCGCAGAGATGTACCCGGCCTGCTCGCAGCGCACCGCGAACTGCGACCAGGTGTCGCGCTGACCGAAAAACTCGTCGTCCACCGAGCCGGCCGACAACATGCCCACACGGCCATGGGGCCCCATGCGGTCAAACCGCTGGACCTCCAGGTAGACATGGGCATCTGAGGCGAGCAGCTGCGTTCGGGCGGCGGGCACACCGACATCCGCCAACGCCCGGAGCGCCAGGTGCTCGAGCGGGAGCAACTCGGCCATCCGGCTGCCGTGCTTCGCGAACTTCACGATGACGTGTCCCGAGTCCTCCACCATGGAAAGGAACTTGGGCTGCTCGCCGCCGGCGCTGGAGCCGTGGGAGGCCTCACGCAGCGTGGTCGCCATCGCGTTGTAGTGAACGAGCTTGTCTGCCAACGGTGTCGGCGCGAGCCGCCTCATGTCCATGGCCAACTGCACCGGAGACTCACCAAAAAGCAGATTGCCAGGCGGATTGCTGCCGTGTGTGAAGAGGTAGACCACCCGGTGGTCATCGCCCCAGTCCTTGAGGTTGGATGGCAGCGACGAGCGCCCCCTTGAGGCGAACTCCGCCATCTGACGCCCGAGGAAGCCCGAGGGGGCGGCAAACAGCATGTACGGTGGAAGCCCTTCGTAGAGCCGCGTCACCTTGCCTGTTCGCTCCAGCGTCGCGCCACCGACGAGGAATTCAACGTCAGCGAATGGTTCGATGGTGCCGCCGCGCAGAACACGGTAGATGCGCTGGCGAGCGGCCAGACCCTCTGGAAGCACACGCAGCAGCGCGTAGCGCGGTGTGCGACTCCCGGTGGTCTTGAATGAGGTCACCGAAGCGCTCAGCCGCTGAACAGCTCGCGACAGGGTCGGTTGACTCACCCCGAGCGCTGCAGCGAGCTGCGCAGCCGACTGAGGCCCCAAGCGGAGCTGGCGTTCCAACGCCTGTGCGACAACAGCTCCTGCCGAGTGCATCTCAGTGTCTGCCTGAATTCTCGAAAGAATAGCAATTTGAATAGTTCAATGCATTCTATGTCGCATCAGAAAACGGCGCGTTCGAGCGGCTGATTGGCGGGCTCCAGGCCTGTTGTGAGCATCCCAACGGCGAGCAATGAGCGCATCGAGGTGCCGACCTTGCGCCTGGCCGCCCCAGTGCCCTTGTGTCCAGCGTTTTGCCCATGAAAAAGGCCCCTTTCGGGGCCTTTTCAAACGCTCATTTGGCGGAGTCGAAGGGATTCGAACCCTTGATGCAGGTTTTGCCCACATACTCCCTTAGCAGGGGAGCACCTTCGGCCACTCGGTCACGACTCCAGCGCGAAGACCATGATTCTAGCCCGAACTTCGGGCTGTCTTCATGGCCGCGCGATCAGGCGGTGGCGGTGGCGTCCAGGCCGAAGGCCTTGTGCAGCGCGCGCACCGCCAGCTCCATGTACTTCTCGTCGATCACGACGCTGGTCTTGATCTCGCTGGTGCTGATCATCTGGATGTTGATGCCCTCTTCCGACAGCGTGCGGAACATCGTGCTCGCCACGCCCACGTGGCTGCGCATGCCGATGCCGACGATGGACACCTTGCAGATCTTGGGGTCGCCCAGCACCTGCAGTGCACCGGTGGCCGGGGCCACGGTGTTCTTCAGCAGGTCCATCGTCTTCGCGTAGTCGTTGCGGTGCACGGTGAACGAAAAATCGGTCTTGCCGTCGTGCGAGACGTTCTGGATGATCACGTCGATGTCGATGTTGGCATCGGCCACCGGGCCCAGGATCTGGTACGCGATGCCGGGTTTGTCGGGCACGCCCATCACGGTGATCTTGGCTTCGTCGCGGTTGAATGCGATGCCGGACACGACGGCTTGTTCCATTTGTTCGTCTTCCTCAAAAGTGATCAGCGTGCCCGAGCGCGCTTCTTCATGGATGTCGATGTCCCAGGGCGTGAAACTGGACAGCACACGCAGCGGCACGCGGTACTTGCCGGCAAACTCCACCGAGCGGATCTGCAGCACCTTGCTGCCCAGGCTGGCCATCTCCAGCATCTCTTCGAAGCTGATGGTGGACAGGCGTTTGGCCTCGGGCACGATGCGGGGATCGGTGGTGTAGACACCGTCGACGTCGGTGTAGATCAGGCATTCGTGGGCCTTCATCGCCGCGGCCACGGCCACGGCCGAGGTGTCGCTGCCACCACGGCCCAGCGTGGTGACGTTGCCGTCGGGGTCGATGCCCTGGAAACCGGTGATGATGACCACCTTGCCGGCGGCCAGGTCGGCGCGCACGCGGGTGTCGTCAATGCTGGCGATGCGGGCCTTGGTGAAGGCCGAGTCGGTCTGGATGGGCACCTGCCAGCCGCCGTAGCTGACGGCACCCAGGCCTTCGGCCTGCAGCGCCAGCGCCAGCAGGCCCACCGAGACCTGCTCGCCCGTGGCCGCGATCGCATCCAGCTCGCGCAGCGACTCGGGGCCCAGCTTCTCGGGCGAAAGCTCTTTGGCCAGGCCCAGCAGCCGGTTGGTCTCGCCGCTCATGGCCGAAGGCACGACGACGAGCTGGTGGCCAGCGCGCACCCATTTGGCCACGCGCTTGGCCACGTTGCGGATGCGTTCGGTCGACCCCATGGAGGTGCCGCCGTACTTGTGAACGATGAGTGCCATGCTTGTTGTAGTCGTTGACGCCGCACCGCACGGCGCGTGCGGGCAAACCCGAGGATTCTAGTCGGTCGCTGCGGGCACGAAGCGCAGGCGGCCGCGGCGCAGCTGCAAGTGCCCGCCTGGGGCCGGCCATCGGCCCGAGGGGCAGCGCGGCAGCTCGTCGGCCAGGCGTTGCACCAGGGTCTCGGGCGCACCCTGGCCTGTCCAGCTGGCGATGGCCTCGCGCAACTGCAGCACGCGGCGCGCCGGACTGAGCGTCAGCCACGCGGCTTTCAGCAGCCCCTCGCCGTCGCGCACGGCCGCCGCGTCCAGCGCGGCGAGTTCGCGCAGCGCCTGGGCTTCGTCGGCCGCACGCCGGGCCGCGGTGGTCAAGGCCGGCTCGGCCTGCGGGAAGGCCTGGGCCAGCGCCGGCCACACGGCCAGGCGGATGCGGTTGCGGGCAAAACGCGGGTCGGCGTTGCTCGTGTCGTCGACGTAAGTCAGGCGGTGCTGGCGCAGGTAGGACTGGATGGCCTCGCGCGGCTGGTCGCGCCAGGGGCGGTGCCAGGTGATGCCGTCCCGCAGCGCTTCTGCCGGCATCGCCGCCAGGCCGCGCGCGCCGGCACCGCGCAGCAGTTGCAGCAGCACGGTCTCGGCCTGGTCGCGCCGGTGCTGGGCCAGCAGCACATGCCGGCAGCCGGCGGCACGGGCCATGATGCCCAGCGCCGCGTACCGTTCACGCCGGGCCCAGGCTTCGACGCTC
This sequence comes from uncultured Rubrivivax sp., assembly GCA_964442175.1. Lineage (GTDB taxonomy): Bacteria > Pseudomonadota > Gammaproteobacteria > Burkholderiales > Burkholderiaceae_C > Rubrivivax. Next base: position 8,053 of record CAYTWU010000150.1, read on the forward strand.
TCGCCGGCCGCTGGCTGGCCCGTCAAGCGCGCCAGGTGGAAGTGGGCACCCCAGCGCCGGCATTGACCACGCACATGAGCCGCCCAGGCGTCGGCAGCGCTCTGCAGGCCGTGGTGCACGTGCAGGGCGTGCACCCGCAGGCCGGCGGCATGGGCCGCACGGCAGGTGGCGTGCAACAGGGCCGTGGAATCGCGGCCGCCGCTGGCCGCGACGGCCAGCATGTCAAGCCCGGCAGGCTCAGCGGGCAGTGGTGTCGCTGAAGCGCCCATAGGACTGCAGGCGCTCGTAGCGGCGCGCCAGCAACTCCTTGGGCTTGAGGTCCGACACCTGGCGCATCGCGTCGTTGAGCGCACGTTTCAGGGCCGAGGCCATCCACTTCGGGTCGCGGTGGGCGCCGCCCACCGGCTCGTTGACGATCTTGTCGATCAGGCCCAGGGCCTTGAGCCGGTGTGCGGTGATGCCCAGCGCCTCGGCAGCATCAGAAGCCCGCTCCGCGGTCTTCCACAGGAT
>CAYTWU010000151.1:0-8521 GCA_964442175.1 uncultured Rubrivivax sp.
TCACGCTCTGCGCGCCGAGCGTGAAGGCGTTGATGTTGCGCAGCACCTCGGGGATGGGGAAGCTGCCGACGAAGCCCAGCGTGTTGGTCTTGCTCATCTTGCCGGCCACCACGCCGGCGAGGTAGGCGTCCTCGAAGAACTTGGCGTCGTACAGCCGCATGTTGTCGGCGGTCTTGTAGCCGGTGGCGTGTTCGAACTTCACGTCCGGGAACTCGGCCGCGACCTTGAGCATCGGCTCCATGAAACCGAAGCTGGTCGCGAAGATGATCTTGTTGCCCTGGGTGGCCAGGTCGCGGATCACACGTTCAGCGTCGGCGCCCTCGGGCACCTTCTCGACGAAGGTGGTGGCCACCTTGTCGCCGTATTCGGCTTCGACCGCCTTGCGGCCCTGGTCGTGGGCATAGGTCCAGCCGGCGTCGCCGACCGGGCCGACGTAGACCCAGGCGGCCTTCAGCGGCGCGGGTTTGGGTGCCGGTGCGGGCGCGGACGCGGCAGCGGCGGGGGCGGGCGGCTCTTCTTTCTTGCCGCAGGCCGAGAGACCGGCCACGGCGGCAGCGGCGGCCAGGACGAGCAGGGAACGTTTGGACAGGTCGGTCATGGACAGATGCTCCTCGTTGAATGCGAAATTATGAGCCGGGATGGAAGGGCTTCCCGAGCGACGCCGGCATGTTGATGCGGATCCAGGTGGGGTTGCGGCTGATCAAGGCCAGCACCACGATGGTGGCCAGGTAGGGCAGCATGGCCAGCAGTTGGCTGGCGATCTGAATGCTCGTGGTCTGCAGCGCGAACTGCAGCATGGTCACACCGCCGAACAGGTAGGCACCCAGCAAGACACGTGCCGGCCGCCAGGTGGCAAAGGTGGTCAGCGCCAGCGCGATCCAGCCGCGGCCGGCCACCAGGCCCTCCACCCACAGCGGCGCGTACACCACCGAGAGATACGCCCCGGCCAGCCCGCACAGCGCACCGCCGGCCACCACCGCGGCCAGCCGCAGCAGGCGCACGCGGTAACCCAGGGCATGGGCCGACTCGGGTGACTCGCCCACCGCACGCAGCACCAGGCCGGCGCGGCTGCGGTACAGGAACCAGGCCACGGCCACCGTCAGCGCGATGGCGATGTAGGCCATCGGGTGCTGGCGGAACAGCGCCGGGCCGACAAACGGCAGCTCGGCCAGAAAAGGCACCTCGTAGGCCGTGCGCTCCGACAGTTTTTTGCCCACGTAGGCCACGCCCACAAAGGCCGAAAAGCCGCCGCCGAACAGCGACAGTGCGAGGCCGCTGGCGTACTGGTTGGTGTTGAGCCAGATCACCAGCCAACCGAACACCAGCGCCATCAACGCGCCGGCCAAGGCACCGGCGCCGAAGGCCAAGGCATCGCTGCCGGTGGTGAAGGCAATCGCAAAACCGGCGATGGCGGCCACCAGCATCATGCCTTCGGCGCCCAGGTTCAGGATGCCGGCCTTTTCGTTCAGCAGCAGGCCCAGGCCGGCGAGTGCGAGCGGGGTGCCGGACGCGATGGTCGCGGCGACCAGCAAAGCCACTTCATTCATGCCCGACCCCACTTCACGCGGTAGCTGATCAAGGTGTCGCAGGCCAGCAGCAGAAGCAGCAGCAGGCCCTGGAACACGCCAGTGAGTGCATTCGGCAGGCCCAGGCGCGACTGGCCGAGCTCACCGCCGATCAGCATCATCGACAGCAGGATGCCGCTGAAGACGATGCCCACCGGGTGCAGCCGGCCGACAAAACACACAATGATGGCCGTGAAACCGATGCCGGTGCTGATGTGCGGCGTCAGCTGGCGCAGCGGGCCGGCGACCTCCATCGCACCGGCCAGGCCCGCCAGGCCGCCCGACACCAACAGCGCCAGCCACAGCGCGCTGCGCGCCGAAAAGCCGGCGTAACGCGCGGCCGCCGGTGCCAGCCCGCCCACCTGCAGCTGGAAACCACGCCAGGAGCGGAACAGAAATGCCCAGGCCACCAGCACCATCACCGGCACCACCAGCGCGCCCCAGTGCAGCCGCGTGCCGGCCCACAGCGGCGGCAGCCAGGTGCTGGGTGCAAACGTGGGCGTCTGCGGGAAGTTGAAACCCTGCGGGTCCTTCCAGGGCCCGAAGACCAGGTAGTTGACGAGCTGCTGCGCCACGTAGACCAGCATCAGGCTGACCAGGATCTCGCTGGCATTGAAACGGTCGCGCAGCAGCGCGGTGAGGCCGGCCCACAACATGCCGCCCAGCACCCCCGCCAGCAGCACCAGCGGTGCAAACGTGCCGCGTGCCGCGGTGATGCCCAGCCCGCCCAGCCACAGCGCCATGCCCCCGGCGGTGATGGCACCCAGCAGCAGCTGGCCTTCGGCGCCGATGTTCCACACGTTGCTGCGGTAACAGACCGCCAGGCCCAGGGCACACAGGATCAGCGGCGTGGCCTTCAGGCCCACCTCGCTCATGGCACGCACGCCGTTCAGCGGCTCGACAAAAAAAATGGCCAGGCCGCGCACCGGGTCCTTGCCCAGCAGCAGGAACAGCGCCGCGGCCAGCACCGCGGTGAGCGCGAGTGCAATCAGCGGCGAGGCCAGCGACAAGACCTTGGACGGCTCGGCGCGCGCTTCAAGCCGCAGCATGTGCCGCCTCCTTGTTGTCTTCCCACAGCCCCGACATCCACTGCCCGATCTGCTCGACGCTGGCCTGCGCCGTGGGCACCGACGGCGACACCCGGCCCTGTGCGATCACCAGCAGCCGGTCGCTGATCTGAAACAGTTCGTCCAGCTCTTCGCTGACCACCAGCAGCGCGCAGCCGGCGTCGCGCAGCGCCAGCAGTTCGGCGCGGATCAGCGCCGCCGCGCCCACGTCCACGCCCCAGGTGGGCTGCGAGACGATCAGCAGCTTCGGGTTGGCGTCGATCTCGCGCCCGACGATGAACTTCTGCAGGTTGCCACCCGACAGGCTCTTGGCCGCCGCCCCCGGGCCGCCGGCCTTGACGCGGAAACGGTCGATCAGGTGCGCGGCCAGCGCCTTGACCTCGCCCAGTTTCAGCCAGCCGCCGGCACCGATGCCGGCGCGGCGCGTGAGCAGTGTGTTGTGCGCCAAGGACATCACGGGCACGGCGCCGCGGCCCAGGCGTTCTTCGGGCACGAAGTGCAGGCCGGCCGCACGCCGCAGGCCCGGCGGCTGCGTGGCGATGTCTTGCCCGAAGAGCTGGATGCTGCCGGCGGGCGCACGCGGGTCCTCGCCCGAGAGCGCGGCCATCAACTCCTGCTGGCCGTTGCCGGAGACGCCGGCCACACCGACGATCTCGCCGGCTTTCACGTCGAACTCGATGCCCTTCAGCGCCACGGCAAACGGGTCATCCGACGGCAGCGACAGGCCCTGCACCTGCAGCACCACGGCGCCGGTCTGTGCCGCGCGGTGCGTCAGCTGCGGCGGCTCGGCGCCGATCATCAGCCGCGACAGGCTGGCGTTGCTGTGCTGCGCCGGGTCCACCTCGCCGGTGACCCGGCCGCCGCGCAGCACGGTGCAGTGGTGGCACAGCGCGCGGATCTCGTCGAGCTTGTGGCTGATGTAGAGGATGCTGCAGCCATCGGCCGCGAGCTGCCGCAGCGTGACGAAGAGTGTTTCCACCGCCTGCGGCGTCAGCACCGAGGTGGGTTCGTCCAGGATCAGCAGCTGCGGGTTCGTCAGCAGCGCGCGCACGATCTCCACGCGCTGGCGCTCGCCGACGCTGAGCGTGTGCACCGGGCGCAGCGGGTCCATGTCCAGGCCATAGGTGCCGGCCACGTCGCGGATGCGCTGCGTCACCTGGGACAGCGATTGCGTCTTGTCCAGCCCGAGCCAGACGTTCTCGGCCGCGGTGAGTGTGTCGAACAGGCTGAAGTGCTGGTAGACCATGCTGATGCCCAGCTGGCGCGCCGCGGCCGGGTTGGCGATCTGCACCGCCTGGCCGTTCCAGCGGACCTCGCCTTCATCGGGCCGCACGGCGCCGTAGATGATCTTCATCAGCGTGGATTTGCCGGCGCCGTTTTCGCCCAGCACGGCGTGGATCTCACCCGGCTTCACGCGCAGGCTGATGTTGTCGTTGGCCTTGACAGCCGGGTACTGCTTGCTGATGCCCAGCAGTTCCAATCGAAGGCTCATAGCGGCTCCGTCGTGCGCAGGTGGCGGCTCTCGCCGGCCACGAAGGTCTGCGCCAGGTTGCGGTCGTCGGCCAGGGTCAGCCATGCAAAGAAGCGTTCATGCAGGCTGTTGGCGCGGGCATCGCGCTGCGCCGCCACGGGGCCCACGGCCCAGTCCCACACGGTCACGTCGGCCACCGTGCCGGGCTGCAGGCTGCCGATCTCGTGGCCCAGGTGCAGGGCTTGTGCCGCGCCGCGGGTGGCCGCGTGCAGCAGCGCCCAGGCGGACAGCTTCAGGCCGTTCAGCGCCTGCACCTTGTAGGCCTCGGCCAGCGTGCGCGGCATGCTCAGGCTGGTGCCGCCACCCACGTCGGACGCCAGCGTGACGGCCGCCCCGGCGTCCACCAGCGCCTGCCAGCCGATCAGCCCGCTGCCCAGGAAGAGGTTGCTGCTGGGGCAGTGCGCGATCTGCGCGCTGGTGGCGGCCAGCAGCGCGCGGTCGGCATCGTCCAGCCAGATGCCGTGCGCCAGCACCGAACGCGGGCCCAGCAGGCCGTGGCGGTGGTAGACATCCAGGTAGCTGCGCGCCTCGGGAAAAAGCTCGGCGGCCCAGGCGACCTCGGTGCGGTTTTCGGCCACGTGGGTCTGCATGTACAGGTCGGGCCGGCTGGCCAGCAGTCGGCCGGCCATCGCCAGTTGCTCGGGCGTGCTGCAGGGCGCAAAACGCACCGTCAGCGCAAAGGACTGCCGCTCGCGGCCGTGCCAGCGGGTGATCAGGTCCTGGCAATCGGCCTCGGCCTGCTCGACATCGTCCAGCAACCCCGGCGGCGCGTGGCGGTTCATCAGCACCTTGCCGCTGATGCAGCGCATGCCACGCGCGGCGGCAGCCTCGAACATCGCTTCGGCCGAGACCTTGTGTACCGTCGGGAACACCACCGCGGCCGTGGTGCCGTGGGCCAGCAGCGCATCGGCGAACAGCGCAGCGCCTGCACGCGACACCGCCGGGTCGGCATAACGGGTTTCGGCCGGGAAGGTGTAGGTGTTCAGCCAGTCCAGCAGCTCGGCGCCATGGCTGGCAATCACCTCCAGCTGCGGCATGTGCACATGGGTGTCGATGAAACCGGGCAGCACCAGGCGGCCGGCGTGGTCGATGTGGGTCCAGCCTTCGCCCGGCGCCTCGGGCTGGCGGCCGACGATCCGGCCGCCGGCCATCAGCAGCCAGTGGTGGGCGTCGAAGCGCACGGCGGCGGGAGACGTTGCCGTCAGGCCGGGGTCGGCCGTCAGGTCGAGCAGGTCACCGCGGATGGCTGTTCTTGTCATGGGCGGTGCCGGACATTGCAAGTCACGCGCCCGCCTGTCTGCACGGGTGCGCGCCAGGCTGGTGCCAACGCGCACCACAAGAGGGGGATTGAAGGCCGGCCTGCACCCATTGGCGGTATTCTGAAGCCAAGGCTTGGCCTCTTTTCCTCACCTCCCGGGCATCGCGCTTGCTCCCAGAACCGCCCATGACCCCAACCTTCGCCGATCGCCCGATCCGATTTGTCCACCGCGGGGCCCTCGTCGAAGTGGCGGGCCTGCCCGTCACCACCAGCGTGCTGAACTGGCTGCGCGAACACCGGCGCTGCACCGGCACCAAAGAAGGCTGCAACGAAGGCGACTGCGGCGCCTGCACCGTGTTGGTGGGCGAGCTGGTGCAGGACAGCCTGCGCTGGCGCACCGTGAACGCCTGCATCCAGTTTTTGCCGACGCTGGACGGCAAGGCCCTGCGCACCGTGGAAGACCTGGGCACCGACCACCCGGCCGCGCAGGCCATGGTGGCCTGCCACGGCTCGCAGTGCGGCTTCTGCACGCCGGGTTTTGTGGTGTCGCTGGCCGCCTGCCGGCAGCAGCACCAGGCCCGTGGCACCGTGCCCACGCGGAGCGAGATCGCCGATGCACTGTCGGGCAACCTGTGCCGCTGCACCGGCTACCGGCCCATCCTGGATGCCGGCGAGGCGATGTTCAACAGCGCTGCCCCGGCGCTGGACGATGCGGCCACCGCCGAGCTGCTGCGCACGTTGCAGGCCGACCCGCCGCTGCACTACCAGGCGCTGCAGCCGGCCACGGGCCAAGTGGAAACATTCACCGCACCGCGCACGCTGGACAGCTTGGCCGAGGCCGTCGCCGCGCAGCCGCAGGCCACCATCCTGGCCGGTTGCACCGACATCGGCCTGTGGGTGAACAAACAGCTGCGGGTGCTGCCGGCGCTGACCTCCGTGGGCGCGGTGCCGGCGCTGAAGCAGATCAGCGTACATGGCGATGTGTTGCAGATCGGCGCCGCGGCGCCGCTGGAAGACGCCTGGGCCGCGCTGGTGTTGCATTGGCCCACGCTGCGCGAGATGGCGCTGCGTTTTGCCTCGCCCCCTGTGCGCCACACCGGCACGCTGGGCGGCAACCTGGCCAACGGCTCGCCGATCGGCGACAGCCCGCCGGTGCTGCTGGCGCTGGACGCACGCCTGGTGCTGCGCCACGGCGCGGCGGAACGCACGCTGCCGCTGGACGGTTTCTACCTGGACTACATGAAAAACCAGCGCCAGCCGGGGGAACTGCTGGTGCGCATCGACGTGCCGCTGCCCACACCCGGCACGCAGCTGCGCGCCTACAAGCTGAGCAAACGCCGGGATTGCGACATCTCCGGCCTGGCCTGCGGGCTGGCGATCACGCTGCAAGGCGACACAGTGCAATCGGTGCGCATCGCCTTCGGTGGCCTGGCCGGCACCGTCAGGCGTGCCCGCCACGCCGAGGCCGCGCTGCTCGGCCAACCCTGGACCGCAACCACGCTGCAGGCCGCCCAGGCCGCACTGGCCCAGGACTACCAGCCGCTCACCGACCTGCGCGGCAGCGCCGGCTACAGGATGCGCTCGGCGCGGGCGCTGTTGCAGCGCTTCTGGCTGGAGACACGGCCACACGATCCGCTGCCCACCAGCGCGACACAGGTGTGGGGTGCCGCATGAGCGTTGGAACATCGCTACCGCACGAATCGGCCCACCTGCACGTCAGCGGCCAGGCCACCTACATCGACGACATCCCTGAGGCCGCCGGCACGCTGCACGCCGCGCTGGGCCTGTCGCCGGTGGCGCATGGCCGGCTGATCGGCATCGACCTGGACCGCCTGCGCGCCCAGCCTGGCGTGGTGGCGGTGCTGACCGCCGCCGACATCCCCGGCCGCAACGACTGCGGCCCCATCGTGCACGACGACCCGGTGCTGGCCGACGGCACGCTGCGTTACCTGGGCCAGCCGGTGTTCGCCGTCATCGCCAGCAGCCGCGAGCTGGCCCGGCGTGCGGCGGCCCAGGCCAAACACGTGATCAGCTGCGAGCCGCTGCCCGCGCTGCTGGACGCGCGTGCCGCCCATGCCGCGATGCAGTACGTGGTGCCGCCCATGGTGCTGGCACGTGGTGATGCCGACGCCGCACTGGCCGCCGCACCGCACCGGCTGCGCAGCAGCTTCAGCCTGGGCGGCCAGGAGCAGTTCTACCTGGAGGGCCAGATCAGCTATGCGCTGCCGCAGGAGGGCCGCACGCTGCTGCTGCACTGCTCCACCCAGCACCCCAGCGAGATGCAGCAGGTCGTGGCGCATGCGCTGCACTGGAGCGCACACCAGGTGCAGGTGGTGTGCCGGCGCATGGGCGGCGGTTTTGGCGGCAAGGAGTCGCAATCGGCCGTGTTCGCCGTCATCGCCGCGGTGGCCGCGGCGCAGCTGCAGCGGCCGGTGAAGCTGCGTGTGGACCGCGACGACGATTTCCTGGTCACCGGCCGGCGCCACCCCTTCGAGTTCGACTGGGACGTGGGTTTCGACGAGCAGGGCCGCATCCTGGGCGTGGTGGTGGACCTGATCGCCAACGCCGGCCACAGCGCCGACCTGTCGCCGCCGGTGATGACACGTGCGCTGTGCCACTTCGACAACGCCTACTGGCTGCCGAACGTGCGCATGAACGGCTACTGCGCGAAGACGAACACGCAGAGCAACACCGCCTTCCGCGGCTTTGGTGGGCCGCAGGGCGCACTGGCGGTGGAAGTGATCCTGGACGACATCGCACGCCACCTGGGCCTGGACCCGCTGGCCGTGCGGCGCGCCAACTTCTACGGCACGGCGGAGCACAACGTCACCCCGTATGGCCAGGTGGTGGAAGACAACGTGATCCACGGGCTGGTGGATGAACTGGCGCGCAGCGCCGACATCGCTGCACGCCGAGCCGCCATCGAGACCTTCAACGCCAGCAGCCCGGTGCTGAAAAAGGGCCTGGCGCTGACACCGCTGAAGTTCGGCATCTCCTTCAACGTCGCGCACTTCAACCAGGCCGGCGCGCTGGTGCATGTGTACGCCGACGGCTCGGTGCTGGTGAACCACGGCGGCACCGAGATGGGCCAGGGCCTGAA
>CAYTWU010000152.1:0-8407 GCA_964442175.1 uncultured Rubrivivax sp.
GGCCACTGGGACCTGTGGCCCGAGTTCTTCACCGACGACTGCACGTACCGCCTGCAGCCACGCGAGAACCACGAGCGTGGCTTTCCGCTGGCGACACTCTCGTTCACCAGCAAGGGCATGCTGAAGGATCGGGTCTACGGCATCCAGGAGACGCTGTTCCACGACCCCTACTACCAGCGCCACATCGTCGGCACGCCGGTGGTGCGCGCAGCCGGCGAGGGCGAGTTCCGCTGCGAGGCCAACTACGCCGTCTTGCGCACCAAGCTGTCGGACGCGACGACGGTGTTCAACGTCGGCCGCTACATCGACCACGTGGTGCGCACGCCGGCAGGCCTGAAGTTCGCCTCTCGCGAGTGCATCTACGACTCCGAGATGATCCCCAACAGCATCATCTACCCGATCTGAGGCCGCCATGAACGACACGAACTGGGTCGATGCCCTCGCGGCCGAGGACCTGCCCTCCGACGACGTGGTGGGTGTGGCCGTCGCCGGCCGCGACATCGCGGTCTACACCGTCGGCGACGTCGTCTACGCCACCGACAACCTCTGCACGCACGGCCACGCGCGGTTGTGCGACGGTTTCCTCGACGGCCACGAGATCGAGTGCCCGCTGCACCAGGGCAGGTTCGACGTGCGTGATGGCAGGCCGCTGTGCGAGCCGGTCAACGAGGCTTTGCGCGGCTACCCGGTGAAGGTCGAGGGCGGCCGGGTGTTTCTGCGCCTGGACTGAGGGTGCCGCGGTGGCGCGAAGCCGCTGCGGCCCGCCCGCCTGGCCTTCGCCGTCACCGCGCCACGTGCGCTGCGGCAGGCGTTGTCGGGCAGGTTGCCGAGCATCTCCTGCAAGTCCTGCTCCGCGCTGGCGAACGCCAGCGCCGGCGGGCACCCGCAGGTGGTCAATCGCCCGCATCGGAGACGATCTGCCCACGGCCGCGGTGTTTGGCCTTGTAGAGCCGGGCATCGGCCGACGCCAGCAGTGATTCGCCAGCGTCCTCGGCGAGCGCACCCACCGCCACGCCGATGCTGGCGCCGATGTGGAGTTGTTTGCCATCGATGTCGAACGGGGTGCAGGCGGCCGCCAGCAGTTTGTGGGCCACCTGCCGTGCCGCACCCATGTCACGAATGCCGTGCAGCAGCACGGCAAACTCGTCGCCGCCCAGGCGGGCGGCGGCGTCGCTGGGACGGATCAGGCCCGCCAACCGCCCGGCCACGGCCTGCAGCAGGCGGTCACCGACCGGGTGCCCGTGGGTGTCGTTGACAGGCTTGAAGCGGTCCAGGTCGATGCAGATCAGGGCCAGCTCGGCGCCATCGCCCTCGGCGATGGCGCGCTGCAGGTGGGCGGCAAACCCGGCGCGGTTGAGCAGTTGGGTCAAGGGGTCACGCTCGGCCAGGGCCTGCAGGCGGACCTGCTCACGCCGGTGCGTCGTGATGTCCAGCCCGACCCCGACAAAACCATCCACCTGCCCGTCTTCGAGCACCAGGGGCACGTAGGTGAGCGACAGCGTGGGCTGGCCCGCGCGCAACGGGTAGTGGCGCTCGAAGTGCACGGTCTCCCCCGCCAGGGCGCGTTCTGCCCAGTCGCGGCTTTGCTGCACCTCGCTGGGGGTCAGCAGGTCCAGCGCCGACCGGCCCAGCACCTGGGCGCGCGCCTGGCCGTGCCAATGCTCGAACGCGCTGTTCACCAAGCGGTAGCGCAAGGCCTTGTCGACGACCGATACGATGGCGGGCACGGCCTCGGTCACCGAGCGCAAGACGGCCGACTGCCGTTCCAGGTCGTGGCGGGCCAGGACTTCGTTGGAGATGTCGCGCATGATGGCGGAGTAGCGCTCGATCTTGCCATCTGCGCCCATGTGCGCCACGACGAGGTGGCTGACGGGCAGGTAGCGGCCACCGGCCGCCAGGATGGTGGTTTCGCCCTGCCAGCGCCCGTTGGCCTTGACCGCCGGCACGATGGTGCTGGCAAACAGCTGGTTGGTTTCCGGCGTGTTGAAGCCCGCCACCGTCAGGCCCGCCAGCGGGGCCTTGGCGTCCAGGCCGACCACGGACCGCGCAGCCGGGTTCATGTACAGGATCGCGCCGTGGCGGTCTGCCTGCACCACGAAGTCGCTGGACACCTCGAAGATGTGCGTCAGCACGCGCAAACCCTGCTCGGCCTGGCTGCGCTCCGTGATGTCGATGCCCGTGGCAAAGAAGCCGCGCACCACGCCTTGTGCGTCGACGTCCGGCAGCAAGCGGCTTTCAATGCGGCGCAGGCTGCCCTCGATGGTCTCTTCCAGCTCCAGCGTCCGGGCTTGGCCGGCCAGGACCTGGGCCACGTCGTCGTTCCATTGCGCGGCCACCGGCGGCTGTGTCATTTCGGCGCGTTTTCGGCCCAGGATCTCGTGCCGTGGCAGGCCGAACCGACGGCAGTGCGCTTCGTTCACGAACAGGTAACGGGTGTCGCGGTCCAGGTAGGCGATCCGGACCGGCAGGCTGTCGGTGACCTGGCGCACGAAGCGTTCGCTGTCCGCCAGCTGCTGCTCCAGCCGCTTTCGTTGTGTGATGTCCTGGAAGGCGCCGACCAGGCGAACGACCTCCCCGTTCTCGCGCTCGACCTCGCCGACCGCACGCACCCAGATGTCGCGTCCTGTGTGGGTGACGAAGGGCAGTTCGAGGTCCCAGCCTTGGTCGGTGGCCATGGCGTGCTGCACGGCTGCCTCTATCGTCGCCCGTGCCGCCGGCGCGTAGAACGCGATGGCGCCCGCCAGCGTCGGTTGGTAGTCGTCGGGGACTTCGTGGATGCGCCGCGTCTCCGCGGACCAGGTGACGTGCCCGGTCGCGATCTCGACTTCCCAGCCCCCGACGCCGGCCACGCGCCCGGTGCGGCTGAGAAACGCCTGGCTGGCCCGCAGGGCCGTCTCCGCGCGCCGCCGCGCGGTGATGTCGCGGCCGACGGAGCGCAAGATCCGCTCGCCCTCGGGCTGCACCTGCACGCTGTTGGTCCAGGCAACCCAGCGTTCTTCACCGTCCGGGCCCAGCATCCGGTTCTCCCCCACGATGCTCTCGCCGGTGCTCAGGACCCAATCGACCCGATCGCGGACCAGCTCGCGGTCCGATTCGTCCACGTAGTCGTAAAGGCTCTGGCCCACCAAGGAGTCGCTGGAGCGGCCCACCGTGCGGTTGTAGGCCGGGTTGGCGTACAGCAAGGTGCCATCCCCACGGGCCAATGAAATCAGCTCCGACTGTTCCTCCACGATGGCCCGGTGCAGCTGCTCGCTGACCGACAGGCTCGCTTCGAACTCGCTGCGTGCGGACAGCGCCCTGGCGAGCAGGTCGCGCCGCATCAGCAGCGTCTGCGTCGCGATGGCGGCCAGCTCCTGCAGGACCTGCAGCTGCGCGGGCGCCAGGCGCCGGGGCGCGCGGTCGATGACGCAGAGGGTTCCGACCCGCTCGCCCGTGGGCAGAGACAAGGGTGCACCGGCGTAGTACCGGATGTGCGGGTCGCCCGTCACATACGGGTTGTCTCGGAACCGGGGGTCCAGCTGCGCGTCCGGGACCTCCAGCACCTCACCGGACTGGATGGCGTGCGCACAGAACGCGTGCTGGCGCGGTGTTTCACCGGTCCCGGGCATGCCGGTCTGGGCCTTGAACCACTGCCGTTGCTCGTCGATCAGGCTGACGAGGCTGATGGGTGCATCACAGATGCGGGACGCCATCTGCACGATGCTGTCGAAGACGGTCTCTGGCGCCGTGTCCAGAACCATCAGCTCGTGCAGCCGCGCCAGGCGTCGGGCTTCGTCGGTGGCCGGGGTGCTCATGGATGGCAAATGCTACCGCTGCACAAGAGCGGCTGCCGCCAACGGTGTACCGAGCCCAGGGTGATCGGCCCAAAAGAAAGAGGTCTTGACGCTCGAGACCTTGGACCAGGGTGGGGGCCCTGATGCTGGCCTTGAGCTGTTCGGCCTGCTCCAGCTTGCGCGCCCAATTCCGGGCCGTGCCCAGCACTTGGTGTTTGCCCGGCTGCGCGGCCACGTACCCCGTGGGGGCTTGGGCTTCTGGCGGTTTGTCATCGGCCGCCGACTGGGTGCTCGCTGTATGCTTGACGCGTGATGCGCATGTTGCAGACGCTCTTTCTATGCCTTTGCCTGGCTTGTCAAGCCGTCGGCACGGAGACGGCTGGGCCATCGCCGTGCCCTTTGGAAGGCGAGATGGCGGCCATGGTTCTTGCGGGTGAACCCGAGGCCGTCGACCTGCCTGACTGCTGCAACGACATGCAGACCTGGGCCGACACCGGTCATCTCTGCAAGCAGGGCCTGGACTGCGCCAGTCTGGTGGTGTGGGCGCCGTCGCCCTTCCTGGGCACGGTTGCAACTGCTTCTGACTCGGACCGAGCCTTTCGGCCGGGGCCGTCGGCCCTGAGCGCGCCGCCCGGCGCGCCGTGGCGCCCACCCACCAGCGCCTGATCGAGCCGCGCGCCCCGGGCGCGCCCGCCTGACCGTTCGCCAGCAATCTTCGCGCCGGCGGCGGCCGATCAGTCCATGGCCTCTACCGCGCGCGGCGCGGCGAGGCTCGCCGGAGTCCTGTCCACCATGCTCCCCATGCCCATGCTGCGGCGTGCGCGCGCACGCCGCCGCCTGTTCGATCGACCTCTGCAGGTCGCACGCTTCACGATCCTGTCCCTGGCTGCGGTCGTCGCTTGTGTGCCGATCGATGCAGCAGCAACCGAGCCCGTCTCCGTGCAGGACGCGGTCGCGGCTGCCACGGCGCGCGCACTGTCGCCCACGGCCGCCGCCGCCGCTGCCGATGCAGCCCGCGAACGCGCCATCGCTGCCGCCCAGCGCCCCGACCCGGTGCTGCGCCTGTCGCTGGACAACCTGCCGGTCGACGGCGCCGAACGCTTCAGCACCACCCGCGACTTCATGACGATGCGCTCCATCGGCCTGATGCAGACCTTCACCCGCGCCGACAAGCGCGATGCCCGCGCCGAGCGCTTCGAGCGCGAAGCCGAGGTCGCACAGGCCGAGCGGCAACTGCGGACCGCGGCGGTGCAGCGCGAGACGGCCATGGCCTGGTTCGAGCGCCAGGCCGCCGAGCAGCGCCAGGGCGTGCTGCAGGCCCTTCGCGACGAGGCCTCGCGCCAGATCGAGGCGGCCGAGGCCGCCTTGCGCAGCGCCCGCGCCACGCCGGCCGACGTGTTGGCGGCCCGCGAGGCCCTGGCCCGGCTGGACCAGTCGCTCACCGAGGTTCGGTCCGAGGTGGCCAATGCGCGCCGTGCGCTTTCCCGCTGGACCGGCGATGCGCTCGACCGACCGCTTGCAGCCCCGCCAGCCCAGGCCGGACAGGCCGACGCGCTGCACGCCGTGGCCGGCCGCCCGGAAGCCCACCCGGATGTGCAGCGGCTGGATGCGAGCGCCGCCGAGGCCGGCGCTGCTGCCGCAGTTGCCCGCGCCGAGCGCGAGCCCGACTGGAGCGCCGAGCTGATGTTCAGCCAGCGCGGCTCGCGCTACTCGAACATGGTGTCCATCGGCGTCTCGCTGCCGCTGCCCTGGGACCGCCCGCAGCGGCAGGACCGCGAACTCGCTGCCCGCCTGGCGCAGGCCGAGGCGCTGCGGGCCGAGCGTGATGAACTGGTGCGCGAACGCCGCCTGGAGACCGAGTCCTGGATCGAGTCCTGGCATGCCGGCCTGGCGCAGCTGGCGCTGATCGATCGCGAACGCGCTCCGCTGGCCCTGCAGCGCATCGAGGCCGCGCTGGCCGGTTTCCGCGGCGGGCAGGCACCGCTGTCGGCGGTGCTCGAGGCGCGGCGTGCGGCGCTGGCCCTTCAGATGGAACGCATCGAGCTGGCACTGCAGACCGCGCGCCTGTGGGCCCGCCTCGCGTTCCTCGTTCCGCAAGAACCCACGGTGTCCGCCGTCCAAACCCCGACCGAGGGAGCCCCGCGATGAACTCCAGGACCCTGAAGATCACGTTCGCCGCCGTCGCGGCCCTGGCCGCCGTGGGCGGCGGTGCCTGGCGGCTCGGCATGAGCCAGGGCATGGCCATGATGGCCGCGCCCGAGGCCGCGGCCGCCGCTCCGGCCGACCCGTCGCAGTGGACGATCCCTCAAGGCGAAGAAGCCACACGCCGCCACATCCGCGACGGCCTCAAGGCCGGCGACATCGACCCCGCCACCGGCCTGCGCATCCAGAACTACCACGATCCCATGGTGCCGGGGAAGAACTTCGACGCCCCGGCCAAGTCGCCGTTCATGGACATGATGCTGGTGCCGCGTTATGCCGGCGGCGGCCAGGGGGCCGCCGACGAAGGCACGGTCAGCGTGAGCCCGCGCGTGCAGCAGAACCTGGGGCTGCGCACCGCCGAGGTGGTGGCGGGTTCGCTGGCCATGGAGGTGATTGCCGCCGGCAACGTGGCCTGGAACGAGCGGCTGCAGGAGGTGGTGGCGGCGCGCGCCATGGGCTTTGTCGAGAAGCTGCACGTGCGCGCCACCTTCGACCGTGTGGCGGCCGGCGCGCCGCTGCTGGACCTGTACGTGCCCGACTGGGTGGCGGCGCAGGAGGACTACCTGGCCGCTACGCGCATGACCGGCCCGGGCGCTGACGCCCTGCGCGATGCCGCCCGCGCACGCATGCGCCAGGTGGGCATGGACGAAGCGCTGATCGAGCAGGTGGCGCAGCGCCAGCGCGTGCAGGGCCGCGTGACGCTGACCGCGCCGGTGGGCGGCGTGGTGACCGAGCTGATGGCGCGTGAAGGTGCCACCGTGATGCCCGGCATGCCGCTGATGCGGCTGCAGGGCACGGCCACGGTCTGGGCCGAGGGCCAGGTGCCCGAGAGCCAGGCGGCGCAGCTCAAGCCCGGCGCCGCCGTGGTGGCCACCAGCCCGGCAGCGCCAGGGCAGCGCTTCACGGGCCGCGTCCAGGCACTGCTGCCCGAGGTCGACGCCGCGACGCGCACGCTGAAGGCCCGACTGGAACTGGCCAACCCGTCGGCGCGGCTGGTGCCGGGCATGTTCGTCCAGCTGCGTTTCGCCGAGCCCCCGCGTGCGAAGTCGCTGCTGGTACCCATGGACGCCGTCATCCACACCGGCCGCCGCAGCGTGGTGATGCTGGCCGAGCCCGAGGGCCGCTTCCGGCCGGTGGAGGTGAAGACGGGGCTGGAGGCGCAGGGACAGACCGAGATCCTGGCCGGGCTGAGTGCCGGCCAGCGCGTGGTGCTGGCGGGGCAGTTCCTGGTCGACTCCGAAGCCAGCCTGCGCGGCGTGGAGGCGCGGCTGAACCAGGCGCCTGGCGCGGCCGAGGCGGCACCTCCCGCACCCGAGGCGGCCGTGCACCGCACGCCGGCGCGCATCACCGCCATCGAAGGCGACACCGTCACGCTGGACCACCCGCCCATCCCCGCGCTGAAGTGGCCCCAGATGGTGATGGACTTCCGCTTGCCGCCCACCGAGCGGCGTCCCCGTGATCTGGCGCCGGGTGAGCAGGTCGAGATCGAGTTCCGCATGCGGGACGGCGACGTGCCGCAGATCACGAGCGTGCAGCGCGTGGCGCCGGGAGCCGGCAAATGATCGCCGCGCTCATCCGCTGGAGCCTGGCCAACCGCTTCCTCGTGCTGCTGGCCAGCGCACTGCTCACCGCCTGGGGCGTGGTGGCGCTGTCGCGCACGCCGCTGGACGCGCTGCCCGACCTGTCGGACACGCAGGTCATCATCCGCACCAGCTGGCCCGGGCAGGCGCCGCAGATCCTCGAGAACCAGGTCACCTACCCGCTGACCACCACCATGCTGTCGGTGCCCGGTACGAAGGCCGTGCGCGGCTTTTCGATGTTCGGTGACAGCTTTGTGTACGTCATCTTCGACGACGGGGTGGACCTGTACTGGGCACGATCACGCGTGCTGGAGTACCTGAACCAGGTGCAGTCGCGCCTGCCCGCGGGCGCGAAGTCGTCGATCGGGCCGGACGCGACTGGCGTGGGCTGGATCTACCAGTACGCGCTGGTGGACCGCGGCGGGCAAAGCGACCTGGCGCAGCTGCGTGCATTGCAGGACTGGTTCCTGCGCTTCGAGCTCAAGACCGTGCCCGACGTGGCCGAGGTGGCCAGCGTGGGCGGCATGGTGCGGCAGTACCAGATCGTGCTCGATCCTGACCGGCTGGCCGTCTACGGCGTCTCGCAGAGCATGGTGGCGGCCGCAGTGGGCCGCGCCAACCAGGAGGCCGGCGGCTCGGTGGTGGAGATCGGCGAAGCCGAGTACGCGGTGCGCGCCAACGGCTACCTGAAGACGCTGGATGATTTCCGCGCCATTCCGCTGCGCACCACCGACGCGGGCGTGTCGGTGCGGCTCGGCGACGTCGCGCGCATCCAGCTGGGTCCTGAGATGCGGCGTGGCATCGGCGAACTCGACGGCGAAGGTGAAGCCGTCGGCGGCGTGATCGTGATGC
>CAYTWU010000153.1:0-8326 GCA_964442175.1 uncultured Rubrivivax sp.
CGCACCTGGAAGAAGCGCACCGCTTCGCCGAGCTGGTGTTCCCGCTGCTGCCCCTGCAGTTGCAGGAGCGGCTCGCTGCCACCACGCTGACCGGGCCGTTCGGCGAGATCGTGGCCAACCACATCGTGCCCAAGGTGTCGCAGAGCTGAACCATGAGCCGCATCCCCTTGACCCGATCACGCCGCTGGTGGCTGGGCCTGCAACAGGCGACGACTGTGCTGTTGCACGGCCGCCCGCGGGCCCGTCCGGCACCGCCGACGCTCAAGACACCGCATGCCCTCCCGCCGCTGGCGCCCGTCTGAGGTGCAGACGTCGCGTTGGGCGCCCTGGGCCGTGCCTGTCGCGGTGCTGCTGGCCTGGGAGGTCTCGGCACGGCTGGGCTGGTTGTCGTCCCGCGTGTTGCCTGAGCCGCTGGCGGTGTTGCAGGCTTTCTGGAGCCTGCTGGCCTCGGGTGAGCTGGCGCACCACGTGGCCGTCAGCAGCGGGCGGGCGCTCGCCGGCCTGGCCATCGGCGGTGGGCTCGGGCTGGTGCTGGGTCTGCTGACCGGCAGCTTCCGTCTGGCCGAGACGCTGCTGGACACCACGCTGCAGATGGTGCGCAACATCCCGGCGCTGGCGCTGATCCCGCTCGTCATCCTGTGGTTCGGCATCGACGAGACCGCCAAGCTGTTCCTGGTCGCCGTCGGCGTCTTTTTCCCGATCTACCTGAACACCTTCCACGGCATCCGCTCGGTGGACCGCGGCCTGGTGGAGATGGCGCGCAGCTACGGCCTGCGCGGCTTTGCGCTGTGGTGGCACGTGATCCTGCCCGGCGCGCTGCCGTCCATCCTGGTGGGTCTGCGCTTTTCGCTCGGCCTGATGTGGGTGCTGCTCATCGTCGCCGAAACCATTTCGGCGCAGGCAGGCATCGGCTACCTGACGATGAACGCACGCGAGTTCCTGCAGACCGACGTGGTGCTGGTCGGCATCGGGCTCTACGCACTGCTCGGCAAGTTGGCCGATGTGCTGGCCCGTGGCCTGGAACGCCTGTGCCTGCGCTGGCACACGGGCTACAGCCCTCAACCCGCTTGAAGGACCTCAGCATGCAGCTGGAAGTGGCCGGTTTGAACAAGCGCTACGGCGCGCGTCACGTGCTGCGCGACGTGGGGCTGGTGGTGGAGCCCGGCAGCTTCGTGGCCATCGTCGGCCGCAGTGGCTGCGGCAAGAGCACGCTGCTGCGTCTGCTCGCCGGGCTGGAGGCCCCCGATGACGGGCTGCTGCGCTTCGACGACGCGGCACCCGCTGCGCATGGGGCCGACATCCGCATCATGTTCCAGGACGCCCGCCTGCTGCCTTGGAAGCGTGTCATTGACAACGTCGCGCTGGGCCTGCCGCCGGCCGAGGGCCGCCGCCTCGCCGGTGAGGCACTGGCCCAGGTGGGCCTGGCCGACCGCGCACACGACTGGCCGGCGGTGTTGTCCGGCGGCCAGCGCCAGCGGGTGGCGTTGGCGCGCGCGCTGGTGCACCGACCGCGCTTGTTGTTGCTGGACGAGCCCCTGGGGGCGTTGGACGCGCTGACCCGCATCGAGATGCACCGCCTGATCGAGCGTCTGTGGGCACAGCACCGCTTCACCGCGCTGCTGGTCACGCACGACGTGGCCGAGGCCGTGGCCCTGGCGGACCGCGTGCTGCTGGTGGAAGACGGCCGCATCGCGCTGGATGCGCCGGTGCTCCTGGCACGCCCGCGGCCACGCGGCGATGCCCGCTTTGCCGCGCTGGAGGACCAAGTCCTCCAGCGGGTCCTCACACCCATCCCTCCTGCTTGAGACACACGACATGCGCCTTTGTCTGACAGCCGCCATCGCCATCACCAGCCTGGCAGCCACCGCCCAGCCCGCGCCCGACCGCGCTGCCCGCACCTGGGCCGCCAGCTGCGCCGCCTGCCACGGCACCGACGGCCGCACCCAGGGCAGCGTGCCGGCGCTGGCCGGGCGCAACGCCGATCAGCTCTACCAGGCGCTGGTGGAGTTCAAGAACGGGCAGCGCCCGGCTGCCACGGTGATGCACCAGCACACCAAGGGCTACACCGACGACGAGCTGCGCCGCATTGCGCAGGTCTTTGCGGCCGTGAAGTGAGGAACAGAGCATGACCCTGCGCAGAAGAACTCTGCTGGCCGGTGCCAGTCTGACCCCGTTGGCGATGATGGGTTGTGCCAGCGTGGCCACTGAGAAGCCCATCGCCCGCGTGGTCATCATCGGTGCCGGCTTCGGCGGCGCCACGGCGGCCAAGTACATCCGCCTGTGGGAGCCCCGCATCGCCGTCACCCTGGTCGAACGTGGCGAGCGTTTTGTCTCCTGCCCGATCAGCAACCTGGTGCTGTCAGGCGCGAAGAAGATCGAGCAGGTCACGGCGTCCTACGACGGGCTGGCGAAACACGGTGTGACGCTGGTGCGCGACGAAGCCACCGCCATCGACCTCGACAGGAAGCAGGTGCGCCTCGCCCGCGGCGAGCCGCTGCCGTACGACCGGCTGGTCGTCGCGCCGGGTGTGGACTTCCTGTCCGACACCATCCCCGGCCTGGTGGCGGCCGAGGCCAGCGGGCGTGTGCTGCACGCCTGGAAAGCCGGCCCGCAGACGGTGGCGCTGCGCCGCCAGCTCGAAGCCCTGCCCAACGGTGGTGTGTTCGCCATCAGCATCCCCAAGGCGCCCTACCGCTGCCCGCCGGGACCGTA
This sequence comes from uncultured Rubrivivax sp., assembly GCA_964442175.1. Taxonomy (GTDB): domain Bacteria; phylum Pseudomonadota; class Gammaproteobacteria; order Burkholderiales; family Burkholderiaceae_C; genus Rubrivivax. The sequence goes on from CAYTWU010000153.1 coordinate 2,713, forward strand.
CGAACGCGCCAGCTTGGTGGCGCAGTACTTCCAGCAGGCCAAGCCGCGCAGCAAGGTGGTCATCCTCGACGGCAACCCCGACATCACCTCCAAGAAGGCTTTGTTCCTGAAGGCCTGGAACGAGCTGTACCCGGGTCTGATCGAGTACCGCCCCAACAGTGCGCTGGTGGAGTTCGATGCCGCGCGCAGCGTGGCCAGGCTGGAGGTCGAGGACTTCAAGGCCGATCTCTTCAACATCATCCCGCCACAGCAGGCCGGGCGCATTGCGCAGCCGCTGATCAACGTCAACAACCGCTGGGTGGGCGTGGAGTTCCAGGGCTTTGAGTCGCAGCGCGCGCCGGGGGTGCACGTGATCGGCGACGCCACCGCATCGGCGCCCGGCATGCCCAAGAGCGGCTTCCAGGCCAACAACCACGGCAAGGTGGTGGCCGATGCCGTGATCGCGCAGCTCACCGGCCAGCCGGTCAACCCGAACCCCATCATCGCCAACACCTGCTACAGCTTCGTGTCCGACCGCGAGGTGGTGCACGTGGCCAGCGTGCACAAGTGGAGTGCCGAGCAGAAGACGCTGGTGCCGGTGGCCGGCGCGGGCGGGCTCTCGGCGGCACGCAACGAGCTGGAAGCGCGGTATGCGCTGGACTGGGCGCGCAACATCTGGGCCGACACCTTGGGCTAACCTGGGCGCATGAACGCCCTGCCCACCACCCCCGCACAGGCCGTGCGCGACGCGCTGCGCCAGCGCCAGGAGATCGCGCTGGTCGACCTGCGCGAGGAAGACAGCTTCGCCCGCGGCCACCCGCTGTTTGCCGTGCAGTTGCCGCTGCGCCGCCTGGCCGACGACGCGCCCTGGCGCCTGCCGCGCCGCAGCGCGCCGGTGGTGCTGATGGACGATGGCGAGGGCCTTGTCGCGCCGGCGGCGCAATGGCTGCAGGCCGCGGGCTGGACGAAGGTCTCGCTGCTGGAAGGCGGCCTGGATGGCTGGCGCCGCAGCGGCGGCGAGTTGTTCATCGACGTCAACGTGCCCAGCAAGGCCTTCGGCGAACTGGTCGAACACGAACGGGGCACACCGTCGCTGCCGGCACCCGAGGTGAAGGCCTTGCTCGACAGCGGCGCGGATGTGGTGGTGCTGGACGCACGCCGCTTCGACGAGTACCAGACCATGGCCATCCCGCAGGGCGTCAGCGTGCCGGGCGGTGAGCTGCTGCTGCGGGCGCGCAGCCTGGCGCCCGACCCGCGCACGCACATCATCGTCAACTGCGCCGGCCGCACCCGCAGCCTGATCGGCGCGCAGACCCTGGTCAACGCCGGCCTGCCGAACCCGGTGCATGCGCTGCGCAACGGCACCATCGGGTGGCTGCTGGCGGGGCAGGCGCTGGAACATGGCGCGCAGCGGCGTTTTGGTCCGGTGTCGGAGGGTGAGCGTGCCGCGGCGCGCGCGACGGCGCAATCACTGGCGCAGCGGGCTGGCGCACAGCGCATCGATGCGGCCACCTTGTTGCGCTGGCAGGCCGATCCGGCCCGCACCTTGTACCGCTGGGACGTGCGCACGCCAGAAGAGTACGCGGCCGGCCATCGGCCGGGCTTTGGCAGCGCACCCGGTGGGCAGCTGGTGCAGGAGACCGATGTGTTCGCCGCCGTGCGCGGGGCGCGCATCGTGCTGGCCGACGACGATGGCGTGCGGGCCCCCGTGACCGCGCACTGGCTGGCGCAGATGGGCTGGGACGTGGCCTGGCTGGACGACACCGGCGGCCTGACGGAGACCGGCCCCTGGCAACCCGTGGCACCCGGCGGCCAGCCCTGGCCCGGCCCGCGCACCCACCGCTACCAGCGCCCCTACGAAGGCACCGATGCGCCGCCTGCCGCGATGCAGGCCTACCTGGACTGGGAGTTCGGCCTGGTGGCGCAGCTGGCCCGCGATGGCACGCACGGCTTCCAGGTGCTGAGGAGCGCATGAGCACAGGAAAAAAGCTTCGTTGCCAGCGCGCGTGAGCGTCTCTACGGTGGTGGCCATCCTTGCCACACCGGAGCGCTCGAATGTCCACCCGTCTTCCTTCACGCCGCCAATGGCTGCTGTCCGCGGCCGCTGCGGCCTGGGCCCCGCACGAGGCCCTTGCCCAGCCCAGCCTTTGGCCGACCAAGCCGCTGCGCGTGGTCGTGCCTTACCCGGCCGGCGGCGGTGTCGATGTCGTGGGCCGCATCCTGCAGGAGCCGCTGGCCCGGGCGCTGGGCCAGACCGTCAACATCGACAACCGCGGCGGCGCCGCCGGTGCCCTCGGCACCGACCATGTCGCGAAGGCCACGCCCGATGGTTACACCGTGCTGCTGACGCTGTCGTCGCACACCATCAACCCGCTGGTGTTCAAGACACCTTACGACGTCGAACGGGACTTCGAGCCTGTCAGCCTGGTGGCCAGCCTGCCGCAGCTGGTCTTCGCGCACCCGCAGGCGCCGTTTGATTCGCTGGCCGGCCTCGTGGCGCACGCGCGCCGGAATCCGGGGCGACTGAGTTACGCCACCGCCGGAAGTGGCTCCCCCTCGCACCTGGCCGGCGAGTGGATCAAGCAGCGCACGGGCACGTTCTTCGTGCACATCCCCTACCGCGGGGGCGGCCCAGCGGTGGCCGATGTCATCGGCGGGCAGCTGGAGATCGGCATCCTGTCCATCAGCGCGGCCGCCGCGCATGCCAAGGCCGGCCGCGTGCGGCCGTTGGCCGTGACGACCCGGCAGCGTAACCCCAGCTTCCCCGATGTGCCCACCGTGGCCGAGGCCCTGAACCTGCCCGACTACGAGGTCGACTCCTGGATCGCTGCCTTTGCACCGCGCGGCACCCCTGCCCATGCTGTGCAGCGCCTGCAGGCCGACATTCAGCGCGTGGTGCAGGACCCGGCCGTCGCGGCTCGCCTGCTGCAGCAAGGCGCGGTGGGCGTGGGCAGCACGCCGCAGGTGCTGGCCGCCGTGGTGCAGCGGGAGTTGAGGCAATGGGCGCCGCTGATCCAGGCGGCCAACATCCGGCCCGATTGAAGCCAGCCGGGTTCGCGGCCATGATGCGCACATGGCCAGTCCTCCAAGCCTTCCGCTGCGTCTGATGCCCGGCGACGATCTGCGTTGGCCCTGCAGGCCGCCGTGGCTGCACGCGGCTGGCAGGCGGCGTTTGTGCTGGCCGGTATCGGCAGCCTGCGGCCGGCCGTCATCCGCCTGGCCGGCGCCGAGGCACTGCTGCGGCTCGATGAAGACCTGGAGCTGCTGACGCTGAGCGGCAGCGTCGGGGCGGACCACACGCACCTGCACCTCAGCGTGGCCGGGCCCGACGGCCGGGTGACCGGTGGCCACGCAGGCCCCGGCTGCTTGGTGCGCACGACGGCCGAGGTCCTGCTGGCGCCGCTGCCCGACTGGGCTTTCACGCGCGAGCCTGACGACAGCACCGGCTACGACGAGCTCGTGATCCGGCCCCTTCGCTGATCGTTGTCGACCATATGCGCAGCGCGAGTAGCGTCATGCGCATCGATTCGTTCTCTGAATGAACACGGCTGCATAGAGTCCACAGCCATGAGTTCTGCCGTTGAATCTGAGCCGGTGCAAGACACCTTGGTCATCCGCCCGCTGGACGCTGCGCTGGGCGCCGAGGTCCTGGGCCTCGATCTGTCCCGCCCCGTGTCCGATGCCGATTTCGCCCGCCTGCACCAGGCGCACCTGGACCACCACGTGCTGGTCTTCCGTGATCTGCGCACCACGCCGGCACAGCAGGTGGCCTTCACGCGCCGCTGGGGCGTGCTGCAGCGCCATGTGCTGCACCAGTTTGCCTTGCCCGATCACCCCGAGGTGCTGATCGTCTCCAACATCGTCGAGCACGGCCAGCCCATCGGCCTGGGGGACGCGGGGGTGTTCTGGCACTCCGACCTGTCCTACAAGCGCCGGCCCAGCCTGGGCTCCTTCCTGCACGCGCAGGAGCTGCCGGCCGAAGGCGGCGACACCCTGTTCGCCAACCAGCACCGCGCCTGGGAGACGCTGCCGCCCGAGCTGCAGCGCCGGGTACGCCACCTGCGCGCCGAGCACTCCTACCTCAAGGTGTACGCCGAACTGCAGCGCCGCAACCCCTGGCGCCCGGACCTCAGCGATGCCCAGGTGGCACAGGTGCCGCCCGAGGTGCACCCGGTGGTGCGCACGCACCCCGAGACCGGCCGCCTGGCGCTGTTCGTCAGCGAACACTTCACGACCCGTCTGCTGGGCGTGCCCGACAGCGACAGCGCGGAGTTGCTGCAGGCGCTGCACGCGCACAGCACGCGGCCCGAGTTCGTGTACCGCCACCGCTGGCAGCCCCATGACATGGTGTTCTGGGACAACCGCTCGGTGATGCACCTGGCCACCGGTTGCCCGCCCGAGCAGCGCCGCCGGCTCTATCGCACCACCGTCGAAGGCGACGTGCCCGTGTGAGCCCCGCCGGGGCTCGACCCGGTTCCCTTTCCCTGTGTTTGTTTGCTGATTCCTGGAGTCCGGCATGAAGCCTCGTTCCCTGTTCCGCCGTGCCACGGTCGTGGCCTTGACCTTGTCCGCCCTCGCGCTGGGCACCGCCCATGCCGAAGGCCGCATCCGCATCGCGCAGCAGTTCGGCATCGTCTACCTGATGCTCAACGTGGCCGAAGCCCAGAAGCTCATCGAGAAGCAAGGCAAGGCGCTGGGTGTGGACGTGCAGGTGGAGTTCGTGCGGCTTTCGGGCGGCAGCGCGGTCAACGACGCCTTGCTCTCCGGCCAGATCGACATCGCCGGGGCCGGTGTCGGCCCGCTGCTGACCATCTGGGACCGCACCAAGGACCGGCAGAACGTGCGGGGTGTGGCCTCACTGGGCAACTTCCCGTATTACCTCGTCACCAACAACCCCGCGGTCAAGAGCATTGCCGACTTCACGGACAAGGACCGCATCGCCGTGCCGGCAGTGGGGGTCTCGGTGCAGTCGCGAATCCTGCAGCTGGCCAGCGCCAAGCTCTGGGGCGAAGCGCAGTGGAACCGGCTCGACAAGCTGCAGGTGGCGGTGCCGCACCCCGAGGCCACGGCGGCCATCATCAAGGGCGGCACCGAGATCACGGGCCACTTCGGCAACCCGCCGTTCCAGAACCAGTCGCTGGCGCAGAACCCCAACGCCCGCAGCGTGCTCAACAGCTACGACGTGCTGGGCGGGCCGGCCTCGGCCACGGTGCTGTACGCAACAGAGAAGTTCCGCAGCGAGAACCCGAAGACCTACCGCGCGTTCACGGCCGCCCTGGACGAAGCCGCGAAGTTCATCAGCGCCAACCCCGAGGCGGCGGCCGACATCTTTCTGAAGAGCGGCCAGGGCAACATCGACCGCGCGCTGCTGCTGTCCATCATCAAGAGCCCCGAGGTGCAGTTCAAGCTGACGCCGCAGAACACGCTGCAGCTGGCGGACTTCATGCACCGCATCGGCGCCATCAAGAACAAGCCCGCGTCGGCGAAGGACTACTTCTTCGACGATGCGCACAACGCCAGCGGCAGCTGAGGCCACGATGTCCGCCGCGATCCCCTTGCTGCGCCTGCGTGGCGTCTCGCTCGAGTACGCCGACGCCCGGCGCGTGGTGCGCGCCACGCACCGCGTGAGCCTGGA